>NZ_JAHLPO010000021.1:0-44087 GCF_018917925.1 Intestinimonas sp. MSJ-38 | reverse complement strand
CTTGAGCGTGTCGAAAAAGTGGCTTAGGCCACTTTTTCGAGTTTTTGCAAGGGGCTGTATGCACGCCTTTGGCGCACACTTGCCCCTTGAGAAGTGCAAAAAGCCACGCACAGGTCGCGGCTTTTTGCGGATTTATAGGGGTAGGGCGGACGACCCTTTTCGTTATATAGGTTTTTCGACAGTCTGAAACGGGAGAGGATTCTCCGGCAGGCTTTTTGATTTTTATGAAACGATTTACAGAAGCACCCGGGCGTCTCCCACTTTTTTGGTGACCTTTTCCCGATCCAGGGTTTCCAGAATCACCATGGCGTATTTTCGGGAGGTTCCCAGCAGATCCCGCACTTCGCCCAAGGTGATCTGTCCCTGGGCACGGATCTGCTCCTTGATCTGCTCCACCGCCTCATCATAGTGCTGCCGGGCAAAGCAGATCTGGGCATCCATCCGCACCAGGATTCCGGCGCCGATCAGGGCGTTGTGCACCTGCTGGGCCTTTTTCTGGTCCTTGCCCATCTGGGCCAGCACATCCTCGGTGGCTGGCGGCGCATAACCCCCGTCCAGATAGATTTTTTCCATCTCCTTCATCATCCGGGAGGCTTCTTCGTCCAGTTTCACCTTGAATTTGAACAGGGACACCAGACCATTTACGATCTTGATCCGTTCCACTTTTTCATAATAGGCCAGCATACCGTCAGCCACCGCCTGCTCCTGGCGGGGCAGAAACCGGGTGCGCACCTCTTCCTTCTTCATGCCCTCTTTCAAGGGATTGGCGGTGTGATACTCCCGCAAAATCTCGCTGAGGCGCTTGCCCTGGGCTTCGGCAAAATCCCGGTGGAGGTACAGGTCTCCGGCAATCCGAACGATCTTTCCCTCCTGCTCCAGCTCTCTGGCCAAAGCTCTGGCCTCTTCCAGGCTGGTGCCAAACTGCACCGCCACAAAATCCAACAGCCGGTAGTGAGTGCTTCCTTCCCGGATGCCCTGCTCGATCTTATCTTTCAGACTGCCTTTTTCCAGCACCCGCAGCCCTTCCAGAGCCTGTTCATCCCCACGACGGCGCTTAAAGGGGCTGGGGTCCAGCACCACACCGCCGCCCACGGTCTCCAGAGGGGAATAAAACCGCACCACAAAATGGTCTCCTGCCTTGAGGGCCACTTCTTCTTCCAGCCGCAGCTGGGCAAAGGCGCTCTGGCCCGCTTCCAGCACATCTCCTTCCAGCAGCACCGCTTTGCACAGCACTTCCCGGCTGCCGTGGTAGAAATGAAGACGGCTGGTGTTTTTGATGACCCGTTTGGCATCTTTCAGCACATTCAAGCGCACATCCACCATCATGGTGGTGTGCATGGAGCCGGGCACGGCCACCACATCGCCACGCTGGATATCGCTTTTTTTCAGGTTGGAGAAGTTTACCGCCACCCGCTGTCCGGCATAGGCGGTGCCCACGCTCTGGGAGTGCACCTGGATGTTGCGCACCTTGCCCATCTTCTCCCCGGGGTAGAGCATCACCTCATCCCCTTCTTTCAGCTGGCCTTCGATCATGGTGCCGGTGATGACGGTGCCGAAGCCTTCCATGGAAAAGACCCGGTCCACCGGAATACGGAAGGGGATGTCCAGCTTTTTGCCTCCCAGCAGGGAGATCTGGCGGAAAATCTCCTGACGCAGTTCCTCAATACCCTCGCCGGTATAGGAGGATACCGGAATGAGGGGGGCATCCTCCAGGAAAGTGCCCTTCACCTGGCTGCGGATGTCCTCGGCCACCAGCTCCCGCCAGTCCTCGTCCACCATATCGGTCTTGGTGAGGACGATGATGCCGTGCTGGATCTCCAGCAGGGACAAAATACCCAGGTGCTCCACCGTCTGGGGCATGACCCCTTCGTCGGCGGCCACGATGAGCAGGGCCAGGTCGATGCCTCCCGCCCCCGCCAGCATATTGCGGACGAATTTTTCGTGGCCAGGCACATCGATGATGCCCGCTCTCCCGCCGTCGGGCAGGTCCAGATAAGCAAAACCCAGCTCAATGGTGATGCCCCGCTTCTTTTCCTCCCGCAGCCGGTCGGTTTCAATGCCGGTGAGTGCCCGGATCAGGCAGGTTTTGCCGTGGTCCACATGACCGGCGGTGCCGATGATGATGTTGTTCATTGTGATTCCTCCCCGGCGCTTTTACTTGGCGCCCCCTGTGACCTCCAGCAGACACTGGGCGATATAGCCAAAATACTCTTCCTGTACGGTGCGCATATCCAGCAGCAGACGATCCTTGGAGATGCGGCCGATCACCGGGATGCGGCAGGAGCGCAGCCGGCTTTCCATCTGATCCACGGTAACGCTTTCATGTTCCATGGCCACCGCCCAGGTGGGAAGCATCTGGGTGGGCACGCTGCCGCCACCCACCTGGCCTTCCTCCTGAGACAGAGCACAGGAAAGGCCGGGCACCTTTTTCAGACGGCGCAGCAGACGGTTGCCCTTGCTGCGCAGTTCATCCATGGACATGGAGAGCATCCGATAGGTAGGGATCTTCCGGGCGATCTCATCGGGCTCCAGATAGATGCGCAAAGTGGCTTCCAACGCGGCCAGGGTCAATTTGTCGATGCGCAGCGCCCGTGTGAGGGGATTTTTCTTCATGGCGTCCACATATTTCTTTTTGCCGATGATGATGCCAGCCTGAGGTCCTCCCAACAGCTTGTCTCCGCTGAAAGAGGTCACATCGGCTCCGGCGGCCATGGCCTGCTGCACTGTGGGCTCGCTTTCGATGCCGTACTGGGCCAGATCCACCAGCGCACCGCTGCCCAGGTCGTAGATCACCGGCAGATCGTGGCGCTTGCCCATCTCCACCAGCTCTTCCACCGACACTTCCTCTGTAAAGCCCATGATCTTATAGTTGCTGGTGTGCACCTTAAGGAATGCGGCAGTATCCGGGCCGATAGCGTTTTCATAATCCGAAGGATGGGTCTTGTTGGTGGTGCCCACCTCCAGCAAGGTGGAGTTGCTCTGCTCCATGATCTCGGGCACACGGAAGGAGCCGCCGATCTCCACCAGCTCCCCACGGGAAACGATGAGCTGCTTGTTCTTCGCCATGGTGCCCAGCACCAGCATGACGGCGGCGGCGTTGTTGTTGACCACCAAAGCGGCTTCCGCCCCGGTGAGGCGGCAAATCAGATCCTCCACATGGCTGTACCGGCTGCCCCGGCGTCCCTTTTCGCAGTCATACTCCAGAGTGTTGTAGTTTTCCGCCACATCCATGGCAGCCTGGGCGGCCTCATGGCACATCACCGCTCTGCCCAGGTTGGTGTGCAACACAATACCGGTGCCGTTGATCACCGGCCGCAGGCTCATGCGGCTGTTTTCCTCCACCTGCTGCAGCACCGCCCGGGTCACCCCTTCCAGGGTCAGGTCCGGCTCTTCGCCCCGGAGGATCTGCTCCCGCAGACCGTCCAACACCTGGCGCACCCCGTCGGTCACCTGGCTGCGGCCCTCTTCCATGGCTTTTTTCACCTGGGGCTGGGCCAGCACCTCGTCCACCTTGGGGATCGAGCGCAGCAATTCTTTTTTGATCTCCATCTCTATCTCATCCTGTCTTTTGAAAATTCATCGTCCCGCCCAAAAGGCGGCCATAGTGCACTTATTATACATCATCCCCAAGCCCTCCCGCAAGGCCGGGAAAACAGGAAAAAAGGCCGGACTTGCCGGCCTTTTTTCTATTCCGCCTGGAAAACGCAGCGGTAACCGCCATTTTCCTCCTGATAAAGCCCTTCCAGATCGGTGGCCCCTTCCACCTGGGGTGCCTCTTCCTGGGCAAAGCGCACGCACACGCCGCAAGAGGCGCTGAGAGCCCGGGGCACCGGCATCATCTGGGCATTAAGTCCCCGGCGCTTTTGTTCCCGCTGAAAGGTCAAAGCGCCGAAATGAGTGTAAAATGTGGCGATATAGGTCACGGCTGCCGCTCCTTTTCCTTTTGTTTTTAACCGATGGTCAGCTTGAACTCTCCATCCCCTTTTGTGACGGAGACCTTCAGACCTTTATTTTCGGCGAAACGAGTGATATTGTCAACAGCCACTTGATTGTCCACCAGCACCTGGGCCTTGTTGCCGTTTTTGCTCAAAGCCTTCTTGGTGAGGATCACAGGTTCGGGGCAGGAACGGCCCCGGGCGTCTACCACATTGTTGTCAGCCATGATTCTTTCCTCCTAGCTGTTCTTTTTCTGTTTCTGGATGTTTACAAAGGCGATGACAGCCACCACCACAAGACCCACGATCACAGCGATCTTGCCATTGGGCGTGGGGCCTTCGGCAGAAGCGGCCAGCTTGAAATTATGGCAGAAAGCAGCGCCCACAAAGAGGCCCAGCACGGTAATGGCGCTGTCACTGTTGCCGCTGCCGGCCAGGATCAGCTGGCGCAGAGGGCAGCCGCCCAGCAGCACGCTGGCAAAGCCCACCAGCACCATGCCCAGAGCGTTCCACAGGCCGTCGGTATGAGCCACCGGCTGACCGGCAAAGCCCAGAGTGAAGTTACCTGTGATCAGGTTGCCGATGAGGGCGGCCACGATGATGGCGATAAAGCCCCACAGCAGATAAAAGTCCTTAAAGAGCACGGCATCCCGGATGCCGCCCACCATGCAAAGGCGGGTCTTCTGGGCCAGCGCGCCCACCACCAGACCGGCAGCCAGAGCCAGCAGCAGAGGGGCCCGCATGGAGCCAGGGCCTTCTGTGCTGAAATAGATCACAGGAGGTGCAGCCACCACCAACACCAGAAGGGCCACATTGATGGCAGAGATCATGCCGCCTTCCAGAGGGCTCTGCTCATAGGTGCGCCGCAGGCTGAAGCCCTGGTTCAGGCAGAAAATACCGGCCAGGATGCCCACCACAAAACCTACCAGGCCCACAACAGCATTCAGATCGCCGCCGGCGATGCGCAGCACCATCCGCAGGGGGCAGCCCAAAAACATCAGTGCACCCACCATGACGAAAAAGCCCAGCACGAACCGGGTGGCGGGAGAAGAGCCTCCCTGGGCCTTGAACTCCTTGCCGGCCACCGACATAATCAAAGCGCCCAGCACCAGACCAATGATCTCCGGCCGGATGTACTGCACGATGGCCGCCTGATGCATTCCCACGCCGCCGGCGATATCCCGGATAAAGCAGGCGATGCAGAATCCCATGTTCTTGGGATTGCCATTGGCCACCAGCACCACCGAAATGGCGCCGATGATCAAACCGGTGAGGATCATCCATAGCGTCTTTTTGTTCTTCATGTTCTTCATTCCCCTTCTTTTTTCTTGGGGCCTGCGCCCCATTGATTTCTCCGCCCATTTTATCCCATACCTTCCCAAATGTATAATACTTATTTTTAATATTTCAAATGGCATTTATAGATTTTATCAATAAACATGGTCTTGTCCCCGCCTTTCATGTATAATAAGGGTACATCTGGACGGGCCGTGTCCCTTTGGGACGAAACGGCCCTTTTATTGGAGGGTTTATCGTGGAGAAAATCTATTTCGACAACGGCAGCACCTCCTTCCCCAAAGCCCCTGGGGTGGGAGACGCGATCCGGGATATCATCGAGCACGGGGCCTATAACATCAACCGGGGCGGTTATGAAGGCGCCTACGAAGTGGCCGACATGGTGCTCACTACCCGGGAACAGCTGTGCCGTCTGTTTCATTTTTCAGAATCCCGCAATGTGGTCTTCACCCCCAGCATCACCTACTCCCTCAACTATGTGATCAAGGGCCTGCTCAAGCCGGGAGATCATGTGATCGTCAGCTCCATGGAGCACAACGGCATGATGCGCCCTCTGGTGCAGATGGCCCATCAGGGCGTGACCTTTGATGCCGCTCAGGCCGACCGGGACGGGGTGCTGGACCCCCAGAAGGTGGAGGACCTGATTCGCCCTAACACCCGGGCCGTGATGATGCTCCACGCCTCCAATCTGTGCGGCACCATGCTGCCTATCCAGCAGGTAGGTGGGATCTGCGCCCGCCATGGCCTGATCTTTGTGGTGGACACCGCCCAGACCGCCGGCGTCTCTCCCATCGACATGGAAAAAATGCACATCGACGCTTTGTGCTTCACCGGCCACAAGGGCCTGCGTGGTCCTCAGGGCGTGGGCGGCATGCTGCTGCGGGATGAGCTGTGCTCTCAGATGACCCCTCTCATCTCCGGCGGCACCGGCTCCCGCAGCGACAGCGAAGAAGTGCCCGACTTCATGCCCGACCGGTTTGAATCGGGCACCATGAATCTTCCAGGCATTGCCGGACTCCACCGGGCCCTCACCTATCTGGAGGAATACGGCATTGAAAACATCGCCCGCCAGGAACTGGCCATCTGCCAACGGTTCATCGACGGCGCTCTCACTCTGCCTGACACCCGTGTGGTGGGCAAGCTGGATACCCAGGACCGGGCCGCTATTGTTTCCCTTGATTTTCAGAAGATGGACAATGCGGAAGTCTCCTTCCTGCTGGACAACCAGTACGGCGTCATGACCCGCTGCGGCCTGCACTGTGCCCCCCGGGCCCACAAGAGCCTGGGCACCTTCCCCCAGGGCACTGTCCGCTTCTCCTTCAGTCATCACAACACCCCGGAGGAAGTGGACACCTGCATTGAGGGCCTGCGGAAGATCCTCACCCAGGGCTAACACAAACAAAAAAGCGGGACCCACACGGGTCCCGCTCTGTTCCCGGCGCCGTCGGCGCCGGGAAACCATTCTTGCCTTTTACTTCACCACGATGCTCTTGCCGTCAAAGGGCTTCACATACCCCACCAAACGGGCGTCGCCGGTGAACTCTTCCAGCTGACGCAGCAGCTCCGGTGCTTTGTGCTCCGGCAGGGAGATGAGCAGACCGCCGGCGGTCTGAGGATCGTAGAGCACATCGCTCAGCTCCAGAGACACCCCGCTCCCCATCTCCACATCGTCCTGGAGGTAGCCCCGGTTGTTATAGGCCCCGCCGGGAATGATCCCCTCCTGGGCCAGTTCCAGGGCCTTCTGTTCCACCGGCACCCGGCGGGAATCGATGACCAGCGTCATGCCGCTGCCAGCCGCCATTTCGTAGGCATGGCCCAGAAAGCCAAAGCCGGTGATGTCGGTGCAGGCATGAGCCCCCACCCGGACCATGCAGTCCCGGGCGTATTTGTTCAGGGTGGTCATCAGCTCCACCATGCGCTTATATTCCCCATCGGTGAGAAGATCGGCTTTGCCGCCGGTGGACAGAATGCCGGTGCCCAGGCTCTTTGTGAGCACCAGGGCGTCGCCCACCTGGCATCCGGCGTTTGTCAGCACATCCTTGGGATGGATGAAACCGGTGACGCACAGGCCGTATTTGGGCTCTTCGTCTTCGATGGTATGGCCACCGGCAATGATGGCTCCGGCCTCCTGTACTTTGGCATAGCCACCCGCCAGAATCTCGCCCATAATACTCACCGGCAGACAGGAAGGGAAGCAGATGAGGTTCATGGCCGTAGCCGGAGTGGAACCCATGGCGTATACATCGCTGAGGGAATTGGTGGCCGCGATCTGGCCGAATACATAGGGGTCGTCCACCATGGGAGGGAAGAAGTCCACTGTCTGCACAATGGCCAGATCCTCCCGCACCTTGTAAACGGCGGCATCGTCGCTGGAGTCAAACCCCACCAGCAGATTTTCGTCCTGGAATTTGGGCAATTTGGCAAGGACATCATTGAGGACACCCGGTCCTATCTTGGATGCTCACCCACCGCTTTTGGTCAGCTCAGTGAGCCTGGGTTTTCCGTTCATCGCCATTACCGCCTTTCTCTTTTGTTTTCACCGGCCGTGGGCCAATGTCATTGCCTATCATATCGCAACAAACCGCTCTTGGCAAGGGATAACCTTGCGGGAAGCCACAATGAAAGGAAGCCTGATTATGCATTTCAAGCAACTGGAAGCCTTTGTGAATGTGATCAAATTCAAAAGCTTTTCCAAGGCGGCGGAGGAAATCTATCTTTCCCAGCCCACCATCAGCGCTCACATCAGCGCATTGGAAAGCGAATTTGGCACAAAGCTCATCATCCGCTCCACCAAGGAAGTCTACCCTTCCAAGGCGGGAAAGATCTTCTACGAATACGCCAGCGAAATGCTGCGGATGCGGGACAAAGCCATTTTGTCGGTCAAAAGCTGCGCCACCGATATCCGGGGCACACTGGAGATCGCCGCTTCCACCGTCCCCTCCCAGTATCTCCTCCCCGAGCTTCTGCCCCAGATGGCCAAGGACTATCCCAACCTGTTTTTTGAGCTGAAGCAATATGACAGCCGGGAAGTGGCCAACCACATCATCAACATGGACGCCGAAATCGGCATCGTGGGAACCCAGCTGGAAAAGAACAAATGCGTCTTTGAACCTTTTGCCTCTGATCAGCTGGTGCTCATCACCCCCAACCTGGAAAAATACCGGGAACTGAAGGGAAATTTTCCTCTGTCCATGCTGAAAAAGGAGCCTTTCATCCTGCGGGAATACGGTTCCGGCACCCGGAAGGAAACCGAGGAATCCCTGAGCAATATGGGTGTGGACCCTAAATCCCTCCATCTCATCGCCCAGATGGACAGCACCGAAAGCATCAAACAGGCGGTCTCCAAGGGACTGGGCGTCTCCATCACCTCCCGCATCGCCGCAGAGGATTACGCCCGCTTCGGCCTGCTTCTGATTTTCGACCTGAAAAGCGAATTCCTCCAGCGGAAATTCTATTTCGTCTACCACAAGGACCGTCCCCTTTCCCCGGCAGCCGAAGCTTTTATGAAATTTGCCCGGGACTATTTTGAACAGCATCCGGAAAAAGCCTGATCTTCTTTCTCTGGGCGCATGGACTGCGCCAGGAGAGTTTCACGGCACAAGAAAAGCGCAGCCTGACCTTTGTCTAACCAAGGTTGGCTGCGCTTTTATTTTTTTGCCTAGCGGGAGGCTTCCAGCAGTTTGCGGAACGCCTGTTCAAACAGCGCATCCTGAGCCTTTTCCCGCTTTTTCGGCCCTCGGGTGCGCCCGCCGCCCCGGCGAACCTTCTGCCCCACATGACGGGAAAAGAGCAGCCCTTGGATATTTTCCCCGGTGAACAAAAGTCCATCCTGGCTTACAGCCTGGCATCCCTTCCCCAGGGCCAGGGCCGCCACCCCATAATCCTGGGTCACAACAATATCCCCTTTTTCCATTTCATTGGCCAGGCGCAGATCGGCGCTGTCCTGCCCTTTGTCCACCGTGATCACCCGGCTGTATCCGTCATTGATCCGGTGGCTGGTGTCGGTGACCATCACCAGCGGGATATGCTTTTCCCGGCACAGCCTGACGATGATCTCCCGCACCGGGCAGGCATCGGCATCCACCAAAACCCTCAAGCAGCCCCCTCCTTTCTGAGAAAAAGCGGCAGCCGGTTGGCCGCCGCTTTGCTGTTTTGCTTGTTTAGAAATCCTCGTCCTCTTCCAGATCCCAGTTCTGGAAATCCTCCACCATTTTCACGGCCTTGTCCAGGAAATCACCTTCGAAATCCTGAATCTTACCGGCGTCGCACAAAGCGGCCAGTTTGGGATTGATGGGCATCTGAGCCAGCAGGGGCAGACCTTCTTCTGCGGCGGCCTGAGCGGTTTTGCTCTCGCCATAGATCATGATCCTCTTGCCGCAGTCGGGGCACTCCACATAGCTCATGTTCTCCACCACGCCGATGACGGGCACATCCATCAGCTGGGCCATTTTCATGGCCTTCTTCACGATCATGCTCACCAGTTCCTGGGGAGAGGTGACAATGATGATGCCGTCCACAGGCAGGGACTGAAACACCGTCAGTGGCACATCACCGGTTCCCGGAGGCATGTCCACGAACATAAAGTCCACATCCCCCCACACCACATCGGTCCAGAACTGCTTGACGGTGGTGGCGATCACCGGGCCACGCCACACCACAGGATCGCTTTCATGCTCCAGCAGCAGGTTGATGGACATCAGATCCACGCCGCTTTCGCTGTGAGCCGGCAGAATGCCCTGGCCATTGCCCCGGGCTTTTTCGTGAACGCCGAAGATCTGGGGAATGGAAGGGCCGGTGATGTCGGCATCCAGCACGGCGGCCTTGTAGCCCTTTCTCTGCATGGACACCGCCAGAAGAGAAGTGACCAAGCTCTTGCCTACGCCACCCTTACCGCTGACGACACCAATGACTTTGTTGACACGGCTGCCCGGATTGGGTTTTTCCACCATATTCCGGGGAGAATTGCGTTCCCCGCAGTTTTGGCTGCAAGTTTCGCAGTTGTGTGTGCACCCTTCGCTCATGGAATGTGCGCCTCCTTACTTATTAGATAAAGTATCGCATAAACTGCATTTTCCATTTGTTTACCGCCGGGGCCTTCCGGCTCCCCTATTATAACCCCTCCTGGGAAAAGCCGCAAGTGGGGAAAAATCCCCGGGAATTTGGGAAAACCGGTTCTTTTTCCCCTCGCTATGTGCTACAATGGCACAGACAGAAACTTTGACCCATATCCCAAGGAGGACTGCTATGCTTTTGATCGAACTTCTCAAGGCGGTGCTTTTCGGCCTGGTGCAGGGCATCACCGAATGGCTTCCCATCAGCTCCACCGGCCATATGATCCTGCTGGACGAGCTGGTCCATCTCCGCTGTACCCCGGAATTCTGGAACACCTTCCTGGTGGTGATCCAGCTGGGTTCCATTCTGGCAGTGGTGGTGCTTTATTTCCATCAGCTCAACCCCTTCTCCCCCAAGAAGGACCGAAACCAGAAGATCGACACCGTTTCCCTGTGGCTGCACATCATTGTGGCCGCCATTCCTGCCGGTGTGCTGGGCATCCTTTTTGATGAAGCAGTGGAGCGCATCAGCACTGCTGTGGTGGTGGCTCTGGCCCTCATCATTTACGGCATTGCCTTTCTGGTACTGGAAAAAAACAAACGCAAGCCCAAGGTAGATAACATCGACCACCTGAGCTATAAAACCGCCTTTCTCATCGGTGTATTCCAGTGCCTCTCCCTGGTGCCCGGCACTTCCCGTTCCGGCTCCACCATCCTGGGTGCATCCATCCTGGGCTGCTCCCGGAAAGTGGCTTCGGAGTTTTCCTTCTTCCTGGCCATCCCGGTGATGCTGGGTGCCAGCTTCCTGCGGCTTTTGAAGGTGGGCTTTGCCTTTACCGGTGCTGAGTGGGCTGTGCTGCTCACCGGGGCTGCTGTGGCCTTCCTGGTCTCCCTCTTCGCCATCCGCTTCCTCCTGCATTATATCCGCCGCCACGATTTCACCGCCTTTGGCTGGTATCGCATCGTGCTGGGCCTTCTGGTGCTGGGCTATTTCTATATCCTCAAGTAATCTCACTCGAGGGCCGGCGGCAAGCCGCCGCTCCCATTCTTCTCTTTGCTCCGGTAGGTTTCCTATACCCGGACAAAAAATATTTGCTTGTGAGGTCACCCACCAAATACGCTTTTGACCGCCTAAGAGCCGGAGAAAATTTTTCCGGCTCTTTTCTCTTTTAAATGGCTGTGGTATACTGCTTTCATCGGCCATTTTACAAAAATACAGAAAGGAAGGCACTTTCCCATGAAAAGTCTCGGCTATTACAACGGCAAGATCGGCGCTCCGGAGGAGCTCACCGTCCCCTTCACCGATCGGGGGCTTTATTTCGGCGACGGCGTCTACGACGCCACCACCTCGGCCAACCACATCCCCTTTGCCATCGATGACCACATCGACCGGTTTTTCCGCAGCTTCCAGGCCGCCCGCATCCCCTTTGCCATGAGCAAACAGGAACTACGCCAGCTTTTGTGCGACCTGTGCGCCAAGGTGGAGGACGGCTGCTATCTCCTTTACTGGCACACCACCCGGGGCTCGGGAGAGCGCAGTCACGCCTTCCCTCCTGCGGGCACACCGGCCAATCTTCTGGTCTACCTCACTCCCTGTGAGATGACCCCGCCGGAAAAGGTGCTTACTCTGATGACCGCCCCGGATATCCGCCATCATATGCTCAATGTAAAAACCCTCAACCTGCTGCCCAATGTGCTCACCGCCCAGCAAGCCGTGGAGCAGGGTGTGGACGAAGCCGTCTATCACCGGGGCGATTATGTGACCGAAGGCTTCCACAGCAACATCATGATGATCAAGGACGGGGCACTGTGCACTCCTCCCGCCGACAACCTGATCCTGCCGGGTATCACCCGCAAGCACCTGATGGAACTGGCCCACAAGATGGACATCCCGGTGAAGGAGGCCCCCATCACCCTGACAGAGCTTTTTGACGCCGACGAAGTACTGGTGACCAATTCCGGCGCCTTGTGCAACCGGGTGAGCCACATTGACGGCAAACCGGTGGGCGACAAGGCCCAGGATCTGGTGAAGCGCCTTCAGGACGCCTACGCCGCCTGGTTCAACGAAGAGACTCACAGCCAGACCTTCTCCTGCTGATAAGCGGCGTGGCCGCCTGCAAAAATCCAACCGTATCCTTCTTTCGCTAAGACGCAAAAAATCCCGGGGAAATCCCCGGGATTTTTCTTTTGCTTTATTTTTTCTGACTACGCTTTTTGGAAGCGTGGCGGAACACCGACACCAGCAGCTCGTGAAGCAGAAGCGGAATAGCGGACACCGCCGTCAGAATGAGCCACTCGTTGAGATGCAGGCTGTATGTGCCAAACACCTTCACCAGGAAGGGAATCTCGGTCACAGCGATCTGGAGCGCAAAGCCGATGATCACAGCCAGGATCATGAACTTGTTTTCCATCAGGTTGTTGCGGAACACCGACTTTTCCACATTGCGCATACCGATGGCGTGGAACAGCTGGGAAATGCCCAGCACGGTGAAGGCAAAGGTCTGGCTCTCGGCCAGGATGGCGCTGTCGCCCAGAATCTTGTCGATGGCGCCGATGGTCACGGCGCTGCCCTCCTGCAGAAGCATCCGCACCGGCACAAAGAGGAAGGCGCTCAAAGTCAGCAGGCCGATCACTGCGCCATAGAAGAGGGTCATGGCCAGGCCGCCTTCGGCGAACAGGCTTTCCGAAGGATCACGGGGCGGACGGCGCATAGTGAGCTTGGAATCATTTTTGTCCACGCCCAGAGCCAGGCCGGGCAGGGAGTCTGTGATCAGATTGACCCACAGGATGTGGATGGCCTTCAAGGGAGCGGCCAGGCCCGCCAGAATGGCCACAAACATGGTGATGATCTCACCGAAGTTGGAAGAAAGCAGGAAGAGCACCGATTTTTTGATGTTGGCATAAATGCCCCGGCCCTCTTCGATGGCCTTCTGGATGGTGGCAAAGTTGTCGTCGGTGAGCACCATATCGGCAGCGGATTTGGCCACATCGGTGCCGGTGATGCCCATAGCCACGCCGATATCAGCAGCCTTCAGGGAAGGAGCGTCGTTGACGCCGTCGCCGGTCATGGAGACGATATACCCCTTCTGCCGCAGGGCCTTGACGATCATCACCTTATGCTCGGGAGACACCCGGGCAAAGACCCGCAGATCGTCCACCACCTGGCTCAGCTGATCCACCGTCATGGTATCCAGCTGCTCGCCGGTCATGCACTGATTTTCTCTTTCGGCAATGCCCAGCTCCCGGGCAATGGCAAAGGCGGTATCCTTGTGGTCGCCGGTGATCATCACGGTGCGCACCGAAGCGCCCTTGAAGATCTCCACCGCGTCTTTGGCCTCGGGACGGGGCGGATCGATCATGCCCACCAGACCCACAAAGGTCAGGCGCTCTTCACACACCTGGGGCGCATCGTCCCGGAAGGCCAGGGCCAGCACCCGCAGAGCGTCCATGGACATCTCCCGCATGGCCGATGTGATCTTCTCTTTGTCCGCCGGAGTGATCTCCCGCACCGTTCCCCGATCCAGTATCCGGTCGCAGTGCTTGAGCACCTGGTCGGGAGCACCTTTGGTAAAGGAGATGTTCCCCTCGCCCTCCCGGTGCATGGTGGTCATCATCTTCCGGGTGGAGTCAAAGGCGATCTCATCGATACGGGGCAGCTTTTCCTCCAGGCCCTGACGGGTCAGCCCCAGAGGTGCACCCATATCCAGCAAAGCGATTTCGGTGGGATCACCCAGCCGCTGGCCGTTTTCAATGGAGGCGTCGTTGCAGAGCATCATGCCTTCCACCAGGCGGCGATGGGCTTTGCTGTCCATCTGATCGGCGGGGAAGATGGCCCCGTCGCAATAGGCCCGTACCACGGTCATCTTGTTCTGGGTCAGAGTACCGGTTTTATCGGAGCAAACCACGCTGACAGCGCCCAGGGTTTCCACCGAGGGCAGACGGCGCACGATGGTATTGACCTTGACCAGCCGCTGAACACCCAGGGCCAGCACAATGGTCACCACAGCGGGCAGGCCTTCGGGCACGGCGGCCACCGCCAGAGAAATGGCAGTGATGAGCATTTCCACCACATTCCGCCCCTGCACCAGGGCGATGAGGAACAGAGCCACGCACAAAGCGATGGCTACCACGCCCAGCATCTTGCCCAGGTCGGCCAGACGCTTCTGCAGCGGGGTCAGTTCTTCTTCCGATTCGTTGATCATCTGGGCGATGCGGCCGATCTGGGTATCCATACCGGTGGCAGCCACCACGCCTTCGCCCCGGCCATAGGTGACGCTGGTGGTCATATAACCCATGTTGATCCGGTCGCCCAAGGGAGCATCCTGGGGCAAAATGGCGTTGCAGTCCTTTTCCACCGGCACCGATTCACCGGTGAGGGCCGATTCGTCCACTTTCAGATTGGTGGTCTGGGTCAGGCGCAGGTCAGCAGGGATCTGCCGTCCCGCTTCCAGCACCACCACATCTCCCTGCACCAGTTCCGAAGCAGGGATCTCTTTCGTCACGCCGTCCCGGCGCACCATGGCCGTGGGGCTGGACAGCTTTTTCAAAGCCTCCAGAGCCTCCTGGGCCTTGCCCTCCTGCACCATGCCGATCACCGCGTTGAGCAGTACCACGATCAGCACAATGATGGCATCGGACACTTCCTTCAGCAGCAGGGAAATGGCCGCTGCCGCAAACAGGATATAGATCATGGGCTCATTGAGCTGGGAAAGGAACATCTGAAGCTTTGTCTTTCCCTTCTTTTCCACCAGGGCATTGGGGCCGTTCTTCTCCAACCGGTTTTTGGCTTCCTGTTGGCTCAGGCCCTTTTGCAGATCGGTCTGCAGCTCCTGCTCCGTTTGAGAGACATTCTTGCTTTCAAACACCGCGTTCATCACCTCATCATGATTTTTCCTTCTTGCAATATACCCAAAAGAGAGCATTTTCAGCCTGCAAACAAAAAGAGACTTTTTGCACACGCATTCCGTATGCAAAAAGTCTCGTTACCTCTCAACAGGCCGCAAACGCAGGCGGGTGCCAGGATGTTGCGTTTACGCTTTGAACTACTCCCTTTTATGCTTTCATCTTACCGGTCCCACTCCCGTTTGTCAAGCCTTTTTTCCCTGTGTCCAGCTGGCGGCGCAGCCGGCGGTAAATGGGCGGCATCCCCAAAAGACCGGACACCGCCTGGGCGGTGAGGCAGACCATGGCCACGGCCAACAGCTGAGAAAAGGAGCCGGTCATTTCCAGACAGAGCATGGCTGCGGTGAGAGGTGCACGCACCACAGCGGCAAAAAAGCCGCCCATGGCCAAAATCACCCAACTGGCCGTCCAGTCTCCCGGCAGACCCAGTCCGGCCATCAGATAGGCCCAGACGCCTCCCCACAACGCCCCCATGGACAGCACCGGAAGAAAAAGCCCTCCTGGAGCACCGGAGCAGAAGGACAGGAGGGACAGAGCTGTTTTGGCAGCCAGCAGCACCAGAAGCACGGACAGCACCGGCAAGCCCTCCACCAGCAAGCCCATGAGTCCGGCGCCGCTTCCCAGGGCCTCGGGTACCCAGAACCCCAGCACACCGGCGGCCAGAAAGGGAATGAGCAGTCGTCCCGGCTCCCAGGAGATCTTCCCATAAAGGCCCTGACCTATTTTCACTCCTTTGCTGTAAAGGGCCCCCAGCACGCCCAAAAAAGCTCCCAGCAGCACCAGAAACGGCCCCATACGCCAACCCATGGGGCCATTCAGGGAAAAACGAAACAACGGCGTCAAGCCAAAGGGGGCAGAAGCCACATAATCGGCGCACACCGCTGCGGCCATGCAAGGAGTGAGCATCCGGGGCCGAAAGTCCCGGCGCAGGGCTTCCAGAGCGAAGAGGATACCGGCAAAAGGAGCATTGAAAGTGGCAGCAATACCGGCGGCCGCGCCGCAAGTGAGCATCAGCCGTCGCTCCTGCCTCTCCCGCTTTCCCAGCAGGGACAGTCCCTTGCCCGCCATGGCCCCCAGCTGCACCGAAGGGCCTGCCCGGCCCAAAGACAGCCCGGCCACAGCGCATAGCGTACCGCCCAGGAATTTGGCCAGCACCGTCCGCAGCCAGGGGGCGTCAAAGGCTCCATCCAGCTCCCCCATCACCCGGGGCACACCGCCCCCTTTGATCTCCGGCGCCCAGCGAGTGAGCCGGTAAACCAAGAAGGCCATGGCCATCAAAAGGGCAAACCACAGCGGCAAAAACCAAAGATGGGTCCTCCCCATCTCCAGCCCCAGATCCAAAAGAACTCCAGCCCCCTCCAGGGCCAGGCGGTAACCCACAGCCAGGCTCCCGGCCAGGAGGCCGCACACCGCCCCTTCCAGCAGATAAAAAAGCCCCTGCCGCCGCTCTTTCTCCTCTTCCCCGTTCACCGTGCTTCCTCCACTCTTTTTATTCTGCTCTTTCGTAGACAATGGCCCCGGTATAGGTGATGGACAGGGTCATATCCACCACACTTTCCCTCTCGGGAATCGAGAGATAGCCCCCATAGACCAGGCTCTGGTAGCCGTAGTATTCGCCCACGATCTCAAAGGAAAAATCCGGATACCGGCGGATAAACTCCGAAAGAGGCATCTTTTCCCCTTGAAACGAGCCGAAGCGGCCGTAGTCGCTGAGAAAATGGACATAGGAAAAATCCTCGTCCACCTGCCGGATACGCACCTGGCCCTCTACCGGGCAGGGCGGTTGGGAAAGTTCCAGATATCCATCCTCAAAGAACAGCCGCAGATCCCCATTCTCCCACACCATCCTCTTCACCCGCCCGTCGTGCAGGCTATACGGGATGGAAGATTGAAAACGATAGACTACATCCACAAAACCGCCTCCTTTTTGCTGGCTATGGAAAACAGGCAGCAGATTTCATCACCTGCTGCCCGCTTGTTTAGTCCCGCTTTTCCTGCGCCGGCAGAAAATTGATCTTCTGCAGCTTGTTGTGCAAAAGCTCTGCGGCATTCATCATGGAATATTCCAAGGTCATATCTTTTTCTTTCAGCTCGTAGATGGCATCCACGCCGGCTTCCTTGGCCTTTTCATAGCCCTGGCCCTTGCAGCCCACCACGGCCACCACCCGGGCGCCGTATTTTTTGGCCACCTTGGCCACTTCCACCGGCAGTTTTCCCATCACCGACTGGGCATCCATCCGCCCTTCCCCGGTGATGACCACATCGGGACGCAGCTTCTGAAGCAGAGCTTCAAAGCCCACCCCTTCGTTGACGATCTGGAAGCCGGGAACCAGCTGGGCGTCAAAGAAGGCCATCAGCCCCGCTCCCATGCCTCCGGCGGCGCCGCTGCCCGGGGTATCCAGGATATCCTTGCCCAGATCCTGCTTGACCACCTGGCTGAACCGGCGCAAAGCCTCATCCAGCAAGGGCAGATCCTTGGGCTTGGCCCCCTTCTGGGGCCCGAACACATAGGCCGCGCCATGAGGTCCGCACAGGGGATTGGACACATCGCAGGCCACCCGGAACTTGGCCTGACGCACCTTGGGATTCATGGCGGAAAGGTCGATGGAATGAAGCTTCAGAAGTCCTGCCGCCCCCGACGGGATGGGAACTCCATCCTTGTCCAGCAGCTGGGCCCCCAGGGCCTCCACCATCCCTGCGCCGCCGTCATTGGTGGCGCTGCCGCCGATGCCCATGATAAACTCCGTGCATCCTTTTTCCAAAGCGTCCTCGATCAGCTCTCCCACGCCATAAGTGGTGGAAGTGAAGGGGTCCCGCTTCCAGGATGGGATCAGGGGCAGGCCTGCGGCGCTGGACATTTCGATCACCGCTGTTTTCCCATCGCCCATAATGCCATAAGCCGCCATGGTCTTGTCAAACAAGGGGCCGGTGACCCAGCAGCTCTGCTTTTTGCCGCCGGTGGCCAGAATCAAAGCCTCCACCGTGCCCTCGCCGCCGTCGGCCATAGGCACCTTGTACACCGTAAGCCCGGGGAACCGCTCCAGCAAAGCGCTCTCCGCCGTATCACAGAAATTTTTCGAAGTCAGGCTGCCCTTGAACGAATCGGGCGCAACCACAAAGATCATTTTTTCTTCCCTCCGCGCGATGCGCAAATTTTTCCTCACTCACAACAGATTGCCTCCCATCCTCTTCCCGAAAAAAGGGGGGCATCCTCATTGGATAGACACTACTATACAACACCCGCTGGAAAAATGCAAAAAAAATCATGTGAAATCTGTGAGAAAACCCTTGAAAATTTGACAGGATATAGTATACTATTTCGGTAAACGATGATTTTTCACATTGATTATAGAAAGGACGGAGATTTCATGAAAGCATTGCAAGCCACAGAACACATCTGGTGGGTGGGAGCTCTGGACCCGGATCTGCGGGTCTTTGACATCGTCATGCACTCCGATCATGGCACCAGCTACAACTCCTATCTGCTGCGGGGCAGCAAAAAAACCGCCCTGTTCGAAACAGTAAAGGATAAATTTTTCGATGAACACCTGGAAAAGATCCGCCAGGTGATGGACCCCGCTGAAATCGACTACATCGTTGTGGATCATACCGAACCCGACCACTCCGGCTCGGTGGCCCGGATGCTGGAGATCGCCCCCAACGCCACTGTGCTGGGCACCCAGACCGCCCTGTCCTTTTTGCAGGAGATCGTCAACAAGCCCTTCCCCTGCCAGGCTGTCACCGAAAAGGACAAGATCGACCTGGGCGGCCTGACCCTCCGCTTCATCCAGGTGCCCATGCTCCACTGGCCCGATTCCATGTACACCTATTGCCCCGAAGAAAAGGCCCTCTTCTCCTGCGACAGCTTCGGCTGCCATTACAGCGATGAGCGGGTGTTCAACGACCTGATGGACGGAGATTTCACCGAAGCTTACAAATATTACTTCGACAACATCATCGGGCCCTATAAGAACCCCCATATGCTGGGCGCTTTGAAAAAGATCGAGAACCTGGACATCCAGTTTATCGGCAACGGCCACGGCCCTGTGCTGCGCCGGGATATCCCCAAATATCTGGAGATGTACCGCACCTGGTCCCAGCCGGAAGCCAAAAAAGAACCCATGGCCGCTATCTGCTATGTGTCTGCCTATGGCTACACCCGTCAGCTGGCCGAAAACATCGCCCAGGGCATCCGGGAAGGCGGCGTCTCCGATGTGCGCATGTTCGACCTGGTGACCGATGACAAGCAGGAGGCCTTCCAGGCCATCGTCCAGTCCGACGGATTCCTGCTGGGCTCCCCAACTTTGATCGGCGATGCTCTGCCCCCGGTGTATGAAATGCTTCTGGGGCTCAACCCGGTGATCCACCGCGGCAAGGTGGCCGGCGCTTTCGGCTCCTTTGCCTGGAGCGGCGAGGCCGTGCCCAACCTGATGGAGCGGCTCAAGTCCCTGCGCTTCAAGCTGCCTCTGCCCGGCCTGCGGGTCAAGCTGAAGCCCACCGAAGAGGATCTGGCCAATGCCCGGGAAATGGGCAAAGAATTTGCTCAGGCTCTGAAAAAGTAAAAAATTTTTTCGCCCCCATCAGCTCCGGTGGGGGCTTTTTTCTGTCTTTTCTTCCTCTTTCTCCCTTTTGCTCTGTTCAAGGCCCCGGGTATCTGATATAATACTTCCGAACTGAAAACGGGGGAACTTTCCCCCGTTTCTCCCCATTTTTATTCCAAGGAGGCCACCTGCTATGATGATACAAGTCTGCATTGGCAGTTCCTGCCATGTAAAGGGTTCTTACGAAGTCAAAACCATCTTCGAAAACCTCATTCGCGAAAACCAGCTGGAAGAGCAGATCACCCTGCGTCCCGCTTTCTGCCTGGGCAACTGCGGCGAAGGGGTGAGCGTCAAAATCGATGGGGAGCCCATCAGCGGCGTCACCACCGAAAACGCCGCCGACATCTTCCGCCAGTATGTGCTGAAAGGATAAGGCCATGGATGTTCTGCGCTTTCAAAAAGCCAACTGCAAGGACTGCTATAAATGCATCCGCCGGTGTGCGGTGAAAGCCATCGCCATGCGGGATCATCACACCGAGGTCATCGATGAGGACTGCGTCCTCTGCGGCCGCTGTGTGCTGGCCTGCCCTCAATATGCCAACCAGGCCCGGTGGGATATCCAGCCGGTGCGCCAGCTGCTCCAGTCGGACAAACCGGTATACGCCATGGTGGCGCCCTCCTTTTCCTTCCAGTACGGCCCCGATGAATTCGGGCCGCTGCGCCGCCAGCTGATGACCCTGGGCTTTGCCGACGCCTTTGAATCGGCAGAGGGCGCCTGCCTGGTCAAAACCCAGTACGAGAACCTGGTGGCCCAGGGAGACCGGGATGTGATCCTCTCTTCCTGCTGCCCCGCGGTGGTATTGCTCATCGAGCGGCATTTCCCCTCTCTGGTACCGCTTCTGGCTCCGGTGCTCTCCCCCATGCAGGCCGAAGCCAAGCTGCTGCGCCGCCGCTTCGGGCCCGACGCCGCCATCGTCTACATCGGCTCCTGCATCGCCGCCAAAAACGAATGCGACCAGACCCCGGGGCTCACCGATTACGCTCTGACCTATGACGAGCTCAACGCCCTTTTTGTCAGCAACAAACTGCCGGTGGACCTTCACGGCGCCCAGTGCAGCCCGGAGCCCCGGCGGCGCAGCCGTTCCTTCCCCCTGCCGGGAGGTGTCATCGGCTGCATGAACAAACAGGAGGACTATTCCTATCTGTCGGTGGACGGCCTGGAAAACTGCATTGCCGCCTTGAACGAGATCAAGGCCGGCCGGCTGCACCACTGCTTCATCGAGCTGCGGAGTTGCACCGGCTCCTGCGCCGGCGGTCCCAAGATGAGTGCCGACGCCCGCAATCGACTGGAAGGGCGTATCCGCATTGCCCACACCGCCGACACTCTGGAAGATTTCCCGCCTCAGCCCACTCTGCCTCTGGAGCGCACCTTCCAGCCCCGCTATGCCCAGGCCAAAATGCCCACCGAAGAAGAGATCCAGGATATTTTGCGCAAATTGGGCAAAAACAGCCCGGCGGATGAGCTGAACTGCGGCACCTGCGGCTATTCCACCTGCCGTGAAAAAGCCATTGCCATCTTCCAGGGCAAGGCCGACATCACCATGTGCCTGCCCTATATGAAAAAACGGGCCGAATCTTTGTCCGACAAGATCATCAGCAACTCCCCCAACGCCATTCTGGCCGTGGACAGCGCCCTGCGCATCAAACTGGCCAACCGGGCCCTGGCCGATATTCTAGGCCTGCCCGAAGATACGGTGTTCACCGGCCGCCAGGTCTCCGACCTGATGGACGACTTCGAATTCATCACCGCCTTCTCCTCCGGGGAGCACACCAAGGCCCGCAAAACTTACCTGGAACAATACGACAAGTATGTGGAGCAGGTCTTTATTTCCGATGAAAACAACAATCTGGTGATCTGCCTGATGAAGGACATCACCCAGGCGGAAAAGACCCGTCTTTCCCTGCAAAAAACCAAGAGCGATGCCATTGAGATCACCGACCAGATCATTGCAAAGCAAATGCGCATTGTCCATGAAATCGCCTCTCTCCTGGGCGAGACGGCGGCCGAAACCAAGGTGGCCCTCACCCAGCTGAAAAACACCGTGGCCATGGAAGAGGAAAAACTGCCATGAACACATTATGTATGGAAAGCGGCTTTGTCAGCCTGAACAAGCAGGGGGAGGATCTGTGCGGGGACTTTTTCACCACCGTCTCCGACGATGACGCCACCACCTTTGTGCTCTCCGACGGCATGGGCAGCGGGGTCAAGGCCAATATTCTGGCCACTCTCACCGCCAAGATTCTGGCCACTATGACGGCCAACCACCTGTCCATCCGGGACAGCGTCACCACCCTGGCCCAGACTCTGCCGGTGTGCAGCGTGCGCAAGCTGGCCTATTCCACCTTCACTCTGATGCAGGTGCTTCCCGACTGGCAGGTCTACCTGGCCCAGTTTGACAATCCCCAGGCCATTTTGCTGCGGGACGGCAAAAGCGTGGAATATCCCACCCAGGAACTGATGGTGGGTGACAAGCGGATACTGGAAAGCCGTCTGACTTTGCAAAGCGGCGATGTGTTCCTGCTGATGACCGACGGAGTCACCCATGCCGGATTGGGGAACCTGATCCCCGACGGCTGGCAGCGGGAAGGGGTGCTTCAGTATGTGGAGGAGATCTACACCCCGGACCTTTCGGCCAAGAACCTGGCCACCCGGGTAGCCGATGCCTGCCGGGATCTATATTTGGAGCGCATCGACGACGATGTGACGGTGGCCGTATTCAAAATGCGTACCCGTCAGGCGGTCAACCTTCTGGTGGGCCCGCCCCGTCAGCAAAAGGATGACGAAGCCTTTATGCACCGATTTTTCGCCAGCGAAGGCACCCATATCGTCTGCGGCGGCAGCACCGCCCAAATGGTCAGCCGCTATCTGGGGCGTCAGCTGATCATCAGTGAGGATTATGTGGACCCGGACATCCCGCCGGTGGCCAAAATCCGGGGCATCGACCTGGTCACCGAGGGCATCGTCACCCTCAGCCGAGTGCTGGAGATGGCCGACCGCTATGCGTCCTCCCAATCCATCCCCTCTCACTGGGACACCCGCAGCGACGCCGCCACCCAGATCGCCCGGGTGCTGCTGGAAGACGCCACCGACATCCACTTTTTTGTGGGAAGAGCGGTGAACCCCTCCCACCAATCCCCCTCCCTGCACATCGATTTTTCTCTGAAAATGAGCATCATCGAAAAATTGGAAAAGATCCTGCGGGAAATGGGCAAGCGGGTCACAGTGGAATACTGCTGATCTTTCCCGAAACGAATACAGGAAAGGAACAAATACTATGGTTTTTGATACACAAGTACAGGAGCTGAAATACCAGGCTCTCAAGGAAGTGGCCGCTCTGGCCTGGGAAGACAATCTGGCCCGGGGGCTTCTGGGCAGCGCCGCCCGGCTGGTTCCCGGCCCTCAGCCCACCATGCGCTGCTGCATCTACAAAGAGCGGGCCATCATGGAAGAACGCCTGCGCATGGCCATGGGCGGCGATCCGGAAAACGACAATGTGATCGAGGTCATCGACATCGCCTGTGACGAATGTCCTGTGGCTGGCATCCGGGTCACCGAATCCTGCCGTGGCTGCATCGCCCACCGGTGCATGAATGCCTGTCCCAAGGGAGCGATCTCCATTGTGAACCACCGGGCTGTCATCGATCAGGAAAAGTGCATTGAGTGCGGCCGCTGCGTCAGCGCCTGCCCCTACAGCGCCATCGTCAAATCCTCCCGTCCCTGTGAAAACGCCTGCAAGGTGGGCGCCATCCACATGGACGAAAACAAAAAGGCCTCTATCGATAATAGCAAGTGTATCGCTTGCGGCGCCTGTGTCTATCAGTGCCCCTTCGGCGCCATTTCCGACAAGTCCTTCATTCTGGACTGCATCGACCTGATCCAGAAATCGGAAAACAACCAGAAATACCAGGTCTTTGCCATTGTAGCCCCCTCCATCTCCAGCCAGTTCCATCATGCCACGGTGGAACAAGTGATCTCCGGCCTGAAGGCCCTGGGCTTCTTCAATGTGGTGGAAGTGGCGCTGGGCGCCGACATGGTGGCCTGGCGGGAAGCACAGGAGCTGGCCGAAAAGAAGTTCCTCACCAGTTCCTGCTGCCCGGCCTTTGTGGATTACATCCGCAAGAGCTTCCCCGACATGGCCCAGCACATCTCCCACAACCTGTCCCCCATGGGCGAGATCGCCAAGTACATCAAGCGCATTCACCCTGGCTGCAAAGTGGTGTTCATCGGGCCCTGCACCGCCAAAAAGGCCGAGCGGAAGCAGGAGCGGGTGAAGGATCTGGTGGACTGCGTCCTCACCTTTGAAGAATTGCAGGCCCTCTTCGACAGCAAGGAGATCGACCTTACCTCTCTCCCCGGTGAGGCCCTGGACAACGCCTCCTATTTCGGCCGGGTCTTTGCCCGCAGCGGCGGTCTGGCCGTGGCGGTGGAAGAGGCCCTGAAGGAATGTGGTATCTCCCCTGAGGAGTTCACCCTCAACGCCATTTCCTGCAACGGTATCACCGAATGCAAAGCCGCCCTGCTCCGGGCCAGCAAGAATGTGCTGCCCAACAACTTTATCGAGGGTATGGCCTGCGAAAGCGGCTGCATCGGCGGCGCAGGCTGCATCACCCACGGGCCCAAGAGCAAGGCCGATGTGGACAAATACGGCCACGAGGCCATGGAAAAGACCATCAAGGACGCCATCGAAATTCTGAACTTCTAGCGGCGTGGCAGCGTGACGCTGCACCCAAAACTTTCTTTGCCCAGGCAAATACAACCGGCAATGGCAAAGAGAGGACCGACAGCGGGCGGCGTGGCGCCGCTCCCATACTGCGCTCCCGCGCTGAGCAACAGAACCAGGTTTGGTTGACTGCAATCTGTCAAAAAACGGGCAACAGAACGAAGTCTGATTGGCTGCAATCCGGTATACAAAAAGTCCCTCCTGATCAGGAGGGACTTTTTTCATGTTGATTCTGTACGCTGCACCCGGGGCCGAAACACAATGGTCCGCAGAATGCTTGCTTATTTTTCCATGATGTAGCCGAAGAGCCAGTCGTTGATCTCGTTCATCCGGCGGATACGATGCTTGGGTTTGCCGGAACGGGACAGCTCATGGTTCTCCCCATGGAAGATGCACATTCTGGTGGGAACGCCCTTCAGCTGCAAGGCCGAATACATCTGGATGCCTTCGGGCAGCCAGCAGCGGTAGTCCTCATCGGAATGGATGAACAGGGTGGGAGTCTCGGCGTTCATGGCATACTGCAGAGGAGAAGCTCTCCACAGACCTTCCAGGTTGTTCCAAGGAGTAGCGCCGCCCATTTCACGCTGGCCGAACCAGGGGCCGATGTCGCACACGCCATAGAAGCTGACCCAGTTGGAGATGGAACGCTGGGAAGCCGCCGCCTTGAACCGGTTGGTGTGGCCGATGATCCAGTTGGTCATAAAGCCGCCATAGGAACCACCGGTGACGCCCAGCCGCTTCTCGTCGATCTGGGGATATTTCTTCAGCACTTCATCGGTGAAGGCCATCAGGTCCTCATAGTCGATGGTGCCGTATTTGCCGCGGATGTCGGCAAATTCCTCGCCCCGGGCGGAAGAACCTCTGGGGTTGCAGAAGAACACAAAGCTGCCGGCGCTGGCCATGACCTGCATCTCATGCATAAAGCCGCCGCAGTAGTTGGTGCGGGGACCGCCGTGGATTTCCAGGATGCCGGGATACTTTTTCTTGTCGTCATAGTCCATGGGCAGCAGCACGAAGCCGTCGATGCGCACGCCATCCTTGTTCACAAAGGACAGGGGCTGAGGCTCGGCCACATACTTGTCTTTGAAGAAAGCGGTGTTGAACTGGCTCAGCTGCTTGTATTCGCCGTTTTCCACATTGACTTCATAGACTTCCTGGATCTTGGTGCCGTTGAGGCCCACGGTGAAGAACCGGCCTTCGCCGACGCCGAAGAAGTCCACGCCAAAGGAAGGAGCGGTGATATGATGCAGCTTCTTTTCGCCCCGCTTCAAAGAGCACAGGCCGCTGGTGTTGTCATAGGAGGTGACCAGATACAGCACGCCGTCCACGGCCTTCATGGAGTTGCCGCCGCCATAGCGTACATCGCAGCCGGTGGTGCAGCCCAGTTCCTCGGGGATGCCTTCGTAAACGGCTTCCACCTTACCGCCCTTGAGGGACACGGCATACAGGTTGTTGCCCGGGGCCGGATAGCCGTCCTTGATGGGATTGGCGCTGAAGACGATCTCCCCATGGGCGTTATCAAAGCAGAAATTGCCGATGCTGTAAGTGCCGTCTTCCACCAGGCAGCTGGTCTCTCCGGTCTCCACATCATAGAGATAGAGGGCGCTGCTCTGGGCCCGACGGGCGTTGAAGGTGTGGCCAGTGTAAGCCACCTTGCCGCACTTGGAGCAGAACTTCACGCCGCCCACATCAAACAAGGGCTCGGTGAGGGCCTGCAGCTTCTTTTTCTTGGCATTATAAAGATAGATACGGTTGCGCTTTTTGTTGATAAAGCCCCGGCCGTTGAACCAGAAGGGCAGCTCATCCACCACTTCATAGTCCTTTTCCTCTTCCCAGGTCTTCTTGGCCGCCGCCAGCTTATCCCCCTTGAGGGCGGCAAAATCCGGACGGGCATTGTCAAACAGGGCAGAGATCAGATACAGATCCTTGCCCACTTTTTTGGCTGTGGCGCCGTTGAGAGGCACACGGAACAGCTCCTTGGCTTCGCCGCCCTCCAGGCTGATCTCATAAAAGACGGTGAGCATTTCGCCCTTCTGCACCTTTTTCTTATCGCTTTCGGCCCGCACACCGGGGAAAATCACCGATTTGGGGCTGTTGAAATCAAAGGAACGCTCGCTGTTGCCAGAGGTCAGCTGTCTGAAAGCGCCCTTCTTGGTGTTAAAGGCCCACAGGTTTGTGTAATAGCTGTTGCTTTCCACATCGGCCTGAGAAACGCAGAGCACGCCATACTTTCCATCAGGAGAAAATTCCATGTTGGAGAGCATTTTGTAATTGGCAAAGTCAGGAACTTTGATCGGTTTCATACTGCTCAGTCTCCTTTTCCGGTTTTGAAAAAAATCAATGGCTTTACGCCATGCAGGCAAGGCCTCCGCCTCACGGCAGAGCATCTTCCCTTTTTCCCGCTGGTTCTATCATACCGCAGTCTGTGGAACTTGTCCACGAAATCTTGCCAAAACCCTGAATTTTAGTGTATATTATGAAAGAATCCACCGCAATTTTTGGTTGAATCGAAAGGAGAAAAACCATTGACCAGTCTGGAACCCCTTTTTGATACCCTCTCCCGCCTGAGTATAGACACCCTTCTGCGGGGAGCGATTCTGATCCTGGTGGGCTATGTGCTCATCCGGCTGATTCTGAAACTGGTGCGCCGGGCCCTGAATCGCACCAACCTGGATGCCCACATTTCCCACACCCTCATCACGGCCTGCCGCCTGGTGCTCTATTTCATCTTACTTACCATGGTCATGGGGCAGCTGGGCATTTCGTCCACATCCCTTGTCACTTTGCTGGGCGTATTCGGCTTGGCTCTGTCCCTGGCCCTCCAGGACACCCTTTCCAACATCGCCGGCGGACTGTTTGTCCTCTACACCAAGCCCTTTAAGGTGGGAGATTATGTGGAGCTTTGGGGCGTGGAAGGCACGGTGCAACTCATCGGATTTATCCACACCACCCTCACCACCATTGACAACAAACTAGTCTATGTGCCCAACGGCCAGCTGAGCAAGGACAAGATCATCAACTATTCCGCCGAAGGCCGCCGCCAGCTGGAAATGACGGTGGGTATCGGCTATGAGGACGACTCTGCCGCGGCCCGCCAGCTCATCGAGCAGGTGGTCTCCGCCGATCCCCGGATAGACAAGACAGAGCCGGTGTTTGTGAAAGTGTGGGAACTGGGAGACAACGCCGTCATTCTGCGCATCCGGGCCTGGGTCCCCGGTGGGGATATGATCCCTGCCCGCTGTGATCTGTATGAGGCCATCAAAGACGCTTTGCAGAAAAATGGCTTCCATATCCCTTATCCCCAGCGTCAGCTCCATTTCCCGGAAAAAGCACTGTAAAAAACGACAAAAAGGAGACAGGCCGCAGCCTGTCTCCTTTTTTAACTGAAAAGTTATTTGTGCTCTTTCAGCCATTCAATGGCGCACTGGGTATACACAGCCGCACCATAGGGCAGAGCGTCCTCGCTGAACAGGACTTTGGGGTTGTGGTTGGAAATCCGCTTGGTTTTGTCATCCACACCGGCGCCCAACCAGAAGATCTGGCTGGGGACTTTTTCGCCGAAATACGCAAAGTCCTCGGAACCGGTGGCCCGGCTCTTTTTGGGGATCATCCGATCCTGTCCCACCACATCGGCGGCATAGCGCACCACTTCGTCGGTGAACTCAGGATCGCAGTACATGGCGGGAGAGGAAAAGAGCCACTCCACTTCGGCGTCGCCGCCAAAGACCCGAGCGGTGCCCACGCTGATTTCCTCCACACGCTGGCGGAGATGATTGATCAGCTCGGCGTTAAAGCCCCGCATGGTGCCATTGAGCACGCCTTCCGAGGGGATCACATTGGTAGCCCCATCGCCGAAGAGCATAGAGCCCACGGTGAGGGTGCACTGCTCGGCCGGATTGACCTCCCGGGCCAGCAGCTCCTGGAGAGCCAGATAGATATGTACCCCGATGTTGATGGGGGAAATACCGCTGTTGGGAGCAGCGCCATGGCATCCCTTGCCCTTTACATGGATGCTGAAGCCATCGGCGGAACCCATGGTCAGGCCCTTGCCGTAGTCCAGGGTGCCCACATCGGCCATGGAGCCCACATGGATGGCAAAAGCAGCGTCCACATGGGGATTCTCCAGCACCCCGGCCTCGATCATGGCCTTTGCGCCGCCAAAGGTCTCTTCGTTGGGCTGGAAGCAGATCTTCACAGTGCCTTCGATCTCGTCCTCGTGCTCTTTCAGCAACTTGGCTGCACCCAGCAACATGGCCATATGCAGGTCATGGCCGCAAGCGTGCATGGCGCCGGGATTCTCCGAAGAAAATTCCAGTCCGGTGTCCTCGGGCATGGGCAGCGCATCCATATCGCCCCGGATCAGGATGCACTTGCCGGGCTTTTTGCCTCCGGCCAGCACCACCAGACCGCACTGACAGATCTCCTGCACCTGATAGCCCATGTCTTCCAGCTGGGCTTTCACATATTTCACGGTCTCAAACAGCTCGTTGCGCACTTCCGGATGACGATGGAAATGCCGCCGGTTTTCCACCAGCTCGGGGACCAGCTGATTGGCCCGTGCCAGATATTTGTTCATTGGTCAATTCCTCCCTTTCTGAAAAGGCCCTGAAGGGCCATATTCACCGTTCTTTATTATATCAAACCTGTCCCCGGAGGCGGTGCCAAAAAAATTGGCCTATTTTCGTGCATTTTGCCCGATGCCCTGCAACAGAGTCCCCTGTGCAAATCGCCGGAAAAACGGCCTACCACTTCACCGATTTGTCAAAAAATCCGGAGGGTTATTGAAATCCCCGAAAGCGGCGTTTATACTGTATTCGTTGGTTTGTGTCCCAAAAATCTTATATAAAGGTGGTAATGTCCCATGAATAAGGCGGAAGCGATCCGCGTCATCGACGAAAAACAGGCCCTTTTGGACGATGTGAACGACAGCATCTGGGAATATGCCGAAACCGCTTTCCAGGAATTCAAGTCCATGGATAAGCTCTGCGAAGCGCTGGAGCAGGAAGGTTTCAAAGTGGAAAAGGGCGTGGGGGATATTCCCACCGCATTCACCGGCACCTATGGCCATGGCAAACCGGTCATCGGCCTTCTGGGCGAGTTTGACGCTCTGTCCGGCCTGAGCCAGGTGGGCGGCTGCCCGGAAAAGAAAGCCCTGGTTCCCGGCGCTGCCGGTCACGGCTGCGGTCACAACTGCCTGGGCACCGCTTCTCTGGCGGCGGCCATCGCTGTGAAAAACTATCTGGAGCACAATCTCCAGGTTTCCGGTACTGTGATTTATTTCGGCTGCCCCGGTGAAGAAGGCGGCTCGGGCAAGGCTTTCATGGCCCGGGAAGGCGTCTTTAAGGATCTGGACGCCGCCATCACCTGGCATCCCTCCAGCACCAACAATGTGACCAGCGGCTCCTCCCTGGCCAACTATCAAGTGAAATACCGCTTCTACGGCACCTCGGCCCACGCCGCGGGCGATCCCCATCTGGGCCGCTCCGCTCTGGACGCTGTGGAGCTGATGAATGTGGGTGTGCAGTTCCTGCGGGAGCATATGATCGATGAAGCCCGTGTTCACTATGCCATTCTGGACGCCGGCGGATATTCCCCCAATGTGGTGCAGCCCTATGCCGAAGTGCTCTACCTGATCCGTTCTCCCAAGAACTCCCAGGTAGAAGAGCTGTATCAGCGGGTGAACAAGATCGCTCAGGGCGCTGCTTTGATGACCGAGACCCGCATGGAGATGGAATTCATCAAAGGCTGCTCCAACACCATTCCCAATAATGTGCTGGAAGCCCAGCTGTATGAGAACTTCAAGGAGATCGGCGTGCCCAAGTACACCCCGGAAGAGCACGAGTTTGCCCGCCAGATCATCGCCCATTACGAAGCCGGTCCCAACGCCATGGACGGTGCTGCCGGCACCACCAAGGCCTGGGGCAAGGAACTGGCTGAGTACCAGGCCGAGCACGGCGTCTCCCTCAATGACTTCCTGCTGTCCCTCCAATCCTATGACAAGGCCAGCGCCGGTTCCACCGATGTGGGCGATGTGAGCTGGAACTGCCCCACCGCTCAGATCCATGTGGTGACCACCGCCGCCAAGACCCCGGGTCATTCCTGGCAGTTCACCTCCTGCAACCGCACTTCCATCGCTCACAAGGGCGTGAATTGTGCCGGTAAGGTCATGGGCGCCACTGTTATTGACCTGATCGAGAACCCGGAGATCATCAAGAAAGCAAACGAAGAGTTCCTGGAGCGTCTGGGAGGGGAAACCTACAAGTGCCCCATCCCCGCAGGCATCAAGCCCCAGGCTATCAACCCCAAAAAATAAACAGAGTACATCAAAAAACGGCTTCCCGTGGGACAATGTCATTAAGTTAAGCAAATCCGCGCAGACGAAAAAATGCCCACCTCGATTTTTCGAGGTGGGCATTTTTTATGCTTTCGTTATGTGGTTTGCTTGTGCTTACTTCGCGGGCAGGACAATGACCTGTCCCTCAAAGATGGTGTTGGCGTTCACAAGACGGTCGGCGTTGCGCTCGAAGATGGTACTTCATCAAATTCCGAAATTGTTTATCCAAAATGGAATGGAATGAACATATCAAGTAAAAATGCAAGAACTATACTAACTGTTCCCATTAGCATAGAACTTCTCAATGTGTCCCTCCTCAAAACAGTAAGTTCAATAATAAAGACTATCAATTCTGAAACAGAGCGTGTTAGGGAAATTCTAAAATCATGAATAATATCAAATTGTATTAGCTTTTACTTTTATATAATTATATCAAAAACATAAATACAACTATTGGAGAAATTATATTTACAGTTGCATGAATTATCCAGCCATAGATTATACTTCCATCTGCTTTACTTTTAGAAAGCCAACCAAGTGCATATCCAATTCCACCTGTAAGAAGAAAAATTATCACCATTGGCAAAATTCCTTTTCCTACAACAGAAACTATATGTATACCACCAAAAATTATAGCTTGTATAATATTTCCACCATTTCCTAATTTTTCAAATAGTCTATTACCTAAAAATCCTCTAAAAAATATTTCTTCAGATAATGAGGTTTGTACAACTGCCCAGATTAATATAACTAATATTGTCTGCATACTCCAGCCATATTGTTTGTATGCATCAACTGTGAATCCTGTATATGTCAAGCTATTTGTATTGTAAAGATACAGATATGGCAATATTATTATCACTAAAAAAGACACAAATATTATCACCATATACTTGAAAACATTGTTTTCAGTAGTCTTAAATCCAATCCATTCAAAAAAACCCTTTGCTCTCTTTTCTTTGAAAAGATAAAATATAAATGGAATAGCTGTTAATATAACAACTTGAAGGATTGCACTTATTAATTGGCTTATTAAAATCATACACATCACCTTAGATAAATCTAAATTTGCCGGTTTCTTTCACCGCTGCCAAATCCATCATATCATGTGTTTCCATACAGAGCAATAAGCCACAAAAAATCTGTGATGGAATTTTCAGAGCATTGGCAGGACTTGTAGAGATTTCCTTGGAATGATTTCGCTCTGCTGGTTTGCGGTAGTTTTCGCTGATTTCGACATCTTTGCGAGGACTTGTTGTGAGGTCGGTCAGCTTTTCTTCCGATATGCCCCTATGCGTCGCTCACAAGTCTTTCCGCTGCGGCTGTTAAGTTAAGGCGACATTTATTTTTCTGAAAATGCCTGTTTTGACCCCCAAAAACAGGGGTTTCAAAAAATAAATGCGTTGAGGGGGCGGTGTCCGCAAACACCACCCCCTCTTTTTTGTCAAGCGGCTACGCGGTAGACAAATCCCGCGAAACCTTTCACTTTCAAATTGCGTTCGTCCTGTCGGTTAGGGCGGATGGGAACGGTATGCCGTGCGATTTTCTCCAGCAGCTGTTCACCGTCCGTGCGGGGCGTTCGCAAGAACTCCTTGCAGAGCATGACCGCCATTTTGAAATTGACCTTGTAGGCGTAAACGCCGTTTTTCGGCTGACGGACAACGACTTCATTACAGACGCGGCTTGCAAAGTTGAACGCGGTCAGGCTGGCGTATATCTCCTGTTCCGCGAACGCGTCCGATTTGCCGTGCAGATTGACAAGGCCAAGCGTATATTTCCAGTCACGGAAGGCCGTTTCTATGCCCCAACGGAGATGATACAGTTCCCGAATATCCGCAAGCGTAAAGGACGGGGGCAGAGAAGTGGCAACCAAACAAAAGCAATCAAAAACTTCTAAAATTCAATCAATTTTGGCTAAACTCTCACATTTTGGCTGTCTGAAATTCTGCTTGCGAACACCGTTCACCACGGTGTTTAATTTAAACTATCTCCATGCGACGGAAAAAGCAAGCGGATAGGGCAATTCTTTACATTTTATTCAAAATTTGCGGTTGATTAAATGCAACAGCCCAAAAAGCACCCAGCCGTTAAGAAGAGGAAAGCATCTTTCCACCCCTCAACGGCCGGGTCTTTAGATTAACTTAATGACATTGTCCCGTGGGAAGCCGTTTTTTTCACGCATTTTTATTTTTCTCCCAGTTTGGGCAGACGCAGGGCCAGAAGCCAGGCGCCGCTGAGAAGCAGAAAAGCTCCCAGGGACAAAAGATCCCCCACGGTAAAATGAATGTGCCCCTGGGTAAAGGCCGGCAGCAAATTGTCGCTGCACAGCACAGTGACCAGCAGATAGATGCTGCTCAAAGAGGCAAAGAACACCAGCCGGGGACGATCCTTGCCAAAGAAAAAGGCCGCCGCGCCATACAAAGTGAACATCACAGCGATATAAGCAAAAAGCTCTGTGGCAAAACTATACACCAAGGGGTTTGCGTTGTTGTCCCGATAAAACACCAAAAGGGAAAAAGCACTGTAAAACACGGGAAGCAGCAGACATACCTTGGCCCCTTCTCCCTCTTTGCTTTTGGCCAGCAAACCGGCCAGAAGACCGCCGCCGCAAAGGATGGCCGCCAGAGCTTTCACCAATGTGAGAGCTCCTGCGTTCTCCCCGGCCAGGGAGAAGAAATAGGCTCCGCCGGACAGGACAAACAGCAGTGCCGCTCCGGCTCCCAGCAGCCGGTAGCCCATGGCCCCGGGGCCTTTGATCTCCACTTTGCCCCCTTTTCCCAAAAGAACGCTGGCGGCCAGGAACAACAGCGCCATCAGGGCCGCAAAAAAATAGATCCCATAGATCCAGCTGTGGGAGGATGCAATGCCGGTCTGAGGGTCCACCGTTTTTTCCACCATCTGATACCGGAAAAAAGCGGTGATGAGCCCGGCTATCACAGGGGGCAAAAACAAAAGCAATTTCTTTATTTTCATGTTGAAATACTCCTTCTTCTGGGTCTTTCCAATACTGTGAGCAGTACCATCATAGCACAAAGGCAGCAAAAAGAACAGGGATATCTGCCTTCCCTTCGGAATAAATATGGGAAAAGGACCTGGAAAGGAGGAACTTGCCATGAAACGATCTCTGCTCACAGCCTGCGCCGCATTGGCGCTGGTTTATGCTCTTCCTCTGTGCACTCTGGGGCTGGAGGGAGGCGAAAAAGAAGAAAATCCCCCCGCCTCTCCCTCCGCGGAGACGGCCGCCCAACCCACCGCTTCCCCGGAAGAAACGGGAGAAAGCTACGATGAGCGCGTTCACATCACCCTTTTGCGGGACGGGCAGGTGGAAGAGCTGGCCCTGGGAGATTACCTGGAGGGCGTGCTGGCCGCCGAGATGCCCGCCAGCTTTCCCCCGGAAGCACTGAAAGCCCAGGCGGTGGCCGCCCGGACTTATACCCTGTACAAACTCAACGCCTACGAACAAGGGGTGACCATCCCCGACACCCACCAGGGCGCCCAGCTCTGTGACGACTTCACCCATTGCAAAGCCTATGTGAATCTGGAAGAAAATCAGCAGACCCTGTGGGGGGATCAGGCCCAGGAATACCGGGAGGCCATCCGGGAAGCGGTGGAAAGTACCGACGGCATGGTGGTCACCTATGATGGCCAGGCCATCGCCGCCGTGTTCCACGCCGCCTCCAGCGGCAAGACCGAGGACGCTTTGGATGTATGGGGTACCAGCCATCCTTATCTGGTGAGCGTGGACAGCCCCGGTGAAGAAGCCTGCCCCAACTACTATGGCACCGTTTCCATCACGCCCCAGGAGTTTGCCCAGAAGTTCTGGGCAAAGCATCCGGAGGCCAACTTCAACGATCCTCCCCAAGGCTGGTTCCGGGACTCCCAGCGCAGCCAGACCGGCGGGATCATCCATGTGCTGGTGGGAGGCGTGCGGGTGAGCGGCTCTGAGATCCGCACTCTGTTGGGACTCAACTCCACAAACTTCACCCTCCAGGCCAGCGACAGCGCCCTGGTGTTTTCCACTGTGGGCTATGGCCACGGCGTCGGTCTGAGCCAATACGGCGCCCGGGAACTGGCTCTGGAAGGCAAAACCTTTGATGAAATCCTCAAATGGTATTATAAAGACACGGAAATTTTGCTGCAGAATTAAAATATTTCTCTCCGCCCCGGTTGGTATACTCCCTCCCTGGGAAGGCAATACTACAGGCGGAGGTGCTACAATATGCAGCAAAAACATTCGGGATTCATGGAGAAGGCATCGGACTTCGTCTCCGGCAAAGGATTTTACATAATCCTTGCCCTGTGTGCCGCGGCCATCGGGGTATCGGGTTATGTACTGTTCTTCACCGGAGGAAATCAGGAGGAAGAGGACCAGCTTTTGCAGATCAGCAGCCAGGTGGACACGGTGCCCAAAACACCGGAGATTTCCCAGCCGGAGGAAGAGGAAACCCTCCAGCCGGAGGAAGGCACGGCTGAAATCCCTGCGCCCCAGGTCCAGGAAGAAGAAGCCGCTCCCTCTTCTCTGCCGGAAGAGGATGTGCCCGCCGCCCAGACGAAAGCACCGGTGGCGGAAAAGTTCATCAATCCGGTACAGGGCGGCCAGGTGCTGCGGGGCTTTTCCGGCGACACCCTGATTCAGGATGAGACCATGGGTGACTGGCGGGTCCACAGCGGTGTGGATATCGCCTGTGAGGACGGCGGCCAGGTGACCGCCATAGGCGACGGCATTGTCACTGCCGTTTTCTATGATGATCTCACCGGCTATTGCCTCACCATCGACCACGGCAACAGCGTTATCAGCACTCTGCGCGGGCTGATGAAAAACGCCACGGTGGAAGAAGGCGACACCGTGAAGATGGGCGATCTGGTAGGTGGAGGCGGCAGTACCATGACCACCGAAAGCGCCATGGCTCCCCACATCCATCTGGAAGTGACCCGGGATGGAGCCTTCATCGACCCCATGACCCTGATCGAGGGAAAATAAGACATCATAAAACGGGAGAGGATTTTGCCATCCTCTCCCGTTTTCTATTGCTGCAAAAGTCTGCCCTTCCCTGCTGTCAGGAAAGGTACCGGCCAGCGCCGCTCTCTTTTGGTTCTTTTTTCTTCTTCCTCCGGGGCCACATCCATATCAGGCCGCAGATCAGGCACACTGCTCCGGCGGCATAGAGATAGACCTGCCGGGAGATGAGGGCGGACACCAGAAACAACACCCCGGCCAGAAACAAAATCAAACCGGAAATATGGATGGAAACATTCATCGCTCATCCCTCCTCTATTTCAGCTCTTCAAACGGAAAATATTACTGCCCGCAAAGCTTCACCAGCAGCAAGGTCAGACCCATGCACACCGGCTGGTGGAGCAGATAGACGATCAAAGTATGGCTCCCCACCTTTTCCAGAAAAGGCAGGCGCACACGGTAAAACCAAGAGGGCATCTTTCCCCTTTTCACAATTTCTCCCAGCCACACGCCGAAAAGGTACATAAAAAACCAGGGCAGCAAGGGGTAATAATCCGCCGAGGAAAACTCCGGCCGGCGGAAACCCAGCCACCAAAGGCCATGGACCTGATAATAGGGCTGTGTCAGCGCCCGGGTCAGGAAGAACAGCACAAGGCACAGCACCGGATTGGGGGGAAACCGGCGCAGCACCGGAGCCAGCAAAGCATAAAGCAGCGCCGCCGTCCCCAGGAAATGGAGAATGCCAAACCGGATGGCCTCCTGAGGATCAAACCAGAAAGTGACGGCACTCGCCACCAACGCACAGGCCAAAATCCGCAGGCCCCGGCGCACATTGCTGTGGGAAAAGGTGCTGGACGCTCCGGATATAGCCACAAACACCGAAGCAAACAAAAGCTGCAAAGCATCCAGCAAGGGGTTGTACAGCACCCAGGCGGGGATCAGGCCATAGAGCACCAGATCATAGCCCCAGTGGTAGAACACCATCAGAACGATGGAAAGCCCCCGCAGCACATCCAGGGCATAATACCGTCTTCCCCGCTCTCCGTTTGGATTACACATTGAACCGGAAGAGGACCACATCCCCATCCTGCATCACATAATCCTTGCCTTCCGAACGCACCAGGCCCTTTTCCTTGGCAGCGGCAAAGGAGCCGCATTCCATCAGTTTTTCATAGGCCACCACTTCGGCCCGGATAAAGCCACGCTCGAAATCGGTATGGATCTTGCCGGCGGCCTGGGGAGCCTTGGTGCCTTTGGTGATGGTCCAGGCCCGCACCTCCGGCTCACCTGCTGTCAGGTAGGAGATCAGGCCCAGCTGATCGTAGCACTCCCGGATCAGGCGATCCAGGCCCGATTCCTCAAAGCCCAGCTCGGTGAGGAACATGGCTTTGTCCTCAGCGGACATTTCGGAAATCTCGCTTTCCAGCCGTGCACATACCGGCAGCACTTTGCTGTTTTCGGTGGCGGCATACTCCTCCACCGCCTGGAACAAAGGATTGTTCCGATAGTCCCCGGCGATGTCGCTTTCGTCCATGTTGGCAGCATAAATCACCGGCTTATAGGACAGAAGATCGCTGCCCTCGATGATCTCCCGCTCTTCTTCGTCACATTCAAAGGTGCGGGCGGTGTTGCCCTCTTCCAGGTGCTGACGCAGCCGGGTGAGCACTTCCACCTCGTGGGCAAACTTCTTGTCCCCTTTCAGGGCCTTCTGGGCCTTGTCGATCCGCCGGTCCAGCACTTCGATATCAGAGAGCACCAGCTCCAGATTGATGGTGCCGATGTCCCGCACCGGGTCCACGCTGCCATCCACATGGATGATGTTGCTGTCTTCAAAGCAGCGCACCACATGAACGATCACATCCACCTGACGGATGTGGGAGAGGAATTTGTTTCCCAAACCCTCGCCTTTGGAAGCGCCTTTGACCAAACCAGCAATATCCACAAATTCCAGGATGGCCGGGGTGATTTTTTTGGGATGGTAAATTTCCGCCAGAGCGTCCAGCCGTTTGTCGGGCACATTGACGATGCCCACATTGGGATCGATGGTGCAGAAGGGATAGTTGGCCGACTGGGCCTTCAGGTTGGTCAGTGCGTTAAAAAGGGTGCTCTTGCCCACATTGGGCAGGCCCACGATTCCTAATTTCATAATAAAACCGCCATTTCTCCCCATAGATCATGTCCGTTTCCTCCCGGGGGCGGAGGGGACTTCGTAAGGAATATTATACCGATTTGCCCCCTTTTCGTAAAGGGGGACGGGGGATTTTCTCGCCCTTTCATCCTGTTTCTGCCGGTTGCCCCCTTGGCTTTACCGTGCTATAATGCTTTCATCATAAAATTTTTACGGTTCGCGCCCCGCTGCTTTTGCCCCGGGACGTCCCAAAGAAAGGGGATCGATTATGGCAAAACGCAGCTATGAAGTGGATATGTGCCGCGGCCCGCTTTTGGGCAAAATCCTGATCTTCGCCTTCCCACTGATGCTCTCCGGCATCCTGCAGCTTCTCTTTAACGCAGCAGACATTGTGGTGGTGGGCCGCTTCGCCGGCAGCCAGGCCCTGGCCGCCGTGGGCTCCACCGGCGCTTTGATCAACCTGATCATCAATGTGTTCATCGGCCTTTCGGTGGGCGCCAATGTATTGGTGGCCCGCTACTACGGCGCCGGTGAAAAAGAACAGGTGAGCCAGGCGGTACACACCTCGGTGCTCCTCAGTCTGCTGTGCGGCGTGGTTCTGATCGCCGTGGGCGTGCTGTTGGCCCAGCCTCTGCTGGAGCTGATGGGTACCCCCGACGATGTGATCGATATGTCCGCCACCTATATGCGCATTTATTTCTGCGGTATGCCGGTAATCATGCTCTATAACTTTGGCGCCGCCATCCTCCGTTCGGTGGGCGACACCAAGCGTCCCCTTTATTTTCTCATTGTGGCCGGACTGATCAATGTGGTGCTCAATCTGTTCTTCGTCATCGTCTGCGGCATGGATGTGGACGGCGTCGCTTTGGCCACCGTCATTTCTCAGGTAGTTTCCGCCGGTCTGATCCTTCTGTGTCTGATGCGAATGGAAGGTCCCTGTCATCTGGATCTGCACAAGCTGCACATCTACAAGGACAAAATGTGGCAGATCGTCCGGGTGGGCCTGCCGGCCGGACTGCAAGGATGTATCTTTTCCATCTCCAATGTGCTCATCCAGTCTTCGGTCAACTCCTTCGGCTCGGTGACCATGGCGGGCAACACCGCTGCCGGTAACATCGAAGGCTTTGTCTATACCGGCATGAACGCCATTTATCAGACCGCCCTCAGCTTTACCAGCCAGAATTACGGCGCCCGTCAGTATCACCGGATCAGCCGGGTGATGCGTCTGTGCCTGGCCCTGGTCACCGCTGTGGGCCTGGGGCTGGGCCTCACTGCCGTGCTATTCCACAACCAGCTTCTGGGCATCTATTCCAGCGATCCTCAGGTGATCGCCTATGGCACCATGCGGATGCGCTTTGTGGCCACCCTCTATTTCCTCTGCGGCATCATGGATGTGATGGCCGGCGTCATGCGGGGCATGGGCTATTCTATTCTGCCCATGATCGTGTCCCTCACCGGCGCCTGCGGCCTGCGTATTTTGTGGATCTTCACCCTTTTTGCTGCAAACCGCACCTTGTCCATGCTCTATGTCTCCTATCCGGTGTCCTGGTTCATCACCGCCTTGGCCCATCTGGGCTGCTATTTCTGGGTGCGCCGGAAAATGCCCCGGGAGGATGCACCTCTTCCCGAACCGGAACCGGTGGCTTCCATTCACTGATTTCTCAGATCATACCATAACAAAAAATCCCCCAGCCGGGGGATTTTTTTGTTTAGAGACTGCGGCTCTGATAGGTTTTTCCGTCCAGGTCTTTCCAACTCAATGTTCCCTCTTCCAGGATCATATAGCTGTGAGGGCTTTGTTCCTTGGGAATGGACACCGAGCCGGGATTCAAAAAGAGCAGCCCGTTTTCCTCCTTGGCCATGGGCACATGGGTATGCCCCATCAGCAGCACATCCCCCGGCTGCAGCGGTGGCAGGTTCTGGGGATTGTATACATGGCCGTGGGTGGCGTAGATCAGCCGGTTTCCCTGGCTCAGAACGGCATAGTCGGCCAAGATAGGAAAAGGCAGCACCATCTGATCCACTTCGGTGTCGCAGTTTCCCCGCACACAGAAGATCCGGTCTTTATAAGGGGTCAAAAGGGCGATGACCTCCTTGGGGGCATATTCCGGGGGCAGATCGTTGCGGGGACCATGGTAGAGGATATCCCCCAGCAAAAGCAGTCTGTCCGCTCCCTCCTGTTCAAAACGCTCCAGCAGACGGCGCACAAATCCGGCCGCCCCGTGGAGATCGGATGCGATCATCCATTTCATCTCAAACCCTCCTTTTTGTGGTTCTGTCTTCCCGATTATACCCGCTCTCCTCGTCCCCCGCAAGTCCATCGCCGGAAAAAGGGTCTCTGCGGCCTCAATTTCCCAAAGATTAGTTTACATTTTGTTAATGCAATCAAATGGGATACACACTATAATAAAATCAAGCGAAAGCGCCACCCTTTCACTTTTTCGGGAGGCTCTTTTTATCCCTTCGCCCAATTTATCCCCGCTGGAATATCCGGCGGCGGGAAAGGAGCCCTTTTTATGGCAAAAACACTGCTGATCATCGAAGACGATGGAAATATCAGAGAACTTCTCCGCCTGTATCTGGAGCAGGAAGGCTACACTGTGGAAAGTGCCTCCGACGGAGCCGAAGGCCTGCGGGCCTTCAAGCGCATTCACCCGGATCTGGTTCTTTTGGATGTGATGATGCCCCAGATGGACGGCTGGCAGGTGATCAAGGAGATCCGGGCCATTTCCAAAACCCCGGTGATCATGCTCACCGCCAAGGGAGAAACCTTCGACAAGGTCTCCGGCCTGGAGCTGGGGGCCGATGACTATATCACAAAACCCTTTGAAATGCGGGAGGTCATCGCCCGTATTCATGCAGTGATGCGCCGCTTCGATGACGATGACGCCCCGGCCAAGCTGGAATACGACAACCTGATCATCGACAAGGAAAGCTACAACATCGTGGTCAAAGGCCAGAAAATGGAAATTCCTCCCAAGGAAATCGAACTGCTTTATTTCCTGGCATCCTCCCCCAACCGGGTGTTCACCCGTTCCCAACTGCTGGACGATGTGTGGGGCTTTGATTATTTTGGCGACACCCGCACAGTGGATGTGCACATCAAGCGTCTGCGGGAAAAACTGTCCGGTGTCAGCGACAAATGGGAGCTGAAAACTGTATGGGGTGTGGGCTATAAATTCGAGACAAAAAATTAACCATCCCCAGGGTGAAATCCAGGATGGAAGGGCGGTGAGTGTGTGAAGGGCCTGAAAAGTATTTTCCTGAAAAACTTTATCATTTACTCCCTGGTGGTCATGCTCAGCTTTACCGCATTGGGCGGGGCCTTCATCTACCAGATCAGCCGCTATGCCGCCGAAGAGCGGGATTCGGCCCTGAACTTCGCCGCCCGCCGGGCCTCTTCCATCACCACCACCTATATGCAGACCGCTCCCAACATGATCGGCTCCAGTTTCAGTCTGCAAACTTACAACGATATGTACCGGGCCAGCATCGTGAATCTGGCGGAAAACCTGGGCGGCATCCTCTTTGTCTGCGACAGCCAGGGCAAGCTTTTGTTCTTCGCCACCGGCGAAGGCTGCTATACCCATGAAGATGTGACCCAGGTCTCCCAGGATGCTGTGAAGGCCATCCAGGAAGATGGCCGGTTCTCCGAAATGGGCAGCTTCTCCGGCCTGCTCACCTCTCCCCATTACACTCTGGGCATTCCCGCCTCCGGAGAGGATGGGCAAATGCTGGGCATGGTCTTTGCCTCTCTTTCGGCCGACTCCTCCCTCAAACTGTTTATCAATATTTCCAGCACCTTTATCCTGATGATCTTCATTGTCTTTCTGGTGGTATTGGTGGTCACCTATGTGATGGTAGACAGCACCGTACGCCCTTTGAAGAACATCGCGGCCGCCGCCCGGAATTTCGCCCACGGCGACTTCAGCTGCCGGGTGGCCGTGCCCAAGCGGCGGGATGAGCTGTACGCATTGACCATCAGCTTTAACCATATGGCCGACGCCATCGAGAACATGGAGACCCAGCGGCGGGATCTCATCGCCAATGTATCCCACGATCTGCGCACGCCCATGACCACCATCGGCGGCTTTATCGACGGTATCCTGGACGGCACCATCAAACCGGAAAAACAGGAATATTACCTGAAGATCATCTCGGAGGAAATCCGCCGTCTTTCCCGTCTGGCCAACAGCATGGTGGAAGTCTCCCGGCTGGAATCGGGAGAGCGGGCCCTGAACAAAACCACCTTTGACATCAGCGAAATGGTGCGCCGCATCGTGCTGGGCTTTGAAAAACAGCTCACCGACAAGGAGATCGACCTGACGCTGGACATTCCGGACAAGCTGGAGATCTCCGCCGATCACGACGCCATCTTCCAGGTGGTCTATAACCTGACGGATAATGCGGTGAAATTCACCGATCAGGCGGGCAAGATCATCATCTATCTGTCGGCCAAGGGCGGCAAGATGCAGATGAACATCGTCAACACCGGCCCGGGCATCGGCCCGGAGGCCATTGACCATATTTTCGAACGCTTTTACAAAGGCGACCGGTCCCGTGGAAGCAAAGTCACCAGCTCCGGCCTGGGCCTTTACATCGTCAAAACCCTGGTGGGCCGTCATGGCGGCGATATCTACGCCAAAAGCGGCGACGGCCAGACCGAATTCTGTTTTACCATCCCCACATCCCTATGAGGTGAAGAATGCCTATGTTTCATCGCCACGATCCCCAAGATTCCCAAGATCACTTCCAGGAAAACAACACCCCTCACTATTACCAGAATGCCGCTTCCTACCGCAGCTATGAGGAGGTACTGGCCCAGAAGCGCCGGCGGGCCCGTCTGCGCCGGGGTTGTGCCGTCTGCGCCATTCTGGTGGCGGTGGGCGGCGCCGGGGGATATCTCCTGCTGCGCAGCGATCCCAACGAAGTCCCTTCTGAATCAGCCGAGGCCGACCCTTCCTCGGAAAACGGTCTCACCGCTATTTGGGGCGGCAACGACTCCCAGGAAACCGACTCCGCCCAATCTTCCGATGATTCTGCCTTTTCCATGGAGATCCGGAAAAAGCCCGAAAACAGCGATGGCGGCTTTGTGGTGAAAGATGTAAGCGATGTGGTGCAGAAGGTGCGCCCCTCAGTGGTGGGGGTCATCACCGAAAGTTTCCAGACCTATTCCACCAGCAGCACCGGTTCGGGGATCATTTTGTCGGAGGACGGCTATATCGTCACCAATAACCATGTGGTGGAAGGGGGCGACAGCATTGCCGTCACACTGGACGATGGAGAAACTTACGCGGCCGAGCTCATCGGCACCGATGTGAAAAGCGATATTGCCGTGCTGAAAATTGACGCTCAGGACCTGCCGGCCGCCGAGTTCGGCGATTCTAGCCAGGTGGAAGTGGGAGAAGCCGCCATTGCCATCGGCAATCCTCTGGGGCTCAACGGCACGGTAACCGCCGGTATTATCTCCGCGGTGGATCGGGAGATCCAGGTGGGCAGCAGCAATATGGTTCTGCTGCAAACCGATGCCTCCATCAACCCGGGCAACAGCGGCGGCGCCCTTCTCAATGAATACGGCCAGGTCATTGGCGTCAACAGCGCCAAAATCAGCAGCGAGGATTCCGAGGGCCTGGGCTTTGCCATTCCCAGCAACACCGTAGGGCCCATTGTGGAGGAACTGATCGATAAGGGCTATGTGTCCGGCCGACCCCTCACCGGCATCAGCGGCCGCAATGTGAGCGCTCTGACCGCCGCCTTCTATAACATTCCCCAGGGCATCCTGGTGGATCAGGTGGCGCCGGAAAGCGATGCCGCTGCCAAGGGTCTGACCGCCGGGGATGTGATCATCGGCGTGGATGATATCCGGGTGGAAAACATCTCCGATGCCTGTACCTTGCGGGATGAACACAAGGCAGGCGATACCATGAAACTGACCTTCTACCGTCAGGGTTCCACCCATGAGATCAACATCCAGCTGATGGAAGAAACCAATCAACAATCCGAGTATGATTTTTAATCAAAATAAACCAGCACAAAAAGGACGTGAAGTGACCCCAAAAAGTTAGACAATATTTTGAAGTAAAAATTGTTCAAGCAGCCGAAAGGGCTTGCTGTCTGTGAATTGCAGGCGGCAAGCCCTTTAGCTTTGCCTTGATCCTGCGG
>NZ_JAHLPO010000020.1:0-46900 GCF_018917925.1 Intestinimonas sp. MSJ-38 | reverse complement strand
TACGACCAGCTTCTTGAATTCCGGCGTGTATCGTTTGTTTGGTTTTCCTCTTGACATAATAAATCACCCCATCTGTTAGATAGTATATCATACTGTCTAACAAATGGGGTGCAGTTCACGCAGCCTGGGGCGTTCTTTTCTGTTAAAACCACTGACGGTGAAACATTCCATCCCGGTCTACCCGCTGGAAGGTATGGGCGCCGAAATAATCCCGCTGGGCCTGGATGAGGGAAGCAGAACCCACCGGGTCCCGCAGGCCGTCATAATAGCTCAAGGCGCTGGAAAAGGCGGGCAGAGCCACCCCGCTGAGAGCACCCCAGGCCACCACCTGGCGGAGAGAGAGGACATACTCTCCCATCTTCCGGGAAAAAGCCGGATGCAGCAGCAGATTGGACAGATCCGGCTGCTCCTCATAGGCTTTTCGGATTTCATTCAAAAACCGGGCCCTGATGATGCACCCGCCCCGGAACATGGCGGCCACCCGGTCCAGTTTCAGCTTCCAGTTGTATTCCTGCCCGGCCCGACTCATCAGAGCAAAGCCCTGGGCATAGGCACAGACCTTGGCACAATACAAAGCTCGACGCAAAATCTCCGCCATATCTTGTTCCTCTTTCATCACAAAGGCTGCCGTTCCCCCTTCCAACGCCTGGGCAGCCTTCTGCCGCTCTTCCTCCTGGGCGGAAAGGTACCGGGCAAAAACGGCCTGGGCGATGGTGGGCACTGGCTGGCCCAGATCCAGACCTTCCATAGTGGTCCATTTGCCGGTGCCTTTGTTCCCCGCCCGGCCTCGGATCACATCCACCATGGGCCTACCTGTCTCTTCGTCCTGCTGGGAGAGGATATGACCGGTGATCTCCACCAAATAGCTTTCCAGTTCCCCCTGGTTCCATTCTTCAAACAGCGCCGCCAGTTTTTCCGGCGCCCAGCCCGCCCCCCGACGCAGCAGATAAACACATTCGGCGATCAGCTGCATATCGGCATATTCAATGCCGTTATGGACCATTTTCACAAAATGCCCGGCGCCGTCCCCTTCCAAAGGCGTGCAGCAAGGTTCTCCCTCCGCCTGGGCCGCCGCCGGAAGGAGCAAGGGCGCAATCATTGGCCACACCTGCTGGGAGCATCCCGGCATGATGGCCGCCCCATGCCTGGCCCCTTCCTCGCCGCCGGAAATCCCGGCCCCTACAAAAACGACCCCCTTCTCCCGGCACCGCTTTGCCCGGTTTTGGGTGTCCTTGAAATAGGAGTTTCCTCCATCGATGATCACATCCCCTGGCTCCAGCAAAGACAAAAGGCTTTCCAAAAGCCCATCCACTGCCTGCCCAGCCTTGACCATCAGAATGATTCTCCGGGGCCGATCCAAAGCGCTGCACAGCTCTTCCAAGGTGTAAAAGGGATGCAGATTCCCTCCTTCATACCCCTCCAGGCGTTCATCGGTCACCTGACCGGTGCGGTTATAAATCCCCAAACGCACACCCTTTTCTCCCAGCTGCTGGGCCAGATTCCAGCCCATCACACCCAGGCCGATCAGCCCGCCCTGACAGGTTTTTTCCCTTTCCATGATCATTCCCCTTTCCCTTGTTCCAAACGGCGGTATAGCTCCTGGTAGCGGCCATAGGCTTCCTGCCACGGGCCCCTGGTTTCCTTCCGGGGTTCATAGCGGCGCACCGGTTCCATTCCCTCCAGCAACTGACCAAACTGCACTTTTCCCCGGTTTTCCATGGCCAAGTAGGCCGCTCCCAGCAAGGTGGACTCGGTCTCCCGGGGCACCTGGATGGGACAATCAAAGAGGTCGGCCTGCATCTGAAGCCACACTTCTGAGCGGGCATAGCCACCCCCGGCCACTAGCTCTCCTGGGACAAATCCCCGCTCTCCCAACAGCCGGTAAATGCTGTACATCCGGAAAAGCACCCCTTCCATGGCGGCCCGAGCCATGTGCTCGATACCGTGGAAGGGACGCAGGCCGTGCATCCCGCCAGCAGCGGCACTGTTCCAATCGGGGGAACGCTCGCCGGTGAGGGCCGGAGACATCACCAGCCCCTCACATCCCACCGGCACTTCTTCGGCCCACCGGTCAAACAGGGCATAAGCTCCCGCCTGGCTTCCGCCCAAGGGCACAAGGAACCGGTCCCGCAGCCATTTGAGCACCAGTCCTCCATTGTTGATGGAGCCTCCCACCGCCCACATCTCCGGCCGGAAGGTATAGCACCAAAGGCTCAGTCCCTCATCCTCATAGGGCACAGGAAGCATGGTGCGCAAAGCGCCGCTGGTGCCGATGTTGGTGGTCATTCTTTCTTGCGAAAAGACCCCCGCTCCCACATTGGCCAGCACGCCATCGGTAGACCCCAGCGCAAAGGGGGTATCTGCCGGAATCCCCAGCTTTTCCGCCATAAAGGCAGGCAGGGGCGGAAGAGCGCTGGTGCAAGGACGCAGCATCCCCAAACGGTCTTTTCCCGCCCCCACCAGGGCCAGCATTTCTTCTTCCCATTCTCCCCGGCCCATCTGAAGCAGCCCCATGGAAGATGCGTCGGACAGATCCACCACATTTTCTCCCCATAGCCGGTGCACCAGAAATTCCTTCAGCGTCACCAAATGAGCGGCTTTTTCCCACACCTGGGGCCGGTGGTTCTTCAGCCAAAGCATTTTGGCCGCCGGGCTCATGGGGTGGGAAAAGCGGCAGCCGGTCTTTTTGTAAAGGGAGGGGGTCTGGGGCAGACTGCCCAGCATCCGACCTTCCCCCACTGCCCGGCTGTCAGCCCAGGTGAAAACCGGAGTCAAGGGATTCCAATCCTCGCCCACCGCCAGAAGGGAGTGCATATAAACACTGAGCCCCACGCCCTGGGGCTTTCCCTTTGCAGCGCACTGGGTCAAAGCCCTGCAAAAGGCCTGCCAAACCTCTTCCGGGTCCTGCTCGGCCGCTCCCTGGGTGTCGGTAAACAGGTTCAGCTCCTGCTGGCTTATCCAAAGCCGCCGGCCCTTGAGGTCAAAGGCCCCGCACCGCAGGCTGGAGGTGCCAATGTCCACGCCAAAGTAAACTTCCATGGGTTCCTCCCTTCAAACTTTGCTTTTTTTGCTCTCTTTTCTTTTTCTCTTGACAAAAAGAGCTTAGTTGTAAAGTTTTGATTACTTTTTGTTGAATTTTCGACATCTTCCCCCTTCTTTTTTCCTTATCCACAGATTGGGGATAAAAGAAGGAATCTTGTGCTGTCAACGAGTTGTCCACAGTATCCACAGAGTTGTCCACAGTTTACACCCTGTTGCCCACAATAGCCTATTCGTCCGTGTATAAACAGGATGTTATGAAAGCTTTTTTCAATAAAAGCGTTCTTTGTCCATGGAACGGAATTGAACGGCCTCGGCAATGTGCTCGGCCCCCACCTGTTCGCTTCCCGCCAGATCGGCGATGGTACGGGCCACCTTCAGCACCCGGTCATAGGAGCGTGCCGTCAGGCCCAGGGTCTGAAAAGCCGCCCGCAAAAGCTGCTCTCCCTCCCGGTCCGGCCGGCAATACCGGTCCATCAGTCCAGGCGTCAGACGGCTGTTGCAATGGATGCCCAAGCCCTGGTACCGCTCCTGCTGGATGCGCCGGGCCTTGTTGACCCGCTCCCGGATGCTGGCGGAAGGCTCTGCCGGTTTCCGTTGCCGCAATTCCTCATAGCCCACCGAAGGCACTTCCACATGGATGTCGATCCGGTCCAGCAGCGGCCCGGAGATCTTCTGCCGGTAACGGCGCACCGACTGTTCCGAACAGGTGCACCGGCCGGAAGGATGGCCGTAATAGCCGCATTTGCAGGGGTTCATAGCGCACACCAGCATAAACCGGCTGGGATATGAACAGGCTCCCGCCACCCGGGAGATGGTGACCACGCCGTCCTCCAAGGGCTGGCGCAGCACCTCCAGAGCATCCCGCCGGAACTCCGGCAGCTCATCCAGAAAAAGCACCCCATTGTGCGCCAGAGAGATCTCCCCAGGCCGGGGATTTTTCCCGCCGCCCGACAGACCGGCAGCCGAAACGGTGTGATGGGGTGCACGGAAAGGACGGCTGACCACCATGGGTTCTCCCGGCTCCATCAGCCCGGCTACCGAAAAGATCTTGGTGGTCTCCATGGCTTCTTCATAGGAAAGATCGGGAAGGATGGAGGGCAGACGCCGGGCCAGCATGCTCTTGCCAGCCCCCGGCGGGCCGATGAGCAGCACATGATGGGAACCGGCGGCGGCCACCTCCAGCGCCCGCTTGACGCTTTCCTGGCCCATCACCTCGGAAAAATCCGGCCCCTCTTCCCGCCGCCCGGCATAATCATAAGGCGGCAGCGGCTGGAGCTTTGCTTCTCCCCGCAGATGGTCCACCAGCTCTTTCACATGGGACACGGGGATGACCTTCACTCCCGCCGCCACCGAGGCTTCCGCCCCATTCTCCCGGGGCACAAACAGGGTATCCACTCCCTCTTCCCCCAAGGCCAGGGCCATGGGCAGCACACCGGTCACCGGCCGCAGCGCCCCGTCCAGGCTCAACTCTCCCAGAAAGGCCTGCCGGGGGCTCACCGCCGGGATCTGCCCCGATGCCCACAGAATCCCCAGCAGAATGGGAAGATCATACACCGGCCCTTCCTTTTTCAGGTCGGCGGGAGCCAGGTTGACAGTGATGCGCCGCAGGGGAAAATCAAAACCACAATTTTTCACAGCTGAGCGCACCCGATCCCGGGCCTCCTTCACCGAGGCATCGGGCAGGCCCACGATCTCAAAAGCAGGCAGACCGTTGGCCAGGTCGCATTCGCACAAAACCGGCACCCCCTGAATCCCCCGCAATCCGGCGGCCATGACCTTGGATACCATCCTTTTTCTCTCCTTCCCCGCTTTCTTTCCGAAAGCTTCCAATTTCCTCTGCATCCATGATACAATAGCGCCTCGTCGGTGTCAAACGCCTTATTTTTTCGTTTCGGTTTTTTCCCCATGCCCCCCTTCTTCCACCAGCTTTTCGGTTTTTCCTCGGGGAGCCAAAATTTTTACACTATTTCCGGTGCTCTGTTCACTTGAGTGAATTTTTTTATTTTTTTACCCGCCTTTTGTGGACACTTGGGAAAGAATCTGCTAAAATAGATACGGTTATTTAGGTAGCTTTCATATATTATTGAAGGAGGAGATCCCCATGGCTAGAAAAATGAAATCCATGGACGGTAACACCGCTGCGGCTCATGTGTCCTATGCGTTCACAGATGTCGCTGCGATTTACCCCATCACTCCCTCGTCCGTAATGGCTGACTTGGCCGACCAGTGGTCTGCCCATGGTCAGAAGAACATTTTCGGACAGGAAGTCCGCGTCGTTGAGATGCAGTCCGAGGCTGGCGCTGCTGGCGCTGTCCACGGCTCCCTGGCGGCTGGTGCGCTGACCACCACCTACACCGCTTCCCAGGGCCTGCTGCTGATGATCCCCAACATGTACAAGATTGCCGGCGAGCTGCTGCCGGGCGTCATTCATTGCTCCGCCCGTGCTCTGGCTTCCCATGCTCTGTCCATCTTCGGCGACCATCAGGATGTTATGGCTTGCCGCCAGACTGGCTTTGCCATGCTGGTCAGCACCAATCCCCAGGAAGTAATGGACCTGGGCGCTGTCGCCCATCTGTCCGCCATCAAGGGCCGCGTTCCCTTCCTGCATTTCTTCGACGGTTTCCGCACCTCTCACGAGATCCAGAAGGTTGCTCAGTGGGATTACGAAGACCTGAAGGAAATGGTGGATATGGACGCTGTGCAGGAATTCCGTGCCCGCGCCCTCAATCCTGAGCATCCCGTTCTGCGGGGCACCGCCCAGAATCCTGACATCTTCTTCCAGGCCCGCGAAGCTTGCAACCCCTACTATGAAGCCATCCCCGGCATCGTAGAGGAATACATGAACAAGGTCAACGAGAAGATCGGCACCAACTATCAGCTGTTCAACTACTATGGCGCTGCCGATGCCGAGCATGTCATCGTGGCTATGGGCTCTGTGTGCGACACCATCGAAGAAGTCATCGACTACAAGATGGCTCATGGCGAGAAGGTGGGCCTGCTGAAGGTTCGTCTGTATCGTCCCTTCGTGGCCGAGAAATTCGCCGCTGCTCTGCCTGAGAGCGTCAAGACCATCTCCGTTTTGGACCGCACCAAGGAGCCTGGCTCTCTGGGCGAGCCTCTGTATCTGGATGTTGTGGCCGCTCTGCAGCAGGCCGGCCGGAACATCGATGTGATCGGCGGCCGTTACGGTCTGGGCAGCAAGGACACTCCCAGCAGCAATATCTTCGCTGTCTATGACAACATGAACAGCAAGGATATGAAGCGCAAGTTCACCATCGGCATCAACGATGATGTGACTGAGCTGTCCCTGAAGGATCCTGAGAACGCTCCTGACACCACCCCCGAAGGCACCATCTCCTGCAAGTTCTGGGGCCTGGGCGGCGACGGTACTGTGGGCGCCAACAAGAACTCCATCAAGATCATCGGTGACCACACCGATATGTATGCTCAAGCATACTTTGACTACGACTCCAAGAAGACAGGCGGTCTGACCGTTTCCCACCTGCGCTTCGGCAAGTCTCCCATCCGCTCTCCCTATCTGGTCAGCCGTGCGGATTTCGTCGCCTGCCACAACCCCTCTTATGTGGACAAGTACGACATCGTTCAGGATGTCAAGCCCGGCGGCACTTTCCTGCTCAACTGCCAGTGGAAGCCTGAGGAGCTGGACGCTCATCTGCCCGCTTCCATGAAGAGCTACATCGCCAACAACAACATCAAGTTCTACATCGTGGACGCCATCGACAAGGCCCGTGAGATCGGCATGGGCAAGCGTACCAACACCATCCTCCAGTCCGCCTTCTTCAAGCTGGCCAACATCATCCCCATCGATGACGCTGTTCAGTACATGAAGGAAGCTGCCAAGAAGACCTATGGCCGCAAGGGCGAAGACATCGTTCAGATGAACTACAAGGCCATCGACACCGGTGTGGATTCCATCACCGAGATCAATGTGCCCGAGTCCTGGAAGACCGCTGTGGACGCTCCCGTGGAAAAGACCTACGAGGGCAAGGCTGAGCTGGTGGACTTTGTGAAGGACGTTCTGGTTCCCATCTCTGAGCAGAAGGGCAACCAGCTGCCTGTTTCCACCTTTGAGAAGGCCGCCGATGGCACCTTCCCCATGGGCGTTTCCGCCTATGAGAAGCGCGGCGTTGCAGTGGATGTTCCCGAGTGGATTCCTGAAAACTGCATCCAGTGCACCCAGTGCTCCTTCGTCTGCCCCCATGCCACCATCCGTCCCTATGCTGTGAGCGAGGAAGAAATGAAGAATGCTCCCGCTTCCATGAAGGGCAAGAAGATGATCGGCAAGGGCTGCGAGAATTACACCTTTGTTATGCAGGTCGATCCTCTGGACTGCATGGGCTGCGGCCTCTGCGCCAACATCTGCCCGGCTCCCAACAAGGCCCTGGTGATGAAGCCCCTGGCCAGCCAGATGGATCAGCAGGAAGCCTTCGATTACGCTGTCAAGCACATCAGCGAGAAGGATACCGGCCTGTCTGTGGAAACTGTCAAGGGCAGCCAGTTCAAGCAGCCTCTGCTTGAGTTCTCCGGCGCCTGCGCCGGCTGCGTTGAGACCGCCTATGCCCGCCTGATCACTCAGCTGTTCGGCGACCGCATGAGCATTGCCAACGCCACTGGTTGTTCCTCCATCTGGGGCGGCAGCGCACCTGCTGTTCCCTACACTGTCAACAAGCAGGGCCGCGGTCCTTCCTGGGCTAACTCCCTCTTCGAAGACAACGCCGAGTTCGGCCTGGGCATTGCCATCGCCACCCGTCAGCTGCGGGAGCGCCTGGCTGCTAAGGTTGAAAAGGTGATGGAGAAGGCCGAAGGCTCCCTGAAGGAAGCCTGCCAGACCTATCTGGACACTCAGACCAACAGCGCTGCTTCCCGCAAGGCCACCGATGCCCTGATCCCCGAACTGGAGAAGGCTGCTGAGGCTGGCTGCGAGCTGTCCAAGGAGATCCTGAAGGATAAGGACTTCCTGGCTAAGAGAAGCGTGTGGATCTTCGGCGGCGACGGCTGGGCCTATGACATCGGCTACGGTGGCGTGGACCATGTGCTGGCTTCCGGCGAAGATGTGAACATCATGGTCTTCGATACCGAAGTGTACTCCAACACCGGCGGCCAGGCTTCCAAGGCCTCTCAGATCGGCCAGGTTGCTCAGTTCGCCGCTTCCGGCAAGGCCATCAAGAAAAAGGATCTGGCTGCCATCTCCATGAGCTATGGCTACATCTATGTGGCTCAGATCGGTATGGGCGCCAACTACCAGCAGACCGTTCGTGCTCTGGTTGAGGCCGAAAGCTATCACGGTCCCTCCCTGGTCATCGGCTATGCTCCCTGCGAGATGCACGGCATCAAGGGCGGCATGGGCAACAGTCAGCTGGAGATCAAGGCCGCTGTGGAAGCCGGCTACTGGCATCTGTTCCGCTATGATCCCAGACTGAAGGCCGAAGGCAAGAATCCCTTCCAGCTGGACAGCAAGGAGCCCAAGGGCAACTACGAAGACTTCATCAAGAGAGAAGTCCGTTACACCGCTCTGGCCCGCTCCTTCCCCGACAAGGCTGAGGCTATGTACTCCCTGGCTGCGGAAGAAGCCAAGAAGAAGTACAACCGCCTGACCAAGCGCGCCACCGAGAACTGGGACTAATCTCCCCTTTCTCCGGCCGTAACAGGTAATGAAATGAGGCGGGCACCTTTGGGTGCCCGCCTTTTTATGCAAAAAATCCCCAGGCCAATGCCCAATGTCATTAAGTTAAGCAAAACCGGCGCGCACAAAAAATACCCACCTCGAAAAGTCGAGCTGGGTATTTTTTGCTTTGGAAAATCGTGCTTACTTCGCGGGCAGGACAATGACCTGTTCCTCGTAAATGGTGTTGGCGTTCACAAGACGGTCGGCGTTGCGCTCGAAGATGGCCTTGTACTTCATCAAACTGGAATTTTCACTCTGTTCAAACACGCAACAAATTGGAAGATGTCAGATCGTTTTCAGGAAAGCATCAACTGCCTGATTAAATGCCGCTGGGTTCTTGTTTGCAATAAAATGATTCCCTTGAACGATGGCTAATTTCGCATTTGGAAGATGTTCAGCGATTTTCTTTGTATGTGATTCTTTAATCATATCCTTTGTTCCGCAAATGACCAATGTAGGCATTGAGATTAGCGACAATTCAGACGGCTTGATATTCGGCTCGTTTACCATTAAGCCGAGCATTTCGGCATTTCTTTTGGCATCTGCCGATTTATCAGCAAAGCGGCTTGCAATCTTATATCCGATTTCAATCGGGATTTGCGTTGTTCGTTTTACACCCATTGGTTCGAGGTTACCGCCGTTCAAAATTAAGCCCTTCACCATACTGGGATGCTTTATTGCGAATTTCATCGCAATGTTCGCCCCATCCGAAAAACCCAAAATTATCGCATTTGAAATTTGATGCCCCTGCATAAAATCGTATAAATCGCAGGAGAATTGTTCAATGGTAAAGGGTGCATCACCTCTCGGAGTTTTTCCATGACCTCTTGTGTCTAGTGCAATTACATGGTATGCGTTTTGAAAATAATCTATTTGATTTATGAAATAGGAACTATCTTCGCCGTTTCCGTGCAAGAGTATAAGCGGTTCGCCAGTTCCTTTTTCCTGATAATATAATTTAATATCCATTTTGCCCTCACAAGTTCCGATTTGCCGGTTTCTTTCACCGCTTCCAAATCCATCATATCATGCGTTTCCATACAGAGCAATAAAAAAGATGGACCGCAGAAAACCCGTGATGGAATTTTCAGAGCATTGGCAGGACTTGTTGAGATTTCCTTGGAATGATTTCGCTCTGCTGGTTTGCGGTAGTTTTCGCTGATTTCGGCATCGTTGCGAGGCCTTGCTGTATGCTTGGGCGGTTTGTCTTCCGATATGCCCCGATGCGTCGCTCACAAGTCTTTCCGCTGCGGCTGTTAAGTTAAGGCGGCATTTATTTTTCTGAAAATGCCTGTTTTGACCCCCAAAAACAGGGGTTTCAAAAAATAAATGCGTTGAGGGGGCGGTGTCCGCAAACACCACCCCCTCTTTTTTGTCAAGCGGCTACGCGGTAGACAAATCCTGCGAAACCTTTCACTTTCAAATTGCGCTCGTCCTGCCTGTTCGGACGAATGGGAACAGTATGCCGTGCGATTTTCTCCAACAGCTTTTCACTGTCCGCGCGGGGCGTTCGCAAGAACTCCTTGCAGAGCATGACCGCCATTTTGAAATTCACCTTGTAGGCGTAAACGCCGTTTTTCGGCTGACGGGCAACGACTTCATTACAGACGCGGCTTGCGAAGTTAAACGCGGTCAAACTGGCGTATATCTCCTGTTCCGCGAACGCGTCCGATTTGCCGTGCAGATTGACGAGGCCAAGCGTATATTTCCAGTCACGGAAGGCCGTTTCTATGCCCCAACGGAGATGATACAGTTCCCGAATATCCGCAAGCGTAAAGGACGGGGGCAGAGAAGTGGCAACCGTTTCAAACTCGCCGTTGTCCAGCAGAAAACGGCAAACGCGGAGTTTCATCGGATAGGGCGATGGAAAGTCCCAGCGTCCGCGCCGCGTCTTGGAACCTGCCTTGCTTTTCTTCGGCACTTGCAGATGAATGTAGCCGTTTTGCTTGTCCTCATTGGTCTGCGTGGTGGTGATGGTAAAACCGATGTCGCAATCCAGTTCGCACAAGGGCAGCTTCGCCACCTCTCGCATGGCGGAGCGGCTTTGCTTGATGCAAATGAGAAAATCTGTGTTCGGTTTTTCTAAACAATGGGCGATAAGATTGTAGCTTTCAAAAACCTCTATCGGCTATTATCAGCGTCTTTTCTTCGAAGTCGTTGCGTTGCAACATGGTGACTAACGCGCCGATTTCATCTTTCTTTGGCTCCGGTTGAATGATGACATCGGCAAAGGTACGGCTGAGAATGTCATAAAGCGGCGTGACATGAAGTTGATTTACGCCGTTTGGAATACCGTCATTCTGAACAAAGGAGGGCGATTTGGGGTTACGCGGCAGATTGACCGCCGTTCCGTAACTTCTAAAACTCAATCAATTTTGGCTAAACTCTCACATTTTGGCTGTCTCAAATTCTGCTTGCGAACACCGTTCACCACGGCGTTTAGTTTAAACTATCTCCATGCGACGGAAAAAGCAAGCGGATTGGGTAATTCTTTGCATTTTGTTAAAATTTGCGGTTAATTAAATGCAACAGCCCAAAAAGCACCCAGCCGTTAAGAAGAGGAAAGTATCTTTCCACCCCTCAACGGCTGGGTTTTTAGATTAACTAAGTGACATTGGGCCAATGGCCGGGCATTTTTTCTATTGCGCCACCGAAAACTCCACTGGATCGGTTTGAAACAGGGTATCATAACTGTCCGGAGAATAACCCTGGAAGGTCAGCTGGATATTTTCCACCGCCTGGATGCCGTTTGCCTCCAGATCGCTTTCCATTACGGTGATGTTGGCCATCGCCCGGCAATCGGCGTTCACCTGGCAGTGGAGATATGGGGTGACCATAAATCCATTGACAGACATATCATCGCAGGAAACAACCACATCCTCTTCTCCGGTGTTTTCCAAAAACAGTACCACACCGGCCCCCCAAAAGGTATCCTCCTCCACATAGCGGCCCACAATGCGCACGCCATTCTGGTTATACAGCTCTTTTCCCTCATCCATGGCCGGCTGCTCCTCACTTCCCGCTGCCGAGGTGGGAATGTTCACCTCTACTGGGCCCCACAGATCCTCATAGGAATCGGGATCATAGGCCGCAAAGCGGGCGGTGATATCCATGATCTTTACGATCCCGGCTCCTTCCAGATCACCATCGGAAAAATACATGGTTTCATTGGCCTTTTTCCCCGCAGCCACATCGGCCGAAAACAGCAATGTGCTCATCATATAGCCGTTGACCGCCAAGGTATCGCACCGAAGAGCATAATTCCTCTGGGAATTGTTTTCCACAAGGAGCTTGAGTCCGATGCCCCAAATGGGGTCTTCCGTCAGTTCCACTGCGGTGATCATCAACCCATCCTGATCCAGAAGCACCTGCTTTTCCACCGTAGGAAGTCCCTGTTCTTCCTGCTCTTCCTTTTCTTCCTCTTTCTCCCCGGCGGTGTTTCTGCCCTGCTGATCCTCTTGGGCCCCATCCTCCTGAATGGGTTTGCGGGATGGGGTTTCACCGGTACAGGCGGACAAAGTCCAGACCATGCAAAGGGCCAAAACAAGAGCAATCCATCTTTTCTTCATTCTGTTTTCCCCTTTTCCTCTTTTGTCACCGGCTGCTGGGGGTTCTTTTTCCACCGGATCACCGAGATCAGGAAGATCACAGCGAAAATCAGGCACAATCCACCCCAGATCACCAGATCTTCGAAGATCCCCTGGGCCGTTAAGCCCAGAAGCCCGGCCAGACCGTAGAGGATGGTGCAGAAAATACCTCCTCCCCGGCTATTGCGGGCCGCAATGGCCACAATACCGCCAATAAGCATCAGAATGGCCACAAACAGCCCGGAAAAGCCGCTGGTGCCTCCTTCATCCATCATGGCGTCCCCCAGTCCGGCGGCGCAGGACTGGAACAATACCAAAAAAGTGAGAACGATGCTGATGATGCCGATAATCAGCTTTGCTGTTTTCATTTGTTTTTCCTCTCTTTCCCTTACAGTTTCCCGTTTTGCGTGGGAGCATCGCCTGGGGCGATCTCCTCTTTCAGCTGGACATACCGGGCCAGCTTGATGCCTTTGTTCACCTCGGACAGATACCCCATGCCGATGCCCGACTCCTTGACGATCTCCCGCAGAGGCCAGGAACATTCCCGCAGCACTTCGGCATATTGGATGCCAAACAAATGCACCTGACAGGCCGCTTCGTTCCGGCTGGCTCCCTGGTACTTTTCCCGCAGAATACCGGCCAGGGTCTTGCCATCCATTTTTCTTTCTCCTTTCCTGTGCTTTGTGCTCTTTGCAATGTGCATCATAACAAAAAAAGCCAGGACTGTTTCCCCCAAACAGGGGGAAATCAGTCCCGGCATCGGGAAAGAGGAGGCTCACCATGCTGAATCAGAAGATCGTCCACCTGATCCACCCATGATATGCCTCGATTGAAAGCGATGATCAATATGGCATCCCGTTTTTTCCGGGGATAGAGGGCCGCCAGGCCATAAAGCTCCAAACCCCGCTGGGCCTGGGGAAGCTCCAGCCCCATGGCAAAAAACAGCCGCAGCAGCTTGTCCCGGTCGGTGGTATGCTTTTCTCCTGCCAGCAGCTTATAGCCGTATTTCTGAGGAATGTCGGCCTGCTGAAAGATCTCCTGTCGGGTCATCCCTTTGCTCTCTATGATCTCATCCACCCAGCTGGCAAAGGTGGGCACCTTGCCCTGAAGATACCGGCGATGGTATTCGACAATGTCCGCCGGGTGGGCCGAGCGCAAAACCTCCAGCAAAGAAGAGGTGCTGTCCTTTCTTGGCTCTTTCATCCGTTCCTCCCTTGTGGTATCATAGCGTTGTCCCTTTATATTACCAAGGACTGGAGGCTGGGTCAAGAGATGGATCTGGAAAGCCAGCTGCAGCTGTCTTATTACCGGGAGATCGCTCTGCTCAACGAAAATCACCGGGTATGGCTGGTACAGCACACAGAAACGCAAAAAATCTATGTGAAAAAAGCCCTGGAGGTTTACGATCTGCAAGTGTATCGCTATCTTCAGCAGAACCCCCAGCCAGGCATCCCCCGCATTTTCCAGCTGATACAGGGGGACGGGCCGCTGTTTGTCATTGAGGAATATATTTCCGGCCGCTCCCTCAAAGAGATCCTGGAGGAAAAGGGAACTCTCCCTGTGCCGGAGGCTATCTCCACTCTTTGCCAGCTGTGCGGAATCCTCCGCCCCTTGCATGCCCTTTCACCGCCCATCATCCATCGGGACATCAAACCCAGCAACCTGATCCTCACCCCTCAGAATCAGCTTTTTCTGGTGGATTTCAATGCGGCCAAGGCGGTTTCCCCTGGAAAAGGGCAGGACACGGTACTCATCGGTACGGCGGGCTACGCCGCCCCGGAACAATATGGCTTCTCTCCCTCCCAGCCTACGGCGGATATCTATGCCCTGGGCGTGCTGCTCCACGAAATGCTCACCGGGCGCCTTCCCTCCCCGCCTACTTATCAGGGTCCGCTGGCCCCGGTGATCAACAAATGCCTGGCCATGGAGCCTTCCCGGCGCTTTCAATCGGTAGACGAGCTGGCCAGGGCGCTGCATCGCCGGTGGCCCCACCATCTGGAAGGCCAGAGTGGCTGGCGAAGCTGGCTTCCCCCTGGCCTGCGCAGCGGCCGGCTATGGCGGATCAGCCTGGGTGTTTTATGGTATTTGCTGCTTTTGTCCATGTGTTCTTCCATTCAGCTGAAAGAGGGCACCAGGGCCACACTGATCGTCTTTCGGACCGGCACCTTTCTGATTTTCCTATCTGAAACTCTGTGGCTGGGCAATTACCGGAACATTTGGAGCAAATTTCCCTTCTGTGACCGGTGTCGTCCCTGGATCTGCCTGATTTCTGTCAGCTTCTGGGCCTTTCTTCTGCTGGTGGGGATGCTGCTTCTCATCGGCCTGATCCTGCCCCGGTAGTCCGGATAAAAAAAGACGCCGGCTTGATTGAACTGCACCCCATTTGTTAGACAGTATGATATACTATCTAACAAGTGGGGTGTTTTGCTATGCCAAAAGGAGTACCAAACAAACGATATACGCTGGAGTTCAAGAGAATGGTTGTAGAAACCATGAAAAAAGGACATCTGAGTATCTATGCAGCGATGCAGGAATTTGGAATTAACGACCATAAAATTATAGAGCGCTGGGAACGCATTTATTTGGAAGAAGGGCCGGAAGGCTTGTCGGTTGAGCGACGGGGCCGCAGCAGTAAGGGCCGTCCGCCAAAGCGGCTGCCGAAGGAGGTAACGGAAGATCTGCTGGCAGAAGTTCAGCGGCTGCGTGCGGAGAATGACTACCTAAAAAACTTGCAAGCCTTGGTTTTGGAAGACGAGCGACGCCAGCACAAAAAACGCTGGTAGTTCAAAAGCTAAGGCAAAAACACGCACTCAGTATACTGCTCTCAATCGCTCAACTGCCCCGTGCATCTTTCTACTATCATTTGAAGCAGATGCAGAGAGAAGACAAATATGCATCTGTTAAGGAAGAAATCGCAGCAATTTACCACGAAAACAGGGGCCGGTACGGCTATCGCCGGATCACGGCAGAACTTCGCAAGCGTAAATTCTCTGTGAACCACAAGACTGTCCAGCGGCTTATGAAAGAGTTGGGCTTAGTTTGCCGTGTCAGGATGAAGAAGTATCGCTCTTATAAGGGAGAAGTGGGCAAAATTGCGCCAAATCTGCTAAATCGGGACTTCCGCGCCGGAAAGCCGAATCGGAAATGGGTTACAGATGTGACAGAGTTCAGTTTGTTTGGAGAGAAGCTCTATCTCTCTCCCGTCCTCGATCTGCACAGCAGCGATCTGGTCAGTTACACCATATCGGATCGTCCTGTACTCAGCATGGTAACCACCATGCTGGACGAGGCGTTTACAAAGATCCCGGCCGGAACAAACCTGATTCTCCATTCTGACCAGGGCTGGCAGTACTAACACAAACAATACCAACAGATGCTCCGGGAGAAAGGTGTTCGCCAGAGCATGAGCCGCAAGGGAAACTGTCTGGACAATGCTGTGATAGAAAATTTCTTCGGGCTGCTCAAAAGTGAGCTGCTGTATTTGCAGGAATTTCAATCCATGGAACACTTCAAGCTGGAACTCATTGAATATCTGGACTATTACAACAATCGGCGCATCAAGGCAAAGCGAAAGGGCTTGCCGCCTGCAATTCACAGACAGCAAGCCCTTTCGGCTGCTTGAACAATTTTTACTTCAGAATATTGTCTAACTTTTTGGGGTGCAGTTCAGATCCGGCGTCTTTTCTCTTTTTATTTTACCGCGGCGATGATGGAGATCTCCACCAGGATGCAGTCGGCGGCCATTTTGGCCTCCACACAGCAGCGGGCCGGCTCATGGCCATCGTTGACCCAAGCGTCCCACACCTGATTCATGCTGTCAAACAGGGACATATCCTTCAGATAGATGGTGGCGCTGAGGATATGATCTTTATCCGAGCCATACTTGCCCAGCAGATCCTCGATTTTACCCAGCACCGCTTTGGTCTGGCCCTGCACATCGGCTTCCTCCCGGCTGGTCTGGCCGCAGAGATAAATGGTGTCCCCATGGACGACGGCCCGGCTCATCCGGCCAGTGCCCTCATAGCGCTTGATTTCCATATTGATTTTCTCCTTCCATTGCATTGGATGTTTTTATTGTACCCTCCCCCGCCTTTGTTGGCAACGAAATTTTATCTCTTTCCAAATCCTTCGTCAAAATTGACATTGTATCTATGGCCTTTTTATGCTAAAATACTATAAACTGTGTGCAAATGCAAGCTTGTGATATCTTAGGAGTGATACAATGCAGAAAGTGACGAACAAGCTGGAAGAGTTTTTCTGGCTGTTCCTCTTCATCAACCCGTTCCTGGACATCGGCAATGGTCTTTTTATCATGTTGATAGAAAACCTGTACGACCGGACCTGGGAACAGATCAACCTGGCCTTTACCCCCAGCCTGCTCATCCGTATGACTGTGCTGGTGCTCTTTGGGCTCTATCTCCTGCTAAGCTGGGATAAACGGGCCCTTCTCACCATCGTGCCCATTGGCGTGGTGTGGGTGCTTTCGGTGGCCGGACAGATCTTCTGGCCCATGGATCAATTCAGCCCCTTTACGGACCTTCAATACATCGCCCGTTTTGGTTACAATCTGGTGGTGCTGTTTGTCTACTGGCGGGTCTTCCAGCACAAAAAGCTCAGCCGTGAGCGGCTGCTGTATCAGATCAACCGTGTGATCACCTTTACCCTGGCCGTGCTTTCCACTTCCATTCTGGTGGCCTATGCCGCCGATATGGGCTACACCACCTACGCCGACCGGTTCGGTCTGCGGGGCACCCGGGGATTCTTCTATTCGGGCAACGACATCACCGCCGTGCTGATGGTCCTTCTGCCGGTGTGCATCTGCACCTTCCTGCTGCTGGACCGGAAAAAATGCGGCATTGTCCGGTATATCTATCAGGTCTATACCCCGGCGGCTACCATCGCCACCCTCTGCCTCATCGGCACCAAGACTGCTTTTGCCGCTGTGGGCGTGGCTGGAGTGGGTCTTTTGGGCTATTCCCTGTATCTGCTCATTCACAAAAAGCAGAAGATGCCCTTGATCCGTCTGGTGATCGTGGCCCTGGCCTGTCTGATCCTGCTGGGTATCCTGGCCCTTTTCTCCGGCAATCTCTTTGCCGACATCAGCAGCTCGCTGAACAACACCGGCAACATTGCCCGTCGGGAAGGCGTCACCACCGCTTTGCTCAGCGGCCGGCAGAACAAACTGGGATCGGCTTTCCAGGATTTCCGGGAAGGCGGGGTCTATAAATGGCTCTTCGGCATCACCCGCGGCAGCCAGAAGGCCATCATCGAAATGGATGTCTTCGAAGTCCTCTTCTATTACGGCCTGGTGGGCGCAGTCTTCATGTTGTGGCCCTATCTGAATCTGGGATTCGGCTTTGTGCTGAAGTTCATCAAGGAGCGTACCATGGTGGCCTTTGCCGTGTTCTGCAGCCTGAGCCTGTGTGCCTTCTATCTGTTTATGGCCGGGCACATCCTTTTCAGCGTCACTTCCGGTTTCTATTTTTCCTTTATGCTTCTTTACGGAAAACTGCTTTATTCCGACAACTTCAAAAAGGAAGAAATCTAAAAACAGCATAAAAGCCCTGGAGAAAAAATTCTCCAGGGCTTTTCTTATTCTTCATGGGAAAGAATCAATTTGACGATCTCAGGCCGGTTGTTCAGGCGCAGCGGGAATTCACTGTTGCCCAGGCCCCGGCTGACCACCATGGCGGTGGCTCCCTGCACATGGACGCCGCCGGTATACTTGGGCAGCACACCCTGCCCAGGAGCAAAGACCCCCTGATGAAGCAGACGGAACTGCCCGCCGTGGGCATGACCGCAAAGCACCATATCCACGCCGCTCTTTTGATAAATGGGAAACAGCTCCGGCCGGTGGGAAAGCAGCAAACGAAAGACTTTTTCGTCCCCCTCGGTCAGCTGCGCCAGTTTTTTCTCCAGCACCTGGCTGTTCTTCCGCTCCGCCGGCGGCAAAAACCGGGGGTCCCGCAATCCAATCAGCTCGATAAAGCCGCCCCGGTAAGCCAGACAGGCTTTTTGATCCTCCAGCACCCGAACACCGGCTTTGACCAGTTCTTCCCGCAGGCGGGGATAGACGGCCAGCCGTCCCTCATGGTTGCCAGGGGTATAATACACCGGCGCCAGCCGTACCGCACCCCGGACAAATTCCATGGCCCGGGCGATGTTGGTCCGGTGGCAGTCCACCAGGTCTCCGGTGATGAGGATGGCGTTGGGTTCCTCAGCGGCCAGCCGATCCAGCAAGCCATGCTGATGCCGGCCAAAACTTTTGTTGTGCAGATCGGACACCTGCAGCAGAACAAAATCCTCAAAGGAGGAAGGCAGCTTATGGCTGCCGCAGCGGTAAGTGGTCACACTCAGGCTGCTGTTCTGCCACCGGCAGAAGGCCGCAAAGCCTGCGGCGGCACCCAGGCCGCCTGCAATGGCAGAGATTTTCCGCCAGTGGGAAGGTCTGTTTTCGTTCATCCATCGGCCTCCTTCGCCATAGAACACGGTTTATACCCGTGTCTTGAAATAGGAACCGGCACAGTAAAGGGCACCAGCCGGATTGTGGGCCAGCACCCGATCCTTGGTGACCAAGGTGGTGCACATGGCCTCAGAATACTTATAGAACATGGAATCATGACCCACGCACAGACCAATAACCACATTGAACTGGGTCTTCTGCTCGTTGAGCAGCATGGCCTGGGCCACCGGATTGCACATCACTTCAAAAGTGCCGGGACGCACCTTTTCCTCTTCGGTGACTCCCACGGTCTCTTTGGGCATAGCACCGGTTTTGCACATCACCGATACCACTTCCAGGCCGTGATTGCGGAAGATCTCGCAAGCCACTTTGCCCTCCTGGCGCAGACCGGTGCAAAATGCCACGCCGATCTTTGTAAAACCGTTCTTCTTGCAAAATTCAGCAATCTCCTTCACCCGCGGCCACTGGCAATAGCCTTCCGATTCCACCAGGCAGGAATTTTTGTAGAAATCACGGTATTCCGGCTTGGCGTACTCCGCCTTGGCCCGCTCCATCAGCTCCTCATTGTGCATGGGGCAGTTTTTGGGCATCTTCTCCTTATCGCCGGATACACAGGCGTGTATCTGACAACTGGCACAAGTGTACATGATCTTCGTTTCCTCCTTTGATCCGGGCATTTTTCATACTAGGGTGTTTTTCCCATACAATAGATGCAGCAATGCTTTCTCCATATTATAGCACAACTTCCAGAGGGTTCAAAAGGGTATTTACACAAACTCCCCCAGATGATAGGATTAAAAATAGTTAAAACAGCGAAAGGAGGCCGTGCTATGGTCGGTCTTGCCTTGGAGGGCGGCGGCAGCCGGGGTGCTTATCACATCGGCGCCTACCAGGCTTTTATGGAAGCCGGGATGACCTTTGACGCCATCACCGGCACATCCATCGGGGCGGTCAACGCCGCCTTGCTGGCCCAGGGAGACTGGGAAAAAGCCCGGGAAAAATGGCTTACTCTGTCCAATGAAGATCTCTTCGACATTGACAATGCCCGTTACCAAAAACTCTTTACCGGGAAGGTGGCCCCTTCCGACCTGTCCTATTACAAAGATGCCCTTCGCCAGATGCGGGAAGGTGGCGGCGTGGACACCGGCCGGATGCAAAAACTGCTCTCCCAGCTGGTAGACCCCCAGCGGCTGCTGGAAAGCCCGGTGGATTTCGGTCTGGTCACCGTGTCCATCCGGGATCTGAAACCGGTGGAAGTGTTCAAGGATCAGGTGCCGCCCCATCTTCTTCTCTCCTACATCATGGCCAGTGCCACTTTCCCTGGCTTCCAGCCCACCCGCATCGGCAGCCGTTCTTTTATCGACGGCGGGCTCTATGACAACTGCCCCATGCATTTATTGGTCTCCCGGGGCCATACTGATATCATAGCGGTGCGAATCTTCGGCCCTGGGATCTTCCGTCTGCCCAAGGACAAAAATGTACGGGTACGGGTGCTGGAGCCTTCCGAATCCCTGGGACCCATCATGAACTTTGATCCTTCGGTCTCTGCCCGGAATCTGCGTATGGGCTATTATGATGCCCGGCGGATGCTGGAAAATCTGGCGGGACATCTGTATTATGTCCGCCGCCCGGCAGAGGACTGGGCCTTCCCTCGCTTCTGTGCCCTCTCCTCTCAGGACATTGGGGAAGCTCTGCGCCTGCTGGGAGAAGAAGGGGAAAATCCTTCTCTCCGGGCCCTGTTCGAAAGGATTCTGCCTCAAATCGCCCACGAGCTGGAGGTACCCGACAGCGCCGATTACACCGGCCTGCTCATTGCCATGCTGGAAAACCGGGCCCAGCGGGCTCAGATCCATCGGTTTGCCATCTATTCTCTCACCGATTTCTTCCGCTTGGCATCGGCTGCATCGGCTCCGCCCCCTTCCCGCCCTCTGGGACTGCTGCCCACGGCCCGTTCCCGGGCCACCGAGGCTTCGGATTTTCTCCTGACCCGGCTGCTGGCCGATTTCCACAACTGAACATCTTCCCCCGGTTCTTTCGGAGCTCGGGGGAATTTTGTTAATTTTTTGTCATTTTTCTATTGACACCCATTGTCCGGTGGGGTATACTCTATCTGTCTCATATGAGACAGTATCAGGAGGTTTGCCATGGAGCTGACTGCAAAAGAACAAGAAATTCTCAGCCGGTGTTTTCTTTTCCAGGGTCTGGAGGAAGAACTGGGGCGGGAACTGATGGATCAAGGCGAGAAACGGCTGTTTTCCCCTGGTGAAACCATCTATTCTGCCCACGATTTCCGCCAGGCCATTGGGGTGATCCTGTATGGAAAAGTGCAGGTGCACAGTCCGGGCGGTGTGCTGCTGAACACGCTGTATCCGGGAAGCTGTTTTGGGGTGGCTGCGCTGTTTCATCCCACCCAACGGTATGTGAGCACCGTCACCGCCCAGGAGGAAAGCGGCATCCTGTTTTATTCCGGGGAAACGCTGGAAAAAATGTTTGTCCGCTGTCCCCTCACCGCTCGGAATTATATTTCTTTTCTCTCTCAGCGCATCCAATTCCTCAATGACAAGATCGGCAGTTTCACCGCCCCCACCGCTCAGGCCCGGCTGGCTTTGTGGCTTTTGGCCCACGGCCCTCAGCCCCAGGTGGAAAGCTACACCCAGCTTTCCCGGGAGCTCAATCTGGGCCGGGCTTCTCTCTACCGGGCTCTGGAATCCCTGGAGGGAGAAGGGATCATCCGGCGGCAGGGAAACTGCATCCATCTTTTGTCCATGGAGGAGCTGGAAACACTGGCCCATGCAAACTGACCGCCCACACCATATCACAAAAAGGAGTTCATTCCATGAAACGGAGATTTTTATCCCTTTTCCTCGCTTTGCTGCTGCTTTTCACTCTGGCCGGATGCCAGAAATCTTCCTCTTCCCAAGATGATGCCAACAAGGACTCTGCTCAGCAGGAGCAGCAGAAGGAGGAAGAAAAGACCCCTGAAGAAAATACCGACGATGTGACCATACGGGTGGCCGGGCTGAAAGGTCCCACGGCCATGGGCATGGTGAAGATGATGGACGACAGCGCCAAGGGCGATGCCCAGGGGAACTATGATTTCACTCTGGCTGGCGCTCCGGAAGAGCTCACCGGCCCCATCGTTCAGGGCGAGTTTGACATTGCCGCTGTACCCACCAACCTGGCTTCCACCCTGTACAACAAGACCCAGGGCAAAGTGCAGCTGGCCGCCCTCAATACCCTGGGCGTTTTGTATATCGTGGAAACCGGCGACTCCATCCAATCGGTGGAGGATCTGCGCGGCCGCACCATTTACGCCACTGGCAAAGGCTCCACTCCAGAATATGCCCTCAACTATGTACTGACCCAGAACGGCCTTACCCCTGGTGAGGATGTGCAGGTGGAATACAAAACCGAGCACAGCGAGCTGGCTGCTTTGCTGGCCGCCGGACAGGCCGACCTTGCCCTTTTGCCCCAGCCCTTCGTCACCAGTGTTCTCACCCAGAATGAAAACGCCCGAGTAGCTCTGGACCTGACCCAGCTGTGGGAAGATGCCGCCCAGGGTGAAAGCGTTCTGACCATGGGCTGTCTGCTGGTGCAGAAATCCTTTGCTCAGGAGCATCCCCAGGCCCTGGCCACTTTCCTGAAAGAATACCAGGAAAGCGTAGACTATGTCACCGATGAAAACAATCTGGACGAAGTGTCCACCCTCATTGAAGAACAGGGCATCATCACAAAGGCCGTGGCCCAGAAGGCCCTGCCCCAGTGCAACATCGTCTGCATCACCGGCGATGAGATGAAGACCATGACCCAGGGCTTCCTGGAAATTCTGATGAATGCCGATCCCACCTCGGTGGGCGGTGCTCTCCCCGGCGATGACTTCTATTACCTGGAAAGCTAAACCGTGTCTGCTGCGGTGGGGGCTGATCGCTCTGTTCTGGCTGCTGCTGTGGCAGATCGGGGCCTGGCGGCTGAATCAGCCCTTGCTGCTGCCCTCTCCTCTCCAGGTGGGGCGGCGGCTGGGAGAACTGGCGGTGACTCTCCCTTTCTGGCAGAGCATCGCCTTCAGCCTGCGTCGGATTGCGGCCGGATTCCTGCTGGGCTTTTTCAGTGCGGCCCTGCTGGCGGCGGCGGGATTCTTCCTGCCGCCGCTGGCCTCTCTTCTGGCGCCCCCATTGGCCATCATCAAATCCACACCGGTAGCCTCCTTTATTGTGCTGGCCCTTTTGTGGCTGCCCTCCCCCTGGCTGTCGGCCTTTATCGCCTTTCTGATGGTGCTACCTTTGTGCTATGAAAACCTGTTGGCAGGGCTGAAAAGCGCCGATCCGCTGCTTTTGGAAATGGGGAAGGTTTATGCCTTTACCCCTTTTCAGGTCTTTCGCTACATCTATCTCCCCGCTCTCGTGCCTTATGCCCTGGCAGCGGTGCGCACCGGCCTGGGCTTTGCCTGGAAGGCGGGAATCGCCGGTGAGGTGCTGGCCATCCCCACAGGAGCCATGGGCACTCAGCTCCACACCGCCAAAGTCACCTTGGAGACCACTGATCTGTTTGCCTGGACGGCGGCCATCATCCTTTTGTCTCTGGCTCTGGAAAAGGGCGCGGTGGCCTTGGTAAAGTGTCTTTCCCACCGGTATACTCCCCCCAAAAAGGAGGATATGTCATGCTGAGCGCCCGGAACATTTCTTTTTCCTATGGAAATCAGCCGGTACTGCAAAATCTGTCCTTTTCTTTGGAAAAGGGAGAACGGCTGCTGCTTTTAGGTCCTTCCGGCCAAGGGAAAACCACTTTTCTTCGGCTGCTCTGCGGTTTGCTGGAGCCTCAAACGGGAACGATCCAGCGCCCTTCCCGCCTGGGCGTAGTCTTTCAGGAAGACCGGCTGCTGCCCACATTGACCCTGGAGGAAAACCTGTGTCTCGTGAGCCGTACCCCGGCTTTGGCCCGGCAGATCGGAGAAGAGCTGGGCCTTGCGGAGTACTTTTCCCACCACCCTGCCGCCCTCAGCGGCGGACAGCGGCGGCGCGGGGCCTTGGGGCGAGCCTTGGCCTTTCCCTGTGATGCCCTTCTGATGGATGAGCCCTTTCAGGGCTTGGACGAAGAGAGCCGGAAGAAAGCGGCCCAGTGCATTCTGGAGCATCAGGAAGGGCGAGCGCTTCTGGTGATCTCCCATGAACCCAAGGATGCAGAACTATTGAAGGCCCGGTCCATCACCTTGGAAAGTCTGATGACATAAAAAATCCCTGCTTCAAAAGAAGCAGGGATTTGAGCGTGTCGAAAAAGTGGCTTAAGCCACTTTTTCGAGTTTTTGCAAGGGGCTGTATGCACGCCTTTGGCGCACACTTGCCCCTTGAGAAGTGCAAAAAGCCACGCACAGGTCGCGGCTTTTTGCGGATTTATAGGGGTAGGGCGGACGACCCTTTTCGTTATATAGGTTTTTCGACAGTCTGAAAGCCTTGCTTCAAAAAAAGCAGGGATTTTTTCTTTATCGGCTCTTTTTCCCCGAACGGGAGGACTGCTTTTTGCCTTTTGTGTGCTGGGGGCGGGGAGCTTTTACGCCACGCACCTTTTTGTGCTCCCGCACCGGAGGCGGCGCCTCCTTCTTCCCCTTCCCCTCTTTCCGGCGGGAATGGGTATCGTCCCACACCAGACAGTGCTTGCCATGGCCGATGAGATCCTCTCTCCCGGCCTTTCGCAGCGCTTCCAGCACCAATGCCCGATTTTTCGGGTTCTTCCACTGGAGCAGCGCCCGCTGCATGGCCTTTTCATGGGGATCTTTGGCCACATACACCGGCTCCATGGTGCGGGGGTCCAGACCGGTATAATACATGGCGGTGGAAAGTGTGCCCGGCGTGGGGTAAAAATCCTGCACCTGTTCCGGGCGGTAGCCCGTCTGGTTCAGATACTCCGCCAGATAGATGGCATCTTCCAAACGGCTACCCGGGTGGGAGGACATGAGATAAGGCACCAGGTATTGTTCCAAATTGTATTTCTGGTTGAGCCGCTTGTATTTGTCGCAGAAACGCTCATAGATCTCCTTGGGGGGCTTGCCCATGTAATAAAGCACATTGGGGCTGATGTGCTCCGGAGCCACCTTCAGCTGGCCGCTCACATGGTGGCGTACCAGGTCGGCGAAAAACTCACCGGAAGGGTCACAGGCCATATAGTCATACCGGATGCCCGAGCGGATGAACACCTTTTTCACCCCGGGGATGGCCCGTAGCTTGCGCAAAAGGGCCAGATAATCGCTGTGATCTCCCTTGAGGGCAGGACAGGGCGAGGGGAAGAGGCACTGTCTGTCCTTGCAGGCCCCCACCTTGGCCTGCTTCGGGCAGGCGGGGCCACGGAAATTGGCGGTGGGGCCACCCACATCGTGGATATACCCTTTGAACCGGGGATTTTCCGTCATACGCTGGGCTTCTTTCACCACCGACTGGTGGCTGCGGCTGGTGACGAACCGGCCTTGGTGCATAGTGAGAGCGCAGAAATTGCAGGCGCCGAAACAGCCCCTGTTATGGATGATAGAAAATTCCACCTCCCGGATGGCGTCCACGCCTCCCAACTCTTCATAAGACGGGTGATAGGTGCGGGTATAGGGCAGATCGGCCACCTGATCCAGCTCCTGGGTATTCAGAGGAATAGTCGGCGGATTCTGCACCAGAAACCGGCCCTCATACCCCTGGATGATGGCCCGGCCCCGGACAAAGTCCTGCTCATCGTGCTCGATGAGGGCCGCTTTGGCATAGGCGTGCCTGTCCCGGCTGACTTCCTCAAAGGAAGGCTCCTGCACAAAGGAGAAAACACAATCCTCTGTGTCCTTGGTCATATAACAAGTGCCCCGCACATCCCGGATCTGGTGGATATCCTCCCCCTTGGCCAGGCGGTGGGCGATTTCTGCCATCTGATGCTCTCCCATGCCATAAATCAACAGATCGGCGGCGCTGTCCACCAGAATGGGACGGCGCACTTTGTCCTCCCAATAGTCATAATGGGCAAACCGGCGCAAAGACGCCTCAATGCCGCCGATAACGATGGGCAGATCGGGCCAGGCCCGCTTCACCAGATTGGAATAGACGATCACTGCCCGGTCAGGGCGTTTTCCCCCCATTCCGCCGGGGGTATAGGCATCCTTTTCCCGCCGCCGCTTGGCCACGGTGTAATGGGCCACCATGGAATCGATGTTGCCCGCATTGACCAGGGCCGCATAACGGGGCCGGCCCATGGCCAGCAGCTCTTCCACCGAATGATAGTCCGGCTGGGACAGGATGGCCACCCGGAATCCTTCCTTTTCCAGCAGGCGGGAAATCACCGCCGTGCCGAAGGAGGGATGATCCACATAGGCATCCCCGGTGATCAGCAGGAAATCATAATAATACCAGCCCCGCTCCACCATATCCTCCTTGGAGATGGGCAAAAATTCATATCGCTCCGCCATGGTCCCGTTCCTTTCCTTGTGCATAAAAGGACGGCTTTCAAGGCCGCCCTTTTGCGCAGTTTTATTCTTTCACATAAACCGACAACACCTGGCCGGTGTAGATCCGGTGATAATCCCCATCGCCATAGAACTTGTTCTTCCACTGCTGGGGAATCTTCTCCGACTTCAGATCATCCACATAGATCTTCTTGCAGATGAGCACCACCTGGGCTTCTTCAAAGGCCACCTGGCCCTCCAGCTCCACCGGGGTCAGGCCGCTTTGATGGATCTTATCCATATCCCGGCCGGATTTTGTTCCCAGCACGGCCAGGGCCTGCGGACGGGGTGTTCCAAAGAAGGAAACGGTAAAGCAATCGTTTTCCTCAGCAAACTGCCAGGTATAGCGGCTGGGACGCACATAGGCGGTAAAAGCGGGCACATTCCACAGATCTCCCATCAGTCCCCAGCCAATGGTCATGGTGTTGAAATGCTCTTTGGTTCCGGCGGTAAACAGCGCCGCCTGGTGCTCGATCATCTCAAAGGGGTTGCCCGGCATATCCCAGGCTTCCAGCTTTTTAAATCCCATAACAGTCCCTCCTGAAAAACAGATTGTTCCGTTTTGAAAACGGCCGCAAAGATGGATATTTGAGCTGCTCTTATTATAGCACGATGCAGGCCAATGGGAAAGAGCTTCAGGAAATGTGAATATGTACTCCGTTCACCGTCACTTCTTCATCGGCCCGGATCAGGATGTACTTCACCCCATCGATCACCCGGGTCTGGATCAGCTCGGCCCGCTGCGGGTCCACCTGCACCGTCACCGCCGGGGTCTTTACCTGGATCTTGTTCTCCACCACATTTTTGGGAGACAGCAGGGTTTCCTGACCGAAAGACTGGGTATAGCTCTCTTCAAAATGATTGTCTTCCTCTTCCTCCAAACCGCAGCCTCGCAGCAGCATTCCCACTTCCTTCTGGGAAAAAGTGAGGGGCTCCTCCTGCTTTTCCTCCTTATGCTGGGCGATGGTCTCCCGCAATTTCTGATCCACTTCCAGCACCCGCTCCATGCTGCACTGCTGCTGAAAACTCTCCTCCAAAAGTCCCTGGAAGGTTTCCTTCTGCTGCACCGCCGGCATAGGCAGCTCTGTGGCAAAAAGCACATCGGCCAGGCTCTGGCAGTTGTCTTCCGGGCTTTTGGTGTAGTAGAGGGCATTATAGATATTGGCCGTCCGCTCATCAAAAGCGGGGAACAAAAAGCCCAAGGCCGGACGGGCAATTACCCAATCCAGCTTGCAGTTGTGAAACAGATTCTCATGGGGAGAATAGGAAAGACCGGGTTTGGTCAGCTTGACGGGACAGATGGCGCAGAGGATATACCGGTACACATCGGTGGAGCTGTCCTCCATCTCCTCTCCGTCCTTGCCGTGACCGGGCACATCGTAGGTGTCATAGGCCAACAGGATCAGATAGTTCTCCTCCAGTGTCACGCCTTCGATCACCTTCTGGAAAAACCGCTCTGCCACATTTTCATCCCGCAGCTGGCTTTCCCGCAGCTCCATCAGCAGCTTGTGCTCTTCTCCCTCCATCACCTGCTCATTGGAAAAGGCCACATCCAGAAGGTTCTTCCCCTGCGAGCCGGACAAGGCCCCCTTGAGAAGAGCCAGCATTTTTTCCTCTTCTTCCTGGCCCAGAGTGGACAGGGGCTGATCGAACTGGGTGAGAATCTCCCCCCGATCGTTGACATAGCAGCCTCTGATATGGGTGATGCTGTTTTTATCCTGGCGAAACCGGCGGCGCAGCTCCGCCACTTCCTTTTCTGTCATAGCTCCTCCTTCTTGGGGCACGGTATGTAAGAACCCATCCTGGTTCTTCCTATGGTATCACATGATTTACGGGAAAATCAGTCGCTTTGCCGCAGCACCATTTCCCGCCATTCATCCCGGGTAATCAGCACTTGCCGGGGCTTGGAGCCTTCGAAGGGTCCTACGATGCCCCGCTCTTCCATCTGATCCACCAGCCGGGCCGCCCGGGAATAGCCCAGCTTCAACCGGCGCTGAAGCATGGACACCGAAGCCTGTCCGGTCTCCACCACCACCTCGATGGCCTTGGGGAGCATTTCGTCCTCTTCTTCCTCCCCACTACCTCCAGCGGCCGCACTGCCGTTGTCGGCCCCTTCGGCCTGGCGCTCGATGTGATCCATGACCTCCTGGGAATAATCCGGCGTACCGGTCTTTTTCACAAATTCCACCACCGCTTCGATCTCGCCGGTGGTGATAAAGCAACCCTGCACACGCAAAGGCTTGGGCGCACCCAGGGGATTGTACAGCATATCGCCCCGCCCCAGCAGTTTTTCTGCGCCGGTGGTATCCAGAATAATCCGGGATTCGATCTGGGACGCCACGGCAAAACTGATACGGGAGGGGATGTTGGCTTTCATGATGCCGGTGATGACATCGGCCGAGGGACGCTGGGTGGCGATGACCAGATGCATTCCAGCGGCCCGGGCCATCTGGGCAATACGGACGATGGCATTTTCCACTTCGCTGGCCGCCACAAACATCAGGTCGGCCAGCTCGTCGATGACGATAACGATCTGGGGCAGCTTTTCCCCATCTTTTTCCTGGACTGCCTCGTTGTAGGCCTCCAGGTCCCGCACATTGTATTCGGAAAACAGCTTATAGCGGCGCATCATCTCGGAAACCGCCCAGTTGAGGGCTCCCGCCGCCTTTCGGGGATCGGTGACCACCGGGATGAGCAGATGGGGAATGCCGTTATAAACCCCCAATTCGATCATTTTGGGGTCCACCATGATCAGGCGCACTTCCTGGGGAGTGGCCTTGTAGATCAGACTGATGAGCATGGAATTGATGCACACCGATTTACCGGAACCGGTGGTACCGGCGATGAGCATATGGGGCATCTTCTTGATATCACCCACCACATTGTGGCCGGTGATATCCTTGCCCACCGAAAAGCTGATCTTGGATTTGCTGCCGGTAAACTCCGGAGAATCGATGATATCCCGGATGGGCACCAGCTCCACATTTTTGTTGGGCACCTCGATGCCCACCGCCAATTTATCGGGAATCATGGCAATACGCACGCTGGCCGCCCCCAAAGACAGGGCAATATCATCCGATAGATTGGTCACACGGGAGAATTTGGTCCCTCGTTTCAGCTGAAGCTCGTAACGGGTGACGGAGGGGCCTCGGGTGATATCCACCAGAGTGGCCTCCACGCCGAAGCTCTTGAGGGTATCCACCAGCCGGGCGGAATTTTCCGCCAGCTCCTGGGTGTGATCCATCTCCACGGTGCTGCCTTTGTTGAGCAGGCTCACAGGGGGATAGAGATAGATATCCTTGGGGGTGTATTCTTCCAAGGTCTCTTCCAGCACCTGCTGACGCTTACCGGCCTGTTCCGGGTCTTTTTCATCCCATTCCGGACCTTCCCGGCCCAAGGATTCCCGGGGCGATTGGGTAGCCGCCATGGCTGCGGCGGCTGCCAAAGTCTCATCCCCGCCAAAAGAGGGTTGAGGCGCTTGTTCTGTATCTGAGGGAAAAGACTCTTCCGGCATTTTGGGGCTTTCCACTTCCGGCTCGTGAAAAACCGGAGCGGCAGGAACCTCGCAGGACTGCTCTTCTGCCTTATCCACAGACTCCGCCGGTTCCTCTTCTTCCCAGGGCAGGCTCGCTGCCTGTTCTGCCTGAGGCGTCGGAGGAAATGGGATGGGGCCCTGGACCTGAGCCACTTCCTGTTTCCGCTCTTCTTCCTGGGCTGCGGACTTGTACATCTGAGCCGCCTTTTTGGCCGCAAACTCCCGGGCCCTCTGGATGGCCGGAGGCACCACTGGCTCGCCCTGAGGCATCTCCGGGATCACCGGAGACGGCACTTCCCCGCTTTTCACCGGCTGGGCCACAGTGGCCTCCGGCCGGTGCTTCGGCTGAGCGGCTCCAATCACTTGGTCCGGTGTCTGTACATTGGGCGGGGAGATGGAAATGGGCTCCCCTTTGGGATAATCCGGCTCCTGGGGTTTGCCCACAGGGATGTCGATGTTCTTCCGTTTTCCACCGAACAGCCCTCCCAGCACCGAAGAGCGGGCCGGAGCAGCCTGTTGCTGGGGCATGGGAGCCGGGGCGGGCGGAGACGGAGGTGCCGCCTGTGCCTTTTTCCGGCTGCGGGGCCGTTCTTCCTCTTCGTCCTCCTCTTCCGGAGGCAGATCCCGCACCCGCTCAAAGAGCATGGAAAGGCTGGTGTTGGTGGAGATCAGCAGGCAGACCACTCCCGCCAGGAAGATCACCACGATAGCTCCTGCATCGGAAAGGGCCGCCGACAAAAACATGGCCAGTCCACCGGATAAAAGACCCCCAGATGTGCGGGAAGCACCGGTGAGGCACAAATCGATGAGCCCGTCCATGGTCAGGGGAAATTCCCTGGCACAGAGGAAAATATGAGCGGCGCTGCCCCACAACACCGGAAGCAGCAGGGCGCAGAACACCCGTAAACGCACCTTTCCCCGGCGCTTGACGATAAAAAGCCCTGCGGCAAAGAGCAGGCAGAAGGGCAGAAGCACAAAACCGGTGCCGATCAGCCCGCCGACGCCCTTTTCCAGCCACAAAAGCAAAAAGCCGGTGACCCGCAGCAAGCTGAGAAAACAGAGCACCGCCACGGCGGCGCAGACACCAGCATAGATCTCCCGCCGGGCCGCCACCTGCTGCCGGGTGGGCTTTTTCTTTTTGCTTCCGCTTCGATTGGTTGAGGAAGAAGAAGTGCTCCGCTTTTTTCCTCCACTGGAGGAGGATGATGAAGTTTTTCGATTCTGGGTATTGGCCAACTGTGATCACCTGTACTTTATTTTTGCGCATAACATTGCACGATACAGTATAGCACATTTGTTTCAAAAAAGACAGTCTGTCTTTGACGAAAAAGTCCCGCCTGGCTGGAGTGAACTGCACCCCATTTGTTAGACAGTATGATATACTACCTAACAAGTGGGGTGTTTTGTTATGTCAAAAAGAGTGCCAAACAAAAAATACACACCAGAATTCAAGAAGCTGGTGGTAGAAACAATGCTGAAAGGAAAACTTGGGTATAGTGAAACGGCAGAGAGATTCGAAATTCGGCACAAACGAGTACAAGACTGGGAACGAATCTATCTGGAAGAAGGTCCGGAAGGCTTGGCAATTGAGCGACGGGGCCGCAGCAGCACTGGTCGGTCAAAGAAGCTGCCAAAAGAGGTGGAAGAAGATCTGCTGGCCGAAGTGCAGCGACTGCGTGCGGAGAATGACTACCTAAAAAATTTGCAAGCCTTGGTTTTGGAAGACGAGCGACGCCAGCACAAAAAACGCTGGTAGTTCAAAAGCTAAGGCAAAAACACGCACTCAGTATACTGCTCTCAATCGCTCAACTGCCCCGTGCATCTTTCTACTATCATTTGAAGCAGATGCAGAAAGAAGACAAATATGCATCTGTTAAGGAAGAAATCACAACGATTTACCACGAAAACAGGGGCCGGTACGGCTATCGCCGGATCACGGCAGAACTTCGCAAGCGTAAATTCTCTGTGAACCACAAGACTGTCCAGCGGCTTATGAAAGAGTTGGGCTTAGTTTGCCGTGTCAGGATGAAGAAGTATCGCTCTTATAAGGGAGAAGTGGGCAAAATTGCACCAAATCTGCTAAATCGGGACTTCCGCGCCGAAAAGCCGAACCAGAAGTGGGTCACCGATGTGACAGAGTTCAGTTTGTTTGGAGAGAAGCTCTATCTCTCTCCCGTCCTTGATCTGTGCAGCAGCGATCTGGTCAGTTACACCATATCGGATCGTCCTGTACTCAGCATGGTAACCACCATGCTGGACGAGGCGTTTGCAAAGATCCCGGCCGGAACAAACCTGATTCTCCATTCTGACCAGGGCTGGCAGTACCAACACAAACAATACCAACAGATGCTCCGGGAGAAAGGTGTTCGCCAGAGCATGAGCCGCAAGGGAAACTGTCTGGACAATGCTGTGATAGAAAATTTCTTCGGGCTGCTCAAAAGTGAGCTGCTGTATTTGCAGAAATTTCAATCCATGGAGCACTTCAAACAGGAACTCGTTGAATATCTGGATTACTACAATAACCGCAGGATCAAGGCAAAGCGAAAGGGCTTGCCGCCTGCAATTCACAGACAGCAAGTCCTTTCGGCTGCTTGAACAATTTTTACTTCAGAATATTGTCTAACTTTTTGGGGTCACTTCAGAGCCAGACGGGAATTTTTATTGAATTTCCAGCTGGGAAAGAGAAAGATAGGCATTGAGATCGGTGGTATAGAGCCTGCCCAGACGTGGCCGGCCATACTGGTCCACATGGATCTCCGCCATGGCCCCTCCATATTGGGCCTGCTGAGGCTCCGTATACTCACTGGTGAAGATCTGATCCTCCGGAATGATGGTGTGCAGCATCGGTTTCCCTCCCTTTTTCCTCGTCGATCATGGCATGGAGACATTCCAATGCATCGCTGAGACTTCCCAGGCTGTCGATGAGACCGATGTCCACCGCGTCTTTGCCATAGACCACGCTGCCCACATCGGTGGTCAGCTCTCCGATTTTCATCATCAGCTTGCGGAAATCCTCCGCGGACACATGGCTGTTTTCCACCACAAAATCCACGATCCGATCCTGGATCTTTTCGAAATAGGTCATGGTCTGGGGCACACCGATCACCGTGCCGCTGAGCCGCACCGGATGCACCGTCATGGAGGCAGTGGGCGCGATAAAGCTCTTCTGGGCCGAAACGGCCAGGGGCACCCCGATGGAGTGACCACCTCCCAACACCAGGGAAACGGTGGGCTTTTTCATGCCGGCGATCAGCTCGGCAATGGCCAGCCCGGCCTCCACATCCCCTCCCACTGTGTTGAGCAGGATCAACAGCCCGTCGATCTCATCGCTTTCTTCGATGGCCGCCAACTGAGGCATCACATGCTCATATTTGGTGGTCTTATTCTGGGGCGGCAGGATCATATGCCCCTCCACCTGCCCCACAATGGTAAGACAGTGGATAGACGACTTCTTTTTGTCGCTTTCCAAAGTGAGAGAGCCGATCTGACGGATGGCGTCCATCTGTTCTTCCGGCACCTTTCCCTCCTGCTCTTCCCCTTGCTGATGGTTTTTGATGCTATACTCTTTTTTGTTCAAAAAAACACCCCTGGGCTCAGTGTGCCCAGGGGCTGTCAAACTATACACTTATTTTTTCTCGGCTTCTTCCATCTGAGGCAGACTCTCCTTCAGATTCCGGCAAAGAGCCTCCTCATCCCCATCGTTTTCAATGAGGATATCGCACAGGGCCTCATAGAACTGCCGATCCGGCTGGGAGGCCAGACGGATGCGGGCCTGTTCGGGGCTGATACCGTCCCGACGGACGATCCGCTCGGTGAGAGCCGGTTCGGGAGCCACCACACCGATGACAAAATCGCACACATGGTCCAGGCCGCTTTCATACAGCAAAGGCACATCCAGACCAATGCGGCGGCAGCCCTGACTGGTAAGCACTCGGATGCGGCGGCGGATCTCCCGCTTTACCGCCGGATGGGTGATGGCATTGAGCCGGCGCAGCTCCATTCGGTCTTCAAACACAATGCGGCTGAGGGCCTTCCGGTCCACTGTGCCATCGGGGCCAGCCACAGCAGGGAACTGATTGAGCACCGTGCGGGTCAGGTTCCGATCCAGTTTGAGCAGCTGATGATACACCTGATCGGCGTCGATGATCTGCCAGCCCATCTGCTGGAGGCAAGCGCCCACACTGCTCTTGCCGCTGCCCGAGGTGCCGGTGATGCCCACCACCTGAGCCTTGGCCGGGCGCACTACCTGAAAACCTGCCGCTTTGTGGATACGGTTGCTCACCGCCAACCCTTCCCCAAAGGGACGGGGGGCCTGGGCCAGAATCCGCTGACAGGAAGTGGCATCCAGATCCCGCAGGGCAGCAAAAAGCTGCTGGCCCTGGGCTTGTTTGTCGCAGGAGGGGCCATAGGTGCGCACAGGGCCCTTTTCATCGTCATAGAAATCATGGTATTCGTCAAAGCACAGCACCGCGTCATGAGGCTGCATCTCCTGCTCGATGGCCCGGGCGGTCACATCGGGCGCACCCACAAAGAGCAGCACCGGCGCCTTGGGCGCATAGTGACGGTATTTCATCCCAGGGGAGCGCACCGGCTGGCCGGGGGCCACCTCGTGGAACACCGCTTCGTCGATCTCCACATTCTTCCCCAGCACCCGCTTCAGCTGTTTCTGGGTGATGGCGCCGGGACGGAGAATCCGGGGCACATCCCCGGTCATATCCACCACGGTGGACTCCACGCCCACCGAGCACTCGCCTCCATCCAGCACCGCTTCGATCCGGCCTTTCATGTCTTCCATCACATGGGCAGCCGTAGTGGGGCTGGGTTTTCCCGAGCGGTTGGCCGAAGGAGCCGCCAGAGGCACACCGGCCGCCCGGATTACATCCCGGGCCGCCGGATGCTGAGGCATCCGGATGGCCACTGTCTCCAGCCCGGCGGTGATCTCCTGAGGCACCCGGGGGCTTTTGCGAAACACCATGGTCAAGGGGCCGGGCCAGAAAGCCTGGGCCAGCTTTTCCGCCATGGGCGGCACCTGCTCCACCAGAGGCGGCAGATCCTCCAAAGAGGCGATATGCACGATGAGAGGATTGTCCTGGGGCCGGCCTTTGGCTTCAAAAATTTTGCTCACCGCCTGCCCGCTGGTAGCGTCGGCGGCCAGGCCATAAACTGTTTCGGTGGGGATGGCCACAATGCCTCCCCGACGGAGGATCTCCCCCGCCCGCTGCACATCTTCCTGTTCATTTGCCTTCAAAAGCAGTGTTTCCATCATGTTTTGACTCCTTCCGCTGGCCCCGATAGTGGATTTTATTCCATTCTTCCGCAAAAATGACACTCGTAGGTATACAAAGTCTCCCGAATGATCTGCAAAGCCGCTTCCCGGCCCAGAGTGTTGCTCAAAGTGGTGTTTTTATGTTCCAGACTCTTATACACCTCAAAGAAATTGGCGATTTCATTGAGGATATGGGGAGGAAGCTGGTTCACATCCTGATAGTAATTCCAGGTGGGGTCCTCCAGGGGGATGGCGATGATCTTGTCGTCATATTCCTCCCCGTCCACCATGCGCACCACCCCGATGGGGTAGCACTCTACTTCCACCAGCGGGTCCAATGTCTCGCTGCACAGCACCAGCACATCCAACGGGTCGCCATCATCGGCATAGGTGCGGGGGATAAAGCCGTAGTTGGCCGGGTAGTGGGTGGAGGTATAAAGGATCCGATCCAGACGCAACAGGCCGGTGCGCTTATCCAGCTCGTACTTTTTCTTGCCGCCTGCCGGGATCTCGATCACTGCCATGAACTTTTCGGGTTTGATGCTGCTGGGGTCGATGTCATGCCAAATATTCATTCGATGCACTTCCTTTATTCTATGCCGGCTCTGTCTCTTTCATCACTGGTTCTTTATTCTTCTGTCCCCGCCCGCAGCTTTTCCGCCTGATCGGCGGCGATGAGAGCGTCGATGATCTCGTCCAGATCCCCGTCCAGCACGGCGTCCAGCCGGTGGAGGGTCAGGCCGATGCGGTGATCGGTGACCCGGCCCTGGGGATAGTTGTATGTGCGCACCCGCTCGCTCCGGTCACCGGAACCAACCTGGCTGCGCCGCTCGCTGGCCCGCTCCTTGTCCAGAGCCTGCTGCTGCATCTCATACAGCTTGGTGCGCAGAATCTTCATGGCTCTGTCCCGGTTTTTGTGCTGGCTGCGCTCGTCCTGGCATTCCACCACCAGCCCGGTGGGGATGTGGGTAATGCGGATGGCCGACTCGGTCTTGTTCACATGCTGACCGCCGGCGCCGCCGGAACGGTAGGTATCGATCTGCAGATCACCGGGATCGATCTGCACTTCCACCTCTTCGGCTTCGGGCAGAACGGCCACGGTGGCCGCCGAGGTATGGATGCGCCCGGAGGACTCGGTCTCCGGCACCCGCTGCACCCGATGGGTGCCGCTTTCAAACTTGAAGCGGGAAAAGGCGCCTGCGCCCCGCACCTCAAAGCTGATTTCCTTGATGCCCCCCAGCTCGGTCTCATTGCTGCTGAGCACTTCCACCGTATAACGCTTCCGTTCGGCGTACATGGAATACATCCGGAAGAGCGAATGGGCAAACAGCGCCGCTTCCTCTCCGCCCACGCCGCCGCGGATCTCCACGATGACATTCTTATCGTCGTTTTCATCTTTGGGCAAAAGGAGCAGGCGGATCTGCTGTTCCAGCTCTTCCAGACGGTCTTTGCTCTCTTCAAACTCCGCCTGGGCCAGCTCCCGCATCTCTCCCTCTTCGCTGTGCATCAGCTCCTGGGCATCCTCCATGTCTTTCTGGGTACGGCGATAGGCCCGATAGGCCTCCACCACCGGTGTCAACTCCTTCTGCTCTTTCAACAGACGAGCCGCCTTTTCCGGATCGGCATACAGATCTCCCTGGGCCAGCGCTTCTTCCAGCTCGCCAAATCGTTTTTCCACAAGTTCCAGCTTTTCAAGCATACTTTTCTTTTCCCTTTATCTCCATGATTATTTCACATATTTTCCGGCTGTGCGGCGCACCAGCTTCTGCAAGGCCAGGTAGAGGGCGGCCGCCACGGCGGATTGGATCAGATTGAGAGGAATTCCCGCTGCCGCGGCCCCCAGGCCGTACACCAGCCAGCTTCCCAGAAAATACCCGGCCACATTGATGAACGAAGCCAGCAGCAGTCCCAGCACGATCCGCCAGGGACTGGCTTCTTTTCCTCCGGCCAGACGGCACATCACATAGGCCATCAGTCCTTTGATCACAAGGGACATGGGGGCCCAGGGCAGCATGGCGCCCAGGAAAATATCGGCCAGCGCAGCCCCGGCAGAAGCCGCCAGAATGGCATAGGGCGCGGGGAGGATGACGCAGGCCAGGTAAATCACCCCATCGCCGATATGGGCATACTCGTTGAGGATGCGCAGGAAGGGGAACATCACCGTGAGCAATATCATAGCGGTAAACACCGAAGCGATGACCAGCATACGCACATTGGTTTTTCCCATTTTCCCTATCTCCTTCCAGGCTCCGGCTTTCTCCATGACCGGAAGCTACCTTAAATTATAGACGAAAGCCCGCCTGCTTGCAAGGGGGAGCCTCCCTCTCTCTGCCCTGCTTTTCCAAAGATTTTACCCTTTTTCCCCGGGAGCGCCTCCACCTTCTGCATCTCCTTTTTTCTGCCAAGGGAAGGGGCGGGAGAGAGACAGTTCGATTTGGGCCAGCCTGCCCCCATTCTCCACACGGCCTGTCTCCCGAAAACCGTTGCGCAGATAAAGCCGTCTGGCCCCCTGATTGTTTTCCAGTATCCACAAAAAGGCCTGCTGTCCGCACTGCTCTGCGGCAAAGCGGAGCAATGCGGTTCCCAAGCCCCTGTTCTGCATTTGCGGCAGCACATACAGGTCTTGGATCACCCCTTTGGGGGACACCGCCACCACCCCTGCCGGAGGGGGCGCCCACAACAAATACAGGCGGCATCCCTCTCTCTGCTTCTGCCTCAGATATTCCTTCTGGCGTTCTGCCGTGTGCATCTCCACAAATTCCGGGGAACAGAAGTCCCGATGGGACTGCCGCCAGGCCTGGGCATGCACCTGGGCGGCCAGGGGAAGGGACAATGCATCTACCAACAAAATTTTAGTTTCAGTCATCCTTTTCCCTCCCGACGGTTTTCCAGCGGTATGACAAAAAGGCCGCCGCAGAATTTCTTCCGCAACGGCCCTTTTTCATGGCTCTTAGAGCACTACCACATTGGCAGCCCGCAGCTTCTCGCTGTTCTTGGGATCGGGCTCCACATCAAAGCTCACCTTCTGGCCTTCCTTCAGAGTGCGGAAGCCTTCGACCTGGATAGCGGAGAAATGCACAAACACATCCTCGCCGCCCTCGTCGCAGGACAGGAAGCCGTAGCCCTTTTCGTCGTTGAACCATTTTACTGTACCGGTCATGATAGGTACCTCCCATTTCTGTTTGAATAATTCCGGTGTAAAAAAAATCTCACACCCTTTTGCAAATCATCAGGAGCAGGACAATGACTTACAAAAAAATGTGAGACGATCGTTCATTCCAGAATATTACGAGATAATTATACCAACAGAAAGCGGCCTTGTCAAATAAAACTTTCTCTCTGCATAGCGGGGTTTTTCCCGGGCAAAATACAATCATTCCAACCATCGATCTCCCATGAGTGCAGGAATAGTATACGCATTTTCGGAGAAAATACAACTGCCTGCAAAGGAGGTTTTCCACATGAATAAAAAACAGCGTACCAATGGGGCCAAAAAGGTCCCGGTGAAAACGGTCTGCACATCTGCAGGAATGCGAAAAGATCGGGTGCGTCCCCTCACCCACGCGCCTCTCCCCGATGAGCAAAGCGTTCGAGAAGAGATGCACTGGGTGATGGAAAACCAGAAATAACGCGGCCAGGCCGCGAAAGAAAGGATCAATGCTTTTATGAAAAAGAAGCTGCTTGCGCTGCTGATGGCCTGCGCCATGCTGATGATGGCCTCGGCCTGTTCCAGCAAAAACGACACCAACACCGGCAACGACACCACTCAGGATTCGGTCCAGGACGACAAGAACAACACCAAGAACGATCTGAAGGATGCAGGCGATGACCTGAAAGACGCCGGCAACGATATGGTGGACGAAGGCAAGGACATTCTGGACGACGGGAAAGATGTGGTAGATAATTCCATCAAGGAAGGCAAACAGGCCACCGAAAGCAACACCGACAGCGCCCAGAAAAACTAACCGGGCGAAAGAAGGCGGTTTGTACCGCCTTCTTTTTATGTAACAATTCTTTCATCCTTTTTTAGCCTTGCTGATGGCTTCCGCACTGCTTTTGTCGGCAGCGGCCTGTTCCAGCAAGGACGACACCCAGGACACCTCCAGCCAAACCAGTGATACCAGCGATGTGTCCGGCAATGTCTCCGACAATACCGAAGGCACCGATTCCTCCAGCATCACCGATACCGATGATGATTCCTCCGGCACGGTATCCGATGATCTCAACGATGCAGATGACAGCACAGGCTCTCTGAGCGATGACAGCTCATCCGATCTGACGGATGACTCCAGCTCGGATACCACCGGCACCAACGACACCGGTGATTCCTCGCTGCACAGTGATTCTTCCTCTGCCACGGACGACACCACTGTGCAGCCCTAACCTATCGCTTTCTCCCGACAGGGTCTTTCCCTGTGAAAGACCCTGTCCATTCCCTCTTTATACCTCTCTTTTCAAAAGCAAGAGCCGCCCTTCGGGGCGGCTCTTGCTGCGCGTGTCGAAAAAGTGGCTTAGGCCACTTTTTCGAGTTTTTGCAAGGGGCTGCATGCACGCCTTCGGCGCACACTGGCCCCTTGATAGGTGCAAAAAGCCACGCACAGGTCGCGGCTTTTTGTGGATCGATGAAGGGATCTTTTTCGTTATATAGGTTTCTCGACAGACTGAAGAAAGAGTCGTCACTTCACACAGAAGCGGCTCTTTCTTTTTTATCAGCGGTTTCCGTTTTCATATTTATCCATATGGGCTTTGATCAGTCCCTCATCCTGAAAATAGTCGATCCGCATGGCCCGCTTCACCTGATCCACCGTGGCCCCGGCGGTGTTCCGTGCCTTCTGGCTACCCTCTTTCAAAATCTGATACACCGCCCCGATATCCTTTTCGTATTCCTTCCGCCGTCGGCGGATGGGCTCCAGCTCCTGCTGCAAGATCCGGTTGAGGAACCGTTTGATCTTCACATCGCCCAGCCCGCCTTTCTGATAATGATCTTTCAGCTGCTCCAGGCTCTCATACTCCGGCAGAAATTCCGGAAAATGCTCTGGACGGCAAAAAGCATCCAGATAGGTAAAGACAGTATTGCCCTCAATATGTCCCGGGTCCGATACTTTCACATGCAAGGGATCGGTGTACATATTCATGATCTTTTCCTCCACCACCTGGGGCGGATCGGCCAGGTAGATACAGTTGCCCAGGGATTTGCTCATCTTGGCCTTGCCATCGGTGCCCGGCAGCCGCTGATAAACGCTGTTTTCCTCCAAAAGAGCCTCGGGCTCTGTGAGGACGGGCTGATAGATGGCATTAAACCGGCGCACGATTTCCCGCGTCTGCTCCAGCATGGGCAGCTGATCCTGTCCCACCGGCACATCGGTGGCGTGGAAAGCGGTAATGTCCGCCGCCTGACTCACTGGATAACAGAGAAAACCTGCCGGTATATTGGCTTCAAAATTCCGCAGCTGAATCTCGGCCTTTACCGTAGGGTTGCGATAAAGCCGCGAAACACTGACCAGATTCAAATAGTAAAATGTCAGTTCGGTCAGTTCTGGGATCTGGGACTGCACGAACAAAGTGGAAACCCGAGGGTCCAGTCCGGCGGACAAATAGTCCAGCGCCACTTCAATGATGTTCTGCCGGATTTTTTCCGGATCGTCAAAATTGTCTGTCAGCGCCTGGGCGTCGGCGATCATGATAAAGATCTTGTCATAGTCCCCGGAATTCTGAAGGATCACCCGCCGGTGCAGAGAGCCTACATAGTGGCCCAAATGCAGCCGGCCAGTGGGTCTGTCCCCCGTCAAAATGATTTTGCTCATTTCCATCGCTCCTTTTTCTGTGTTTTCTGCCAAAGGAACGAAAAAACGCCCTTGACAGAGTGATGTTCTGTCAAGGGCGAATAAAAATCTTATCCGCGGTGCCACCTTGATTCATAGGAGACCCTATGCACTTTGCAGGATACCAACATATCCCCGGCAACTGACGGATGCCTTCCCGTCGCAGAATACTCTGGAACAGATCGGTCCCATTTGACTGCGCCCTCAGCGGTCCATTTGACAACTTGTTTCTCACCCGGCTCTCAGCTCCCCAGGCTCTCTGTAAAGGCATCATTGCCGTTATCTCCGCTTCAACGGTTTCGTTATTTTGTTTTCTTTTTTAGCATAGTCCTGTTTTCCCGCTTTGTCAACTCAAAAAGAGATCTATTTTTCAAAGCTGTTCGTACTCTTTCGCGCCTTTTGTCAGAAGGAGCCGCCAAAGCAGGATGCATCCAAATGCCAACAGCGCCAAAGCACAAAAACAATAAATGTGGTAGCTCATCACCTTCCGGGCCAGGAACCAATAGCAAAGACCCAACGCCAGTACGGCCCCCATACCGCCAAAGCTGGCCGCCATCACGCTGGCGCTCTGCTTCACCACGGCGTTTTCGCTGGTGTAATCCAACCGGGGCCACAGCAGATTGGCATACAGGCCAAACAAGGCAATCAGCAGCCCCAGCAAACTGGGCAGCAGGAAAAGCAGCACCAGATCCAAGGGCGAAAGCCCTGCGGAAAAGGCCAGAATGATCACACTGATCGCCACAGCGGGCAGAAGCAGGATCATGTTGACTGCCAGCTTCCCTAAGAACACATCCCGGGGAGACAGAGGGCTGCTGCGCAGCACCCACAGCCGGTCCCCTTCCAGAGAAATGCTGGGGGATGTGGTGCAGGTAGTGGCGGCACAGAAGCACATCGCCGCCATCAGCGCCGGGGCGATCAGTTCCCGGATCTGGGGAACCGCCCCCATCGCCTGCAAAGCGTCGGTGCCCTTCCAGGCCACCATCGCCGCCATGGCCACCATCAGCAAAGCGCCGATGCCGCAGTTAAACAGATAGGTGGGCATGGACAAAAGCCGGGCGCCCTCTTTGCGGCACACCGCCATCCAGGGACGGCTGACCCGCAAAGGCTTCTTCCGATAAACCGCCTTGACGCCCGATGTGCTCCGCAGATCCAAAAATCCCTTTTGCACCAGCCACAGAAATACGCCGGCCGGCAAAACTCCCCACAGCACCGCCTGAAGAAAGGAAGAAAGAGATCCTTGCTCCAAGGCAATGGCAAAATGATAAAAGGGCGGCATGGCCTTGCGGAACACATGGGACAGCTCCTCCCCCCGCTGAATCAGCAGGGCGATATAGCTGTTGAGATTCATACAGAAATAAAGATAGACCAGAAAGGCGGCGGCGGTGAGCACCAGCATGATGATGTTCTTGCCCCGGCCCAAAAGCCGTCCCACCTGAGCCAGCAGATACCCCACGGCCCCGGCCAGGGACAGAGGAAGCAGCGGCAGGGCCAGAAGAAGCACCAGAAGCATGGGATAGAAGGACAGTCCCGGCCGCACAAGATAACAATAGACGCCCACCGTGGGGATCATCACCAAGGCGTTATAGGCATATTCCAACACCAGCAGACTGAGCAGACGGCTGGCGGCAATCTGCAACGGCGTCACCGGCAAAGACAGCAGCAGATCCCCGTCTTTGGCCTGGAAGATCTGGGACTGCATGCTGAACACCGTGAGAATAAAGCAAAGAGCAGCGGAAGAAAAAGCCCCCACGGCCAGTGCCATCCAGGACAAGCCCAAAGGCTCCAGGCTGGACACCAGACCGGCGGTCATGGCGCCGAACAGGGCCATCATCACTCCCACCACATAAAGGAACAAGAAACCCATGAGGATCTTCCGACCCAAAGAGGCTTTCTTTCCCCGACGCCCGGGGGCATGCAGCGCCCCTCTCAGCTTGATGGCCAGCAATATTTTAAGATTTCTCATCGTCCACCAGCTCCAAAAATACCTGTTCCAGGGATTCGTCCCCTTTCACTTCTTCCATGGTACCGCAGGCGGCCAGCTTGCCTTCTTTGATGATGGCCACCTTGTGGCACAGCTTTTCCGCCACTTCCAGAACATGGGTGGAAAAGAAGATAGCGCCGCCCTTTTGGCAGATATCCGCCATGATCATCTTCAGATCGTGGGCGGCCTTGGGGTCCAGCCCCACAAAGGGCTCATCCATCAAAAGCAGCTTGGGCTCATGAATCAGCGCACCGATCAGGGCCAGCTTCTGCTTCATGCCGTGGGAATAGGTGCTCACTGTACTGCCCAGATCCCCGGTGAGACCGAACAGATCTCCGTATTTACCGATCCGCTCTTCCCGCTCCCGTTTGGGAACTTGGAAAATGTCAGCGATAAAATTCAGATACTGAATCCCTGACAAAAACTCATACAGATCCGGATTGTCTGGAATATAAGCCATCCGTTTTTTGCATTCCAGAGGGTTTTCCCGCACCGAAATGCCGTCCACCCGGATCTCTCCCTTCTGAAAGGGCAAAATGCCGGCCACCGCCTTGATGGTGGTGGTTTTTCCGGCTCCGTTGTGGCCGATGAACCCGAAGATCTCCCCGGAGCGAATCTCCAGTGACAAATCGTTCACCGCGATTTTGTTGCCATATTCTTTGGTAAAATGCTCAATCTGCAACATGGTTTATTCCTCCGCCAAAAGCGCAAGCTCCTCCTGCTTTTCATAAAGCTCCAGAAGCTCGTTTTCCGCCTCTTCCTTTTCCTCATACAAAGCGGCCAGGCGCACATGGTCGCTGCCGCACTCTTCCATTTCCCTTTCCAGCTCTTCCAGCCGTTTTTCCAAGGCCCCGATGCGCTTTTCCACTTCCCGGCGCATTTTCCGGCTTTCCCGGGTCTCTTTTCCTCCGCTGCGGCTCTTTTCCTTTTTCTCCGCCTTCTCCGGCTTTTCTGTTTTTTCCGGGATCATGCTCTGCATCTGGGCCTGCTGCCGCTTCTTGGCCTGCTGGTATTCCTCATAGGTGCCGATATAATCCTGGATCTCTCCATTTTCAAAGGCCCAGATCCGAGTGGCAAACCGGTTGATGAAATACCGGTCATGGGAAACGAAAATCATGGTTTCGCTGAAATCGTCGATAGCATCCTCGATCCATTCTTTAGTGAGGATATCCAGGTGGTTGGTCGGTTCGTCCAGAAACAGGGTATTGATCTCACTGTTCATAAAGATGCACAGCTTCAGCCGGGCCTTTTCCCCGCCGGAGAGCACCGACACTTCCTTGAACACCGTCTCCCCCTGAAAGCCATAGGCCGCCAGCCGGTCCCGGCTGTCCTGCACATCCAGGTTGGTCTCATAGAGCATGGTATCCAGGATGTTCCGCTCCGGATGGGCAAACTCTACCACCTGGGGCAGGTACCCCACCCGCAGCCCGGCCCCTTCGTAGATTCGGCCGGCAAAGGGAGGCAGCTTGCCCAGAAGAGTGCTGACCAGAGTGGTTTTACCGCAGCCATTGTCCCCGATCACCGCCACTCGTTCGCCCCGGAGGATGATCTTGTCCAAGGGCTGGTGGAAGGGATGATCATAACCCGCCTGCAGGCCGGAGAGCTGATAGACCTCGTCCCCCGAACGGCCCGCTTCTTTGAAGCGGTTTTTCATCTTGTGTTCCTGGCGAATGGTCTTGACCCGCTCGATCCGCTGGAGACGGCGCTCCATGGCAAAGGCCCGCTTCATCAGCTTGGCATTGCCCATGCCCCAGCCCTTCATCCGCTCCACGGTAAAGCTGAGGCGGGCAATCTCCTTGTCCTGGCGGCGTTTGGCGGCTTCCAGCTGCTCCATCAGCTCCTGCTTTTTATCCACATAATAGCTATAATTGCCGGGATAAACCGTCAGTTTTCCCTCCTGGATCTCAAAAATCTTCTGGGCCACCCGGTCGAGGAAATACCGGTCGTGGGAGATGATGAGCACGGCCCCCTTGAAGGAATTGAGGTATTCCTCCAGCCACTCAATGGAATGGAGATCCAGGTGGTTGGTGGGCTCGTCCAGAAGCAGGATGTCGGTTTCCATCAAAATGACCCGGGCCAGGTTGACTCTTGTCTTTTCCCCGCCGGACAAGCTCATGAAGGACCGTTCCTGCATCTCGGGAGGAATGTCCAGGCCGTTTGTCATCCGGTTGTATTTGACCTCCAGCTCATAGCCTCCGGCGGTCTCAAAGGCGGTTTGCAGCCGGGCATACTGATCCAGCTCCTGAGGAGTGGCTGTGCCTTCGGCCATGCGCCCTTCCAGCTGCCGCAGCTTTTCCCCCATATTCAGGATATCCTCAAAGGCCTGCATGAGCACCTGACGCACGGTGACCTCGGGCGAATATTCCGGCAGCTGATCCAAAAGGGCGATCCGGGCCCCATCCCGGATGTTCACTTCGCCGGTGTCGTAGCCCTCTTTACCCATGAGAATGTTGAACAGGGTGGTTTTGCCGCAGCCATTGGGGCCTACGATGCCCACCCGCTGGCCGGAGTACAGCTCAAAGGAAATGTTCTCCAGAAGGTGAAAATCGCTGTAATATTTGTTCAGTTGATTGACTGTGATCTCTGCCATCGCATTTCCTCCATAATCAGAGACATTATACACTGTTTTACAGTATTAAGTCAATTCCTTGCCGCCTTCTCCCTCCTTCTTCTGGGAATACTCCCCCAGGCCCAGGCGAATCAGACTGCGAAAGACCTCCGCCTGAGAATGCTGTGGAAACTGTTTTTCTTTGCTCTGCCGGGGCCTGGAACAGCTGGAAAAGGAAAAAGAGGAACAAAAACACAACAATTGACTCCCCATTCTTTCAGGAGGTGCCTTGGATGAAAAAAGTGATCTTCGGTTCGGTGTTGTTTGCTTCCGGTTTTCTCAGCGTCGCTTTGCTTCTGGCCGGGACGCTGTCTACCGAATTGACCAATGATTCTGCCCGCTCCCTGGCTCTTTGGCGGCTTTCTTATGTGGGGCTGATGCCATTTTTTTATTTATCCATCGCTCTGGCCGCTATCGGCTTGCTCCTGGCCCTGTTGGGACTGCTGGAACCCAAAATAAAGGCCCATGAGGGCCTTTATTTGAGCGTGTCGAAAAAGTGGCTTAGGCCACTTTTTCGAGTTTTTGCAAGGGGCTGGCGGAGTGCCTCCGCTCCCATACTGCGCTCCCGCGCTGGGCAGGTCCGATGCAGAAAGGCAAAGAAAGTATGGCCGTCCGGCCACCGGACCAGCGGGGCGCCCCGCCCTTGAGAAGTGCAAAAAGCCACGCACAGGTCGTGGCTTTTTGCGGATTGATAGGGGTAGGGCGGACGACCCTTTTCGTTATATAGGTTTTTCGACAGTCTGAAATAAAGGCCCATGGGGGCCTTTATTTTTTTGCCAGGTCCCAGAACAGAGGCAGAGCGGGGCTTTCCCTGGTAAACACCACAAGGGAAAGGGCCAGAAAGCACAGAATCCCCACTCCCAAGGCCCCCTGCCACAAAGGCCGGGGCTGGCTCAGGAGCCGATATCCCATCCACAAACCTCCGGCCGAAGCCAGCAGATAGATCAGGATATCCACCGGCAGGCAGCTTGTAATGCCCAGGGCGCTGGTATAGGCATAAAATGCCCCGATCTGATGCACCAGATAAAACAATGTGCCGCAGGCCATGGCCCAGGCCAATGTGGCCCAATTTGCCCCCGCTCCCTTTCCCAACCACAGAATCGCCAGACACAGCGGCCAGAATCCCAGCTTGCTGTGCTCCCATACGCTTTCACTGCTGGCAAACAGCAGTCCCACCAGGGGATTTTCTCCCGACCATCCGTAAAAGAAATGGGAGGCGCTTCCCACCACCCACACAAAGAGCAATGCCCACAGCATTTTCATCCCATCACCTCAAAAGAAGTGTATGCCCCCTTCCCCTCTCTCATACAAAAAACCCCGGCCGGAAAATGAACTGCACCCCATTTGTTAGACAGTATGATATACTATCTAACAAGTGGGGTGTTTTGCTATGCCAAAAGGAGTATCAAACAAACGATATACGCCGGAGTTCAAGAGAATGGTTGTAG
>NZ_JAHLPO010000019.1:0-46990 GCF_018917925.1 Intestinimonas sp. MSJ-38 | reverse complement strand
TCTTCTTCTACCTGCTTCGGCAACTGCTTTGGCGGACGACCCTTACTGCTGCGGCCACGCCGTTCGATGGCTAACCCTTCCGGCCCTTCTTCCAGGTAGATTCGCTCCCATGATTTGATCCGATCTCTGCTGTTTACCTCAAATCTACGACAGGTTTCGCTGTAACTCAATTTCTCTTCCTGCATGGTTTCAATCACCAGTTTTTTGAATTCTGGTGTATATCGTTTGTTTGGTACTCCTTTTGGCATAGCAAAACACCCCACTTGTTAGATAGTATATCATACTGTCTAACAAGTGGGGTGCAGTTCAAAATGACCTGCCGGAAACCTGTTTTTCTGTTCTGCCGTCCAGCGGTCAGCTTATTATCATCAAAAAAAGCGAGAGTGGCTACCATCCCTCCGAATGGGATACCGGTAACCGCGAGGAAAACCGTGACATCGCCAGCAGTCATAATGCGCGGCGCGGCATCACGGACATTCAGGAGGCCGCCATGCTGGCAGGTTCCATGTTCGGCTGGAACACACCGGGCGCAAACCCGCAATGGTATTTGGACAACGCAAGATATGTGAATTCCAACATCGTCCAAGGTCATATCAAAGACCCAATCATGAGCGTGTACTATCCCGTCAGCAGTTTCTTACTGTGCTATGAGATCATGGGCAACGGGGGCACAAAACTGTAAAGGGCGGTTTTGTGCCCTTTTTTGCTGTCCTAAAAAAAGAAACGGAGGAGCGGTATAGCCATCACTCCGAGGCGATGTCGAGTCCGGCGTCCCCGCCTCCGCCGGGGACGGGGGCGGAGATCTCCGCCTCGCCCGCGATCTCGCTGGCGGTCTTTTCTTCGCCGTTTTTTTCCTCCTCGTCCTCAAAGAGGGAGTCGTACTTCTCGCCGTCTCCCTCTTGCAGCATGGCCGCGGTCTTGGCAGCCATGTAAAGTTCGTGGTTGTATTCCATCAGCCGCTGTTCATCCTCCGGAGGGACTTGGCCGCCGGAGGCGATGCGGCGGTAGATCTCCAGCATCTTGCCCATCTCCTTTGCGGCCTTCGACAGAGCATTGCCCTGCTGCTTTGCAACCTCGGCGTTGTGGATGGCGGTCTCCCGCTCGATGATGCTCTCCATCACGCCCTGGGCCTCGTTGTATTGCGCGTCCACGGCGGACAGCTCACGGGAGATCTCCACACGATCCACATTGGGCGCGCCGCCCTGCTGGCAATTTTTGAGCGCCTGCGACAGGGCGCGTTTCCGTGTCCACAGCATATCCATCTGCGCGGCATATGCCTTCTTCGCATCTTGAATTTTCATTGCGGAACCTCCTGTCTAAATGTTTTTCATATCCTTATTATCGGCAGAAAAGGGTCCGGATTTAAGCCGGAGCACGGAAAACAGGGCAAAAGCTTAACTGATCGTGGGCAAGACCACTGCCGACCGCCCTTCCTCGACAAGACCTTGTGGGAACAAACGCTCCGGTTGAAACCGAGAAGGGGAGAGAACATCATGAAAAAAGTGATTGCTTTGCTGCTGATGTTTGCAACGCTGCTGTCCTTCGCGGACGCCAAGGAGGATCTGGCCGCTGAGGATCTCCATATCCCGGGCACCGGTGGAGGCTGATCCATCGCTGTCAGCGCTTTTATCTGCCCGTGGACAAACTGCCGCAAGAGTTGATGAGCCAAAGGTCGCAGTTCATCATGCTGCCGGATCTGGTGCGTGGAGTACCGGTCATGCCGGTGACAGCGACCTTTGCACAAAACGGGAGCTGCACCATCCAGTTAGAACACGGCAGCTATGTAGTGGGGAAAATGGTCAATCAGGAATACCACATCACCGCTCGCGTTCGCGTCGGCAGTGCCGAGTTTGTCATGGGCGAATGTGAAAAAGCCCCTGTCCCCTTCGTCACATGGCAGCGCAACTGCAAAAACGACGGGGACGGCCTACCCAATTTCTTTTGGGGGCATTACCGCTCTGACCGCAGCTCCTGCATCGAGGATTTCTGTGAACGGGCCGGAAATGAATACAAAAAGCAGATGGAGCGGCAGAGGTGTGTGCCGCATGAGCGAAACCTTGGGGAACATAAAGCCGAACGGTAATGAATGGCCGTAAGTGCGAGAAAAGTCGCATCACCGCTATTGACGCTAGGTCGGCACACCGATATAATGAAAGTATCGCAAGAACCCTTCAGAACAGGAGGCGAGGAAAATGGACTTGCAGACTTTGCTCAATGAGCGGAACCTTTCAAAATATCAGCTATCCAAGCTCAGCGGCGTTCCCAAGACGACGATCATGGATATATGCGCCGGAAGAAGCGATATGGAGCGGTGCAATGCAAAGACGGTGCAAAAGCTGGCGCAGGCGCTGAACTGCACGATGGAGGACATGATGAAATTGTCCTCCACCTATGACGGGAAGGGCCTCCCCAAAGACCGAAGCTATCTGGAATGCGGACTGCCGGAATTTTTGCAGGAGTCCATCCAAGCCATGGTGAAAGCGTGGCAGAAGGTGGACAATGGCGAGAACTATACACTTTGGGACTGCGATTACTGCAATCTGCAAAGCGACATCAACAGTGCGGAGGTCAACTAGATCATCAGCCCAGAGCAGGCGTGGTATCTCCGCGAGAAATATCTGAGAATGGAACGGGAAACGATTGAATGATGAGAACAAGCGAATCATCTGACGAACGGCACGGGAAACCGTGCCGTTTCGCTTTGCCGGGATTATTCTACGATGAATGTCCCGGCCTTATTTTTTAGAACGATAGAGGTGAAAGCGAATGACAGACCGTGAGCCGGTAAACATTATGGGCGTTATCGCCTTTCCAAACCCCAACAAGGATGAGCGCGTGATCCGCTTCATCGACAGCGAATACCACACGCTCTTTACCATCAAGGACGGGGAAAGCATCGTCATTACCCGCTTTGACGGTGAAAAGATGGTTTTCCCTTGCAAGTACATTGACGATTGCCATGTCTGCATCGGTAATTCTGCCTATCATATCTGCGAGTTTGCAGAAATGCAGGAATGTAACGGCAATACCTATGGTCCCAGCGCACCGAAAATCAGCGACGAGATCGGCACCTATGAAATCTATCAGATCCCCGCAACCGCTGATGTGGACTACTATTTCCGGTCTTACGCGGCGGCAAAGGGAAAACTCCAGAGCACTGATTATCAGCGTTCTTACGCCGGTATGTACGCAAAGTTTTCATCGACACACCGATGGAATATGCCTTTTCTCCGGTACAAACCGCTGCACGAAATGAAGTCGGAAACCGGACCATACCTCCGCAAAATTGCGGAGGTCCAAAAAGCGCAGATGCCGCCCCGCAGGAGCGTGGGCGGCAGAAAGCTGCGCAGGACGCGAAAGCCGCCTATCGGCGGAGCCTTGCCGAAAAAAGAACAGCGGAGCGGCACATAGTACCTCCACCGTCCGACCATGGAGGTACAACGGTCCCTCTGCATAAAAGCAATCAGGGCGCATCGGTCAAGGGTGCTCCTGCCCCAAAGAGCGGACAGCCTTCGCCCAAAGCTCCGCGAACCATGCGTATTCGGCGAACTTCCCATACTGCATCGTCCGATACGATCATCACGCGCCGCACAAGGGCGGCGGCGCAGCGCAAGGCACAGCAGACAGTGCTCCAGACATCCGCAAAGAACGGAGGCGGTGGGGCAAAAAAGATGGGCGGCGCAATGGTGCAGGCGGTACAGACGATTGGGAGAGGTATCGCGTCCGCCGCAAGTTCCATCGTGGCGGCGGGCGGCGGAGCGGTGGTGCTGGTGCTGCTCCTGACGGTGATCCTCGTGGCGGCAATCGTGGCGCCACCCTTCGGCATCCTTTTTTCCAACGAAAGCCGGGAGGCAGGCGTTGTGCCGCTCTCCGCTGCGGTGGCGCAGGTCAATTATGATTTCAATGAGCGGCTGGAAACCCTGCAAACGGCAGATGATTATGATTCCATCTCCGTTGACGGACAAGCCGCCGATTGGATAGAGGTGCTGGCAGTGTTCGCGGTAAAGGTTGCTGGAGCCGATGTAGACGCCGCGGACGTGGCCACCATGGATGCCGACCGCATTGCCCGCCTGAAAGCAGTCTTTTGGGACATGACCGCAATCAAAACGGAGGTGGAAACGATCAACCACCCCGGCAGCGGTGATGACGATGGCTGGACGGAGCGAAACCTCTATATCACCATTACCGCAAAAACGGCAGAGGAAATGAAAACCGCATATCACTTCAACCGAAATCAAATTGCGGCGCTGGAGGAGCTGCTGGAGCAGCGGGATCTCCTGCGGGAGCTGATCGAGGATGTGTACTCCGTCAGCGGGGACACGGCGGCGCTGCTCCGCGATCTGCCGGAAGATCTATCGCCGGAGCGCGAGGCGGTGGTACGCACCGCCTGTTCTCTTGTCGGCAAGGTGAATTATTTTTGGGGCGGCAAGAGCCTTGTGTTCGGTTGGGACGCCCGATGGGGCGAACTGCGGCAGGTCACGGCGGCAGGCAGCTCAACCACCGGTACCTATCGGCCCTACGGGCTGGATTGCAGTGGCTTTGTCGATTGGGTGTTCTACAACCAGTCTGGCGGACAGTACATCATCGGTCATGGCGGAGGAGCCACCGCACAGCACAGCTATTGCACCGATATTTTTTGGTCGGACACCCAGCCTGGTGACTTGGTGTTCTATCCGGATAATTCCCATGTGGGTATTGTCGGCGGATGGGACGCCAACGGAGAGCTGCTGATCATCCACTGCGCCAGCGGCTATAACAATGTAGTCATTACTGGTAAGGAGGGCTTTACATCTATCAGTAGACCGAGGTACTACGCAGAATAAAAAAGATTTACCTTTCCTTTGCCGGTCTGGTATGGTACAACACCCATCGTGTGTGATGGGAGAGAAATCGTGATGCAGAACTATACCGAGGAAGAAGCAGCCATTTTATGTGGATTTATTGGGCGATATGTTGACCGTGATTCCACCTATGATACGGTTCGCTCCGCTTATTCCCGGCTGTGCAAAGGACTGGAGCAGCATACTTTGACGTATCAGGACTACCTATGGGCAGAGCAGGTGCTTCAATTCCTGAAGCCCCAATGGTGGATGGAGCGGGAAGATCACCGTGCGCTGGCATCGCTCCTATTAAAAACGCAAACACTGATCAGAACAACAGGATGATTTCACGCGGGAGGATGGTTGTATCGCTGTCCTCCCGCCTTTTCTCTGCAAAATGCCATCTCCTCCGAAACCTATCTTAAAATTGAGATATGGAATGCGTTTTTGGCGGGGAATGCAAATAATATTCCAACCTTCGACCCAAACTGAGCGTGCCATTGTACCGCTTAGCAGTCTAATTGACGGAAAGTTTGGTTAAAAGTTTGGCTTTTGCACAACTAAAGTTTGCTATGCAAATGATTCAAAATGAATTATAATAAAAGCAGTACAGCGAGAACAGATAGGGTGAAAGCCATGGACGAAAGAGAAAACGTGATATATCCACGTCCTCAAAAAGAATTAGTCTGTGTGATGGAGAATGCGGAAGAAGAGGGACACCTGCTGGAAACCATCTTAGAAGAGTTTGCAGAGCACCCTTTTTCCATGCCCGCCTTGTGGGCCTGCAGGGGGTACTTTCATCAGCTTGATATAGAGGATTGCAGCAGCCATCCAGCGTTGCTGCCGATGCTTGCCCTGCTTTCGGCCATGGGGGGAGACCTGGATCAGGCAAAGGATTATGTGAGTATGCTGGGGAACATGCCACGGCACTGGAATCTGCAAGACTTTCATGAAAGAGATTATTATCGGATCAACACGGAACTGGTCATGCCTTATACAAGCGACGGAATGTTCCTGCGAATTATGTTCTTCCTGGTAAAGGCAGGTATGGTGCCGGTCAGATCGCTTACACTGTCCGCCTGTCGTCCCAGTATCTTGAATGGATTCCGGGACTTTACAAGATTTGGCCCACATCTGAAACGGTACAAAGATACGATAACCGAGATGGCTCATCAGTTATACGGCAGCGTGGGAAAGAATGTATATGAGATCCTGCTGGCGGAATGGTGCTATCAAAATAATGATTGCTTTAATGCACTAATCCTTGTGACCGGAACAATTCCGCTGATCGAGCGGGAGAGCGATATGCGCTGCTTGTTTGTGGCGCTGGCATTACAGATGAGGATCCTGCTCATGAACGGGCAGGCAGGATCGGCCAAGCCGCTGGTCGAAAAGATCCGGAACCGTATTCATGAAACGGGCTGGGAGGAACTGACCTCCAGCTTAAATGCCCTGGAATGTCTTGCGGCCTGTTATGATGGGCAGCAGGAGACGATCATCAAGTGGCTTGAAAAGACCGCCCCGGATGAAAACGGTGACATCTATATGATGGATATGTTTGCATGGCTGGTAAAAGTACGCTGTTACTTGCAGGTGGGGAAAAATATGGCCGCCTACGTTCTGGTCAAGCAGCTCATTGCCCTCCTGGAGCCTGGAAAGCGGCGTATGGATCTATGCGAGTGTCATATGCTTCTGGCCATCATCTACTATAAATCCGGCGATCAAGACCGCATGTGTGAGGAACTTGAAACAACCCTGACAATGGCGAAAAAATACCGGTATATCCGACTGCTGGCGGACGAGGGGATCTGCATGGTGCAGATGCTGCCCGTCTACCAGCGGGAAAAGGGTGCGGATGCCTTTACCAACCAGATCATGGAGCTGGCCGGAAGCGTGAGCCGGTACCTCCCCAATTATCTGAAAGGGCCATCGGAATACTATGAAACACTGACCGAAACAGAAAAAAAGCTGCTGCGGATGATGGCATTGGGAATGAGCAACGATGAGATCGCGGAAAAACTGGGCCGGAAAGTGGGCACGGTGAAGTTTCACAGCAATAGTATTTTCCGAAAACTCCAAGTACCAAATCGGCAGCAGGCAGTCAACCGTGGGAAAACGATCGGCCTGCTGTAGCATACGGCGGCTGTGAAATGAATATAAAATAGCTTGGCGAATGACTTATGATGAGGGGCGCGCCCCTCATCCCGTGGGTACCCACGGGATGATACCCTTCTGAAAACCTTGCGACTTTTGCCCGCTGTGGTCAGACGGGCATAAACAAAACCTGACCACTATGCAAAGGAGGATACACACATGAGAAAACGCATCACAAGCCTGTTTCTTGTGCTGGCGCTGTGCCTGACGCTGCTGCCCACAGCGGCACTGGCGGAGGAGGCAAGTTCCGCAGCGCAGGAAACACAGGACAGTACCGAGGTCGGTGATGGCTGCACCATCGGCGAAGATACCGCCGTGCAGACCGGAACCGGCGCGGCGGCGACCGGGGAGGTCGTTAAAATCTCGACCAGAGATGATTTGAAAGCGTTCCGCGAGCGGGTGAACAAGGGCGAAAGCAGCCTGAACGCCGTGCTGGTGAAAGATGTTTCATATACCAGCAGCACGAATGTTGCATGGGAAGCAATAAAAAACTACACCGGCACATTTGACGGAAACGGCCACATGATCACGCTTGGTTTAGGCAACCGGTATCAGTCTCTTTTCAACAGCATCGCCAGCGGCGGTACCGTGCAGGATCTGACCATCCAGATCAATAACTGGGGCGTGAGCGTATCCACTGAGACCGGCTCCATCGCGTACTCCAACAACGGCACCATCCAGCGCTGCCAGGCACTGGACTGGACCGGAGAAAAGAACATCGGCGGCATCGTCTATCAGAATGAGAGCACAGGCCTTGTCAAGGACTGCCGTGTGGGAACCCTGACGCTGAGAAAGAGCCGCGAAAATCTGGTGGGCGGCATTGCCTTTATCAACCATGGTCGTATTCAGGACTGCTATGTCTCCGGCAAGCTCCAGAGTACGGCTAGCGGTACCAGAACGGATCTTTCCTCCGCCACAGCTATTGTCCGCACCAACAGCGGCACCGTGGAAAACTGCTACTATTGGCAGTATGACAGTGAGTCCGCCGTGGCCGCCGTGGCCGGTACGCCGGTCACGGACAAAAGGGCGTTCGCCTCCGGCGAGGTGGCCTACAAGCTCAACGGTAAAAAGACGGAGCTGGACAGCGCCTGGCGGCAGAACCTCCCCGGGAATAAGGACGGCGCTGCCGTGGATGAGCTCCCCGTGACGGATGCCTCCCATGGCCGGGTCTATTATGACACCAGCTATTACAGCCTGGTTCCCCACCTGCACGGGGAAAAGGAGCTGACCGCGTGGCAGAAGACCGATTCCCTGCCGGACACTTCTGGCAGCTACTACCTGACCGGTGATGTGACGCTCGCCTCCGGGCAGACGCTGGGCAATAATGTGACCCTCTGCGTGAACGGGCACAGCGTTACCGGAGACATGACCGTGACGGGCAGCTTCACCCTGACCGACTGCGGCAGCGGCTCCGTTATCGGAAACGTGACCGTAAACGGGGGCGGCAGCTTTGCCCTGGAGGGCTGCGCCCTTTCCGGCGGGATCGAAAATAACGGTACGCTGACCGTCACCGACGGCACCGTTACCGCCGCTGGTGGTATCGGTGTTGACAATAAGGGTACATTCACCATGAACAGCGGCACCATCACCGCCGCCAGCGGCACCGGCGTGGCAAACAACGGCACGCTGACCATGAACGGCGGCACCGTCACCGGATGCGATAAGGGCATTGAAGGCAGCGGCGGCATAACAGTCTCCGGTAAGGTGAAGATTTCCGGAAACGCCAACGGAAACCTGATTCTGCCGGATGGAAAAACCGTCTCCGTCGGGACGCTGGACAGCATGGCCAATATCGGCATCACGGCGGAAAAGCAAAGTGAGCTGACGGCGGGCGGCTCGATCCGTCTGACCAGCGGCGGCGCGGCCTACACGACCCGCTTCTTTGCGGACAATGCGGCGGCCTACGCCATTTTCGCGAACGGCGAAGACCTTGTCATGCGGACGCTCGGCGAGCACACCCACTGCATCTGCGGCCATCCGGCGGACGGCGCCGGGAATATCGGGGATCACACGACCCACGCGGACGTGACATTCCAGCCCTGGACCAGCGGCAATTCGCTTCCCACCACGGGCAATTACTACCTGACGCAGAACGTGGTGGTCGATAAGATGACCGTGCTGACGGGGACGCTGTGTCTGAACGGGTACACGATCTCTGCAGAGGACGGCGGCTGTCCCGTTGAGGTATCCACCGGCGAGCTGAACCTGACGGACTGCGCAGCAGAGCTGGGGTCTGTCATCGCAGCGAAGAATCAGGCCATCGATGTTTACAGCAAGGCCAACATCTTTAACGGTGTGATCCGGGGCGGCAGTGGCGCCGGTATTTCTATCGGGCTCTATTCCGCACGCGCAAACGTGGCCATCTACGGCGGCAAGATCACCGGCAGCGGCACCGGTGCGGCGGTGAATAACGGCGAGATTCATATGTACGGCGGCGAGATCTTCAAAAACAGCCGTGGCGTGCAGGCCGGCGCCATAAATAGGGAGAAACGCAGCAGCAGCGGTTCGTTTTATCTCCATGGCGGCAAGATCACCGACAACCACGGCGACCAGGGCGGCGGTGTGTATGTCGAGCACAACTTTTACATGGACGGCGGCGAGGTTTCCAACAACAGTGCCACCGGAAACGGCGGCGGCATCTATATGCATACCGGCTCGATCTTTCTGTCCGGTGGAAAGGTGACCGGAAACCGTGCCGGTGGGGACGGCGGCGGCGTATGCACCAAAGCATACCGCGATGACAAGAGTTCTGTTGAGCTATCCGGAAATGCCGAGATCTCCGGCAACCACGCCGGCGGACGCGGCGGCGGTGTATATCTGGATGTATATAGCGACTTCGGAACCAACTACTTAGACCCCAGCAATAGCTGCAACCTTATCATGGACGGCGGCAGCATCACCGGCAATACCTCTGTGGGAGATGGCGGCGGCGTCTATGCAGCTGCAGAAGATAAACGTGATGCCAAGAGCTATGTAAATGTCAAGGGCAGTGCGCAGATCACCGGCAACAAAAAGGGCGAGGAGGACAACAACCTCTATTTGCCCAACTATAGCGGAGGCGTTACCATTGGCGGCGATCTGGACCAGACTGCCGATATCCGCGTGACCACGGAGAACAAGCCCGGCAAGAACTCCACCGTGACCATTGCGAAAAAAAGCTGGCAAGTCAGTAGCGTGACCGTCCCGAACGGTGTCTTCAAGGTCGATGGGGCAGACGGCAAAATCAGCGTGGACGATAACGGCACCGTGACGCTGGCACCCTGCTCCCACAGTTGGACGACGTATACCGCCAGCGGCGCGGTCATTACCGCTAAATGCAGTATCTGCTCCGCCAACGGCGGCAGCGTGACCATCAACAAGCCTGCACACACAACCTACGGCGACGGTAATGAAGCAGCCGCCACGGTGACAGGCTCCATTCCCGGTGTGACCGCACCCACCATCACCTACACAAAGGGCGGCACTCCCCTTGAGGCCGCCCCCACCGACGCCGGCACCTACACCGCCAGCATCACCCTGGGCGAGGGTGGAAATGCCAAGACTGCCAGCGTGGTGTATACCATTGCAAAGGCCACCCCGACGGCAAGCGACTTCACCTTTGCCGCGCCCGCTGGCCTGACCTACGACGGAAACGCCAAGACCGCCACGGTCACTTCCTCCAAGAGCGGCATGGGTGCTGTCACGGTCAAATACTATCAGGACGACAAGCCGGTGGAAAAACCCACGAACGCGGGCAAATACACTGTTAAAATCAGCGTGAAGGAGGGGACGAACTACAAGGCCGCAGCCGGCCTGACTGTTGGCACTTTGGTTATCAATAAAATCGACTACCCCGGCACCATGACTTTCGCCGAAACGGTGCGCAGCGGTAAAGTCACCAACAACAAGATCCTGACCCTGCCTCCCCTGCCTGACGGTGCAAACTACGGTTCCCCCACCGTGGCCGGTACCACACCGGCACTGATCAGCGCACAAAGCGTCAGCGGTACTACCCTGACTTACAGCACCACCGATCAGACGGACGGCACCGAGGCCACCATCACCATCCCGGTTACCGGTGCAACAAATTATAATGATTACAGCATTGTTGTTACCGTAACCGCCAAGGACAAAGAGGATGCAGGTGTAAGCATCACCACCCCGCCAACCAGCAAGACCTATGGCGAAGCGGACTTCACCCTGACTGCTACCAAGACCGCTCCCGATAGCGGAACTTGGAGCTGGGTCAGCTCTGACGACACCATTCTGGAGATTGTCTCCGGCGCGGCTACCGCGACGCCTACTATTAAGGTGAAGAAGGCGGATGTCAACGGCGCGACCTTGACGGTCACCTATGAAAGCGATACCCGCATGGGCTCCGCCAGCGCGACCATCACCGTCGCGCGGAAGGAAGTGACCATTTCCGGCATCACCGCCAATAACAAAGAATATGACGGCAACACCAGCGCCACGGTCAACGCCTCCGGCGCGACCATTACCGGCAAGGTGGACGGCGATGATCTGACGGTCAGTGTTGCCACTGGCTCCACCTTCGACAGAGCCGATGCGGGCAGCAGAACGGTCACACTCGGTACCCTGACGCTGAACGGTACCAGTGCTGGCAACTATACGCTGGCCACCAGCGGTAATCAGACCACGGCAGCAGCGAACATCACGGTGCGCGACCTGACGGTTAAGCCCAACAGCGGTCAGAGCAAAAGCTATGGCACCACCCCCGATCCTGTGTTGGCCTACACTTCTACCGGTACAGTCACTGGCGAGACTGCAGCTTTCGATGGTGCGTTGAGCAGAGAAGCGGGCGAGGATGTGGGTCAGTACGACATCACAAAGGGAAGCTTGGAACTCAAGGACAGCGGTACCTTTAAGGCCGCCAACTACAACCTGGTGCTGGACACGGAAGTGGTTACCTTTGAGATCACCAAGGTAACCTACGGCGGCTCCGCTCCCACCAAGACGGTGAATATTCTGAAGAACTATGCCGGTGTACAGACAGGTAGGCTGACGGCAGCCGATTTCTTCACCACCGCTCCTGCCGAGGCGAAGATCACAAATGCGGTTCCGAATTCTAACACCAGCAACATGATGAGTATCGCGGGCGCGGATCTTTCCGGCAATTTCACCTACGACAGCAAGACGAACATCACGGCTGCATCGGATGAGAGCTGGACCGTCACCATCAGCAGCAAAAACTATACGGACATCACCGGCACGCTGACCTTCAAGCTCGTGGATAAGACCGATGTCAGTGCCCAGATCACCTTCCCCAACGGCGCCCTGACCTACAACGGCGCGGGACAGAAATACGAGAAGGCCACCATCAGCGGCGTCAGCGGCGGCACATGGAATTACACCTATGCTGCCAACTCCGGTACCGGCGCCAGTCTGGACAGCGCGGGCCTCCCCAAGACCGCAGGCACCTACACCGTGACGGCCAAGTATGAGGATGACGCCCACATCGGCATCAAGTCCGCCACGCTGACCGTCAGCAAGGCAACGCCCACCGGTGCGCCCACCTGCACCAAGATCACCACCAGCGGCAAGACGCTGGCAGACGCGCCGCTGGCCATCGGCACCATCGCTCCCGCAGGCGGTACGCTTGCGTGGGATATGGCTGCTAACACAGTCGTTGCGGCGAACACCGCTTACGGCTGGACCTACACCCCGGCTGATACGGCCAACTACAAAGCTCTGACCGGCTCCCTTACGCCTTATGCGGTGTCCTCCGGCGGCGGTGGCGGCAGTGCGGCAACCCCGTCTGTTTCCGACAGGATAGCCAGGGAGCTGAAGAATGCCAAGGAAGGCTCCACCGTCACCATTGACATGAAAGGCGAAACCAAGATTCCTGCCAGCACTACCAAGGAAATCGCAGGCAAGGATGTCACCGTTGAGCTGGATATGGGCGGCGGCATGGTCTGGTCCTTCAACGGTCTGGATGTTCCGAAGGGCGGCGTGAGCCTTAACCTCGGCGTTAAGACCGGCACAAAGACCATTCCCGCCAAGGTCATCAACGCCCTGACCGGCGAGACGACGACAATTCAGCTTCAGCTTGACCACAACGGCCCCTTCGGTATGTCGTTGAAGCTCTCCGTTGACCTCGACAAGAAGCACGACGGTTTGTACGCCAACCTTTACTTCTACAATCTCAAGAGCGGCGAGCTGGAATTCCAAAGTGCTGGTTTGATCAGCGGCGGCAAGGCAAGCTGGGTATTTGACCATGCATCCGATTACGCCATCGTGATCGACAAGGAAAGCCATGAGCCGATGACCTTCACCGATGTGCCTGACACCGCCTATTATGCCGAAGCAGTCAATTGGGCAGTCGCCAAGAAGATCACGGGCGGCGTCGGCAACGACCTGTTCGCTCCCAATGCGCCCTGCACCCGCGCGCAGATCGTCACCTTCCTGTGGCGCGCCGCCGGCAGCCCGGGATCCAAGACCATGAGCGGTTTCTCCGATGTTCCTGCGGATAGCTATTATGCCAAGGCAGTCGCATGGGCTGTCGAAAACGGCATCACCGGCGGCACTGGCGACGGTAAGTTCAGCCCCAATGCTGCCTGCACCCGCGCACAGGCTGTGACCTTCCTCTATCGCGCATCCGGTGCGCCTGCTGTCAGCGGCAATGCAGCCTTCGGCGATGTGGCAGCCAACGCCTACTATGCGGCGGCAGTCAAGTGGGCGGAGAAGAACGGTATCACCGGCGGCATCGGCGGCGGTCTGTTCGGCTCTGACAACAACTGCACCCGCGCTCAGATCGTTACTTTCCTCTATCGTAGCTATCAGAGCAAGTAACCGTATACTGCCCCCGCAATAAGAACGGCGGCAAAGGATCACCATGTCCTTTGCCGCCGCCTTTTTATCTTTTGGAGCAAAAAAGAAGCAGGGTGTTTAATCCCCTATCTATAACCGCATCATTCAAAACCGCAAGGCGGGGAAATACACCCATGTCTACATCGACGCCTACTGCCTGTCCCTTTTGGCGGACGAACGCTCGGCGGGGACGATCTCGAAATACCGCTGTGACCTGACGGCCTTTGCTCGCTGGCTGGACGGCCGCGCCGTCACCAAGGAGTCCGCTACCGCTTGGAAAGCCTGCCTGCTGAACCGGGACTACGCGCCCCGCACCATCAACTCCATGCTGGCGGCGGTCAACGGCTTCTGCCGGTTTGCCGGTCTGCCGATCAAGTTCAAATTTTTGAGCATCCAGCGGCAGATCTTCCGGGACAGTGCCAAGGAGCTGACGAAGGAGGAGTACGACCGCCTCCTCGCCGCCGCGCGGGAGAGCGGGACGGGCCACCATCACCCTCAACTGTGATTCACCTGTGACGCGGCAAAAGAACAAGGCGCTATAAGTAAACACCGAATCGCACAGAGCAGGCATTTTGGTCTGATGCTGTGCGATTTTTTCACCGGGTAGAATGCCAATCTGCACAGGCGCTTACTATGCAGCGCCATTCTTAGCATCTGCGCATAGTGCATCGACAGGAACATAGCGCATCGCGTCTCATACTTTGGACGGATTTACATTTTTCAAGGGCTTTGCTACAATAAAACGAAAAGAAATTTATAGGGCAGAGGCTTATGACAGCGAGGGTACCCTCGCTGTCCCACGGGGTTCCCCGTGGGACAATTCCTCTCTGCCGCAGGGAGGGAAGTCCGTGACCGACAAAAGTGCCATCATCGTCAAGCCGTCTACCGCACAGGCGTTTGAGACCCTTTGGAAACGCGGCAGGGTGCTCTTTTTCAGCGTACCCTGCGGCTTCGGAAAGACAGTGCTGGCCGATACGCTGCTGGACGGGCGGCTGATCTGCGCGGACAAGAGCAACGCGGAGATCGGGGAGATCCTGAACATCCGGGTCTCCACGGTCAAGAGCCATGTGAGCAGCGTGCTCAGTAAGCTGGGTGTGAACCGCCGCAGCGAGGCCAGGACAGCCGCGAAAAAGCTGTGGCTCATTTCCAAGGACCAATAAAACAATGCCCGCACAGAGTGGGTTTCATATAGAGGTATACACATATTCCGAAGGAGGATCCTATGAAAAAGCGAGTTTTGAGCCTGTTTATGGCGCTGACGCTGTGCTTCTCCATGCTGCCCACGGCGGCGCTGGCGGAGGAAGCAGGCGCGGCACCGGGCGGCGGCGAAGTCGGAACGCATACCGCCCACTGTGTCTGCGGTAAGGACAGCAGTACAATGGTCAACGGTCATACCCATAGCACCAACACAGCATGGGAGGCAACCGATGCCCTGCCCAATTCTGCGGGCAGCTATTATCTGACGCAGTCTGTAACGGCAGACTGGACTGTGCCAACGGGCGAGGTCAACCTCTGCCTGAACGGGCAGACGATCAACGGCAAAATCACCGTCGGCAGCGGCGCGACGCTGACGCTGACCGACTGCAGCAGCGATAATTCAGGCAAGGTTCAAGGCGAAGTGCTCGTCAACGGCGGCAAATTTGAACTGTACAGCGGCACGATTACCGGCGGCGTCCAGGTCGGTCTGCATAGCAGACCTGCGACCGGCTCGTCCTTCACTATGTACGGCGGCACGATCTCTGGCAACACAGACACCGGCGGTGTGTTCCTTGTCGGCACGACGAATCATACCGACCCGCCAAACTTCACCATGCACGGCGGCACCATTTCCGATAACACCGCGGGTGCGTCTGACGGCGGTGGCGGCGGCGTATATGTGGGTGAGAATTGCAGCTTCACCATGGACGGCGGCACCATCACCGGCAACACGGCGACCGCAGGCAACGGCGGCGGCATTTATATCCACATGCTTGCAAACGTCACCATTTCCGGCGGAGAAATTACCAATAACAAGGCGCCCGCCACGGGGGATATAAGTCATGGCCACGGCGGCGGCATTTATTCGCAGAGCGGGGTGACCGTCAAGAATGTGACGATCACCGGAAACAACAGCAACTTCGAGGGCGGCGGCATCTATGGAAAAGGCACTATCAATCTCACCGATGCCACCGTTACCGGCAACAATCGATATGACGTTTACTACGACGGAGAGGAAAAAACAACTCCTAAGCTCACTGTTTCCGGCTCGGTGGAGGCCGGCTATTACGCCAATTATGATTGGAAGCTGCCCATTCGTGTATCAGGCGCATTGAGTGAGGATTCGGTCATCCATGTGGGCGTGCGTGAAAAGCCCGGTTACGGCTCAAAAGTGACCATCGCGGAACCGGCAAGCGGCGTGACGCTCAGCGCCAAGAATTTCAAGGCGGACGCCGCCGACTGCGTGACCAGTCTGGGCAGTGACGGCAAGGTCTATCTTGCGCGCTGTGCGCATGTGATGGATAGCACCGGCTATACCTGCGAAAAGTGCAAAACGCAATTCGACGCGCGCGTGGGCGAGAGCGCCTATTATCAGACACTTGCGGAGACGTTTCTGAAGGCGTGGAATGGCAGCACGATAACACTGCTGCGGGATGTGACGCTCACAGGAAATTGCTCTGCCTCCAATACTATACTGGATCTGAATGGAAAGACGATCACCAGCGGGGATAAGTTCTTCAATGTCAACGAAAAACTGACGGTCAAGGATTCCAGCGAGGGCGGCGGAACGCAGGCGCTCAATGTCAAGTTTTCGGTTAGCTCCAACGGAACGCTGGCGGTCGACAACTCCTACACCGGCGAGATTTCGCGCGTGGAGCTGCAGGCCGGCGGCGCGCTGGAAGCTTACACCGGTACGATTCAGGAACTGCTCCTGGGAAAGGGTAATGGAACCGGTTATAGCGTGAAGCTGTGGAAGGGCAACGCCCGCTGCTGCACCGTCAAAACAATTACGCTGGACAAGAAGGCTAACCAGGATCTTACCGTCGGCGGCCTGCTGAAAACCAACCATGCAAAGTGCGAGCTGTACGGCGAAGAGGACGGTACATGGAGCATCGTTCCCAAGACGGAGAAAATCTCCGAACTGACCGGCTATACAGCGTACAAGGTGCAGTTCCAGGAGTGCGTCCATCAGTGCGCCGATGATACGGTAGAAAAGCCTGTGTGCTCCAAATGCGGCAAGGCGCTGGTCGTTAAGATAACAGCCACTGCTTCCGATGACAAAACAAAAACGGCCTGGTTCCCGGCGGACAGCGGTATCGAAAACGGGGACGGCTATGTAGAGGCCATCCAGACCTTGAACGGCTGGAGCGCCGAAGGGTACACTGATGCGACCCTGATGCCGCTCTGTGATGTACACAATAACTCCGGCGGTATCGGCATTGCTAATGTCACCCTGACCGGAAAGCTTACCGTGGACGGCGGAAAGCATCTCATCTATTCTACGACCATCGCCTCCGATGCAGATGTGACCTTCAAAACCGGTCAATTCTATTATATCACCGTCAACGGCAAGGCGTCTTTCGTGGACGGCACCTACCTGGGCGGCGTGACTGCTTCCTCCGGCGCAGAGGCGGTCTTCAGCGGCGGTGCGTATCAACACCTGAAGGTCGAGGACGGCGGTACGGCAGTGGTGAAGAACTCAGCTGCGTTTGGTGAAGATGTTAAGGTGACTAAAGGTACGCTGACTGTGGAAGGCGGCAGCTTTAAAGCTGCGGTTGTCGTCGAGGGCGACGGAACAATGAATGTGAACGGCGGCCGCTTTACCGGAACCGGGATTGATAAAGTGAAATATGACAACGGTGCGAAGGGGACGGTCTCCGGCGGCTCCTTTGCCGATCTTTACTTATATAGCAGCGGCACAGCTTGGCTTGCCGGAGGCAGCTTTGCTAAGCTGAGCACAGCCGATTCCGGCGTGCTCAGCAGCCTGCTGGCGGATGGTGCGGCTTACTACGATCAGAGCGGTAACGCCATATCGGGCAGCACAGTTTCAGAGCTTAACAATGTGACTGTGAAGACCCATGCCCACACTGTGGATGAGCAAACCGGCATTTGCAGTGTCTGCGGCAAGCAGATGGCGGCGTCGCTGACCGTCGGCAATGAAACAAGCTGGTATTTGACCCTTGACGCGGCCATCAAGGCGGCCAATGAGGGAACCGGTGAAAAGACGCTCAAGCTGTATCAGGATGTTCCGACAACTGCTCCGTCCTATGAATTGACCCGTGGGCCGGTAACGCTGGACGTGAATGGCAAAAAAGCCTTTGGTTTGATAATCACTGTAAAAGGCATCCAGCTGACGGTCACCGGCGAAGGTACGATCGGGGGTGTGACGGCCAGTGGCAGCAGCGCTGTGGTGAAAAATTCCACGGTCGAGATCAAGTACATCACGGCCGAGAACGGCGGCAGGCTGGAGCTGGGCGGCGGCTTATACATGGGGCTGGCCGTAAAAAACGATGGCAGCAGCGCCAGCCTGAGCGGCGGCACATATAACAAGATTGAATGGGGTAAATCTTATGTTCCGGCGAATGAATATCTGGCGGATGGATATGGCTATAAAACAAGCGCCGGCACATGGGAGGATGGCGCTGCCAGCGTAAAAGATGTAACTGTCACGCCAGCGCCCATCAAAAGCACAAAGGTCTATCCGAACAGCGAGACGGGCTACTCCGGCAGTACCTTCGACGCAAAGGACAGCACCTCTGTGACGCTGACAGTGTCGGTCACATCCGATGAGAGTGCAAGCCTGAGCTATATCTGGTGCAGATCCATCAATGATGAGTGGCGTTGGCTTACGAATCCTTCTATTACGCAAGACTTGACTGAGAAATATACCGGTGCCGACAGCAAGACGCTCTCCATTACCGGATTGCCCGCAGGCCAGACCTTTTCGTATAAAGTCCGGATTGCAACGAGCGACGGCTATAAGTGCTACAGTGAGCCGTTCACCGTGACCCGGCATCAGCATAGCTGGACATACAGCGCCGAGGGTGCGGCCATCACGGCGAATTGTACGGCAGAGGGCTGCTATCTGGCCGGCGGAAACGGCGGCAGCGTGACCATCAAGGCCCCCGATGAAAGCACTTTGACCTATACCGGCAAAGGACATCCCGCCAAGCTTGATGGTCAGTTCACCACTGGTATTTCGACTCCTGCGATTACCTACATACAAACTGCACCGACGCAGCAGACGCTGGAAAACGGCGCGCTCCCCACCAACGCCGGCACCTACACCGCCAGCATCACCCTGGGCGGCGTGACCGCCAGCGTGGGGTATGAGATCACCAAGGTCGCACCGAAGATCGCTTCCTGGTCACCTTATACCATGGCGCTGCCCGCCTATAATGGTGAACAGGTCAAGAATCCGACCACCCTCCCCATGATGTTCGGCAAGTTTTCGGATATCACCGGGTTCAAGTGGTATCAGGCTACGAAGAACGAGGACAGTTCCTACACAAAGGGCAAGGAATTAAGCGCCCCGCCCACCGACGCGGGAGACTACTACATCGAGGCGATTTTCAAAGCGGGCACGAACACTACCGCTGGCATTGAGGGCACGGGACTGACCGTGAAGCCGATGCAGACGGAGAAGGTGGTCAACGCCAAGGAGTATCCGGTCTATGCCAACCGCGTCTATACCTACGAGATCGACCTGAACAGCTATCTGACGGATCTGAAACTCGGCACGGGCGTGACCTATACCAAAACGAATGGCGATTTACCCAGCTACTTCAAGGCGGGCGAGCTGAGCATCACTTCCGACGGCAAATTGACTGTTCCTGTCAAGAAAACCACCACAGCACCGCTTCCGAGCACGATCGCTACGATCGTTGTCTGGGTCAAGAGTTCTAACTATGACCGTATCACGCTGTCGGTGCCCATCCAGATGGTTGCCAAGAAGTCGGAGAATCTTGCCGTCGGCATGACCGGCTGGACCTACGGCGAGAGCGCAAACGGGCCGGAATTCTCCGCGCCGGAGGGCGTGACGGCAACGGTTACCTATGCCGTAAAGGGCAGCGGCGTTTTCAACGCAACCGTCCCCACCAACGCGGGCGAATACACCGTGAAGGTGCAGTATGAAACCAATGACAATATCTACACAGGCACGGCGGATTTCATCATCAAGCCGAAAAACATTTCCGGCGTGACCATCAACCTCGGCCAACAGGCGACCTATAACGGCAGCGAGCAGGATGTGGCCATCTCCTCTGTTATGGATGGTTCCTATTCTCTAATGGCCGGAGACCATGATTACGCCGTTGTCAGCGGCAACAAGGCGACCAATGTGGGCGAGAACACACTGGTTATCGAGGGTCAGGGCAACTACACCGGAACCGCCAGAAAAACCTGGTCGCTGGATGCCAAGGAAGTGACCCTCAATTGGGGAAATATTACAGATCGCAAATGGAATGACGGCAAGACTGTAACTGCCACGGTAAGCAACAAGGTCGGCAGTGATGAGGTCGATGTTACCGTCACCGGAGGCGATCAGACCGCTGTGGGCGGCCTCCATACCGCCACCGCCGCCGGCCTGACTGGCGCACAGGCAGACAACTACAAGCTGCCTGCTGACAAAGCGCGGACCTACTCCATCGGCAAGGCTGACGCTTGCAAACTTCTGGATATCACCGTCAGCCAGAAACAATCTGTGACCACCGAGCAGAGCAAGGACATTGGCCGTGCCGGTATGCCTGATGACGCAGGCAAGCTGACCTACGCTAAGGGTTCTGAAAGCAAGACCGGCACTGTGACGATTGACAGTTGGAGCGTGGACACCACCGGTAAGGTGACCTACAAGCTGTCCGGCGGTGCGACCAACGATACCGTCACCCTGCCCGTGACCATCGGCTCTGACAACTATGCGGATTCCACCGTCAATGTAGTCATCACCCTGACCGACAAGGATATTCCCACTGTCACCGCGAAGGACATCACCGTCACCTATGACGGCAACGCCATTCCTGACAGCAAGATCACCGGTACGGCTAATGTGGCCGGTACTTGGGAGTGGAAATCCGGTATGGCAGTCACCAATGTGGTGGACAGCGGCAACAAGACCGTGGTGTTCAAGCCCACTGACAGCGCAAACTATGTGGAAGTGGAGAAAAACATCAAGGTAACCATCAACAAGGCGACTCCCACCGGCGAACCCGCTTACACCAAGATCACTACCGGCGGCAAGAAACTGAGCGATGCAGCGTTGGCCATCGGCACCATCACTCCCGCGGGCGGCACGATTACTTGGGATAAGGCCGGTACTACGGAAGTTACCGCCAACACCGCTTACGGCTGGACCTACACCCCGACGGATGCTGCCAACTACAACAAGCTGACCGGCAGCATCACGCCTTATGTGGTGTCCTCCTCCGGCGGCGGTTTCTCCTCCGGCAGCACCGTCAAGACCGACACCGTCACGAACCCGGACGGCTCCGTCACCAAGACCGAGACCAAGTCTGACGGCACGGTGGTGGAGACCACCACCGGCAAGGATGGCAGCGTCTCCAAGACCACCACCAACCCCAACGGCAGCTCCGTCACCGAATCCAAGGACGCCGCCGGTTCCACCGGTACCGTCAAGACCGACAAAAACGGCCAGACCACGGCGGAAACCACCCTGAGCGGCAAAGCCGTTGAGGACGCAAAGAAAAACGGCGAGCCGGTCACGGCTCCTGTTGAGGTGGAGGCCACCCGCAATTCCAACACCGCCCCCACCGTCAAGGTGGAACTGCCCAGAAACTCCGGCGACACCAAGGTCGAGATCCCCGTTTCCAATGTGAAACCCGGCACGGTGGCAGTCCTCGTCCACGCGGACGGCACGGAGGAGATCGTCAAAAACTCCGTTCCCACGGCGGACGGCATCCAGCTGACGGTCAACGGCGGCGCGACGGTCAAAATCGTTGATAATTCTAAGGATTTCATCGACACGCAAGACCACTGGGCCAAGGACGCCATCGACTTCGTCAGCGCCCGGGGCCTGGTCAACGGCATGAGCGCCACGATCTACGCCCCCGACGCCTCCACCACCCGCGCCCAGCTGTGGACGATCCTCGCCCGCCAGAACAACGCGGATCTGAATGGCGGCGCGACTTGGTTCGAGAACGCTCAGAATTGGGCCAAGGAGAAGGGCATTTCCGACGGCACGAACCCCAACGGCACCATCAGCCGCGCCCAGATGGTCACCATGCTGTGGCGTGCGGCCGGTTCCCCCGCCCAGAAGGCGACGACCCGCCGCTTCAGCGACATCATGGACGACAGCTATTACGCGGACGCCGTGGCTTGGGCCGTGGAGAACGGCATTACTGCCGGTGTTGGCAATGGTCGTTTCGACCCCAACTCCACCTGCACCCGCGGCCAGATCGCAACATTCCTGTATCGGCTGTATCTCAGCAGATAAGAAACCGGGCGGTAGAGAGCCGTCAGCAAAGTGTATATAAAATGGAAACCGCAGGGCGGCTCCTTCCCGGAGCTGCCCTGCGGTTTTTCTGTCGGCTTGTTTCTTTCATAAAAGTTGCAGAAATCGACATTTTCGGGCAATAACCGGCGGATATGTGTAGAGCATTGCAGAACGATTCCATGACATAAATCGCTATAAATCGTGTATGATTGACTCAGGGAGGATATATGCACCTTGACAATGCGCTTTGCGCTGCATAGGCAAACGGATAACATTCCGAACCGGACGAGCCGGCAGACGGCGCGCCATGATCCGCACGGAAAGAAGGGTTTGGGCGAGCGATTCAGCCGGTCTGCAACCGTGCGTGGCAGCACGGCGGCCATGACCTCCGTTCAGCTAACGATACTCCCGCGTTGAACGCCCTCAAAGCATTGCGCGGCGCACCCATCAGCATGGGCCGGGGTGAGATTCCCGTGGGCGGCCGCCAGCCGCCGTCCGGTTTGCTACTATTTATAGTGTGATAATAACAACCTATAATTTTTACTATTTTGGGAGGTATCCCCATGACAGATAAAATCGGCTTAACGATTGAAGAAGCCGCCGACTATACAGGCATTGGCAGAAACACCATGCGGAAGCTCGTGGAATGGGAGAAGATTCCCGTACTGCGGATCGGGCGCAGATACATCATCCGCATAGATGTCATTCATAAGTCCATGGAAGCCAACCAGGGTGTAGATCTTCTGGTGCGGGAACAGATCCGTGCGGTCAGATGAAGGACAGGACAGTGCGGAGCTGTTATGAGAGGAGAAGCACTATGGCAAAAGGTTCTGTAAGAAAAAGGGGAAGAAGTGGTACTATCGGTTCTATGTAGAGGATGCCAGCGGCAACAGCGTCCAGAGGGAGTTTCCCGGTTCTCTGAGCAACGGCACGGTGGCCGCCTACATCGATACAGCCAGACGCATCAAGAAGCACCCCATCGCCGACCGTAAGCTGAAGAAGATCACACCGGATCATCTGCAAAGTTATCTGGACCTGCTGAGCCTTGGCGGTGAATGGCCGGACGGCAGGTATGAGTCTCCGGCAACGGTTTCCAATATGTGCCGGACAGCGAAGAAAAGAGTGGACGGTATGGAGAGCTTTCAGTTCCACCAGCTTCGTCACACCTTCACCAGCAATCTGCTGTCCTACGGCGCAGCGCCGAAGGACATGCAGGAGCTTCTTGGTCATTCGGATGTGACGACCACAATGAATATTTACGCACACGCCAGTAAGGAAGCCAAGCGAGACGCCGCGAAACTGCTGGACAAGGTGCAATAAGAATTTCCCTTGTTCTTTCCCGGCAAGGGAAAAAACAAGGGAAATTGAGAGCAGAGAAACATCCAGATGCCTTGAAAAGCAAGCAATTTCAGCACTTCCAAGAAAAATGATTTATAAATTTCGGTTTGGGGCATTTTTTTTTTGGAAAATAGAATTGAAAGAGTGATATATAACAGGTAATATATGATATGATAAAGCTATCCTTTGCAGATGGAACGGCAAAGCGATGCAAAAATGCGGATAGGTAAAGAGAAAGAGAAAAAGAAAGAGGGATCGAGATGAAACGATGGGGCAAAAGATTATGGGCTTGCGCATTGATTTTTTGTATCCTGCCATGGCCTTTTCCAGTCCATGGTCAGCCAAAGGCGCAAACGGCAGAGCCTGGGGAGCCGAAAGAAACGGTGTTCACCCTGCTGGAAAGTGGCGGAGAGGATCGCCCTATCACCAGAGCAGAGGCTGCGGCCGTAGTGGTGCGGGCCTTTGGGGCCACAGAAGAAGCCAGGATGCAGGACTATGTGGATGTGCCCAGGGATAGTTGGTATCGCCAGGATATGGCGCGGGTGGTGGCCATGGGCGTGATGCAAGGCTATGGAGGTTATCTGCGTCCTCAGGAAACATTGACCCATGAAGAAGCGGCTTTGATTTTCAAGAGGTTGTTCTGTCTGGATTGGCTTCCGGAGGGGGAAAAGGCGGAACATGAGCCGATCACAAGAGGGGAATTTGTTCAGATGGGAGCCCGTCTGGCGCCGCAGCGCTTGACCGCCGGGAGCCAGGGATGGCAAATGGAAGGAACCACATTGATCACTCAAAAGGGAAATTACTCTCAGCTTGTGGTGATGGGGGATCTGATCCTCACCGAAGGAGCCTGTGGACGGGTGTGTCTTGAGGATGTGGTGGTATATGGACGGCTGGTGGTGCGGGGCAGTGGACAGGTGACCATGAAGAGCGCCTCCTGGGCCGATCAGGTTGTTTTGTCCGCGGTCGCCGGCAGCGTCCACTTGAAGGCAGAGATGGGATGCGTCACAAAGCTGAAAGTGTTGACGCCCATGGCGACTTTATCCGGTTTCTTCACCCAGGTGGACCTGGAGAGCGACAGCGTGCGGCTGCTTCTCAGCAGCGCATGGGTGGAGAATGTGCGCCTGCTGGCCGATCACAATGTGGTGATGGCATCTCCTGGGAGTTTTGTGCGGTACATGGAAAGCTGGGGCGATCAGGGAGCCATTATGGGCACAGGACAAGTGGAGCAGGTGCGGGCTTATGGAAAAGTACTGTATGTGGAGACACCAGGCACTCAGGTGATTGCTTTGCCGGGAAGTGACGATGTCTGGGTCGGCGGGGTTCTGCTGGGAGGAGGCAGTCTGGTGACACCGGGAGAAGGGCAAGGTCCCTCTGGCTGGCCGGAAGAAAAGCCGGAAGAACCAGAGAAGCTGGATGACGGGGATTCTGGCTCTTCGGGAGGCGGGCCGGTGATACCGCCCGATGAGACGGAAAAGTGGCCCATGGATCAAATTTCGTTGGAGAGTGCCCATACCAGTTCGCCCATTTCCGGTGTGACCGCAGAAGAAGATGGGGACACACGGAAGCTGAAGCTGGAAATGGAAAAGGAAGAAAAGCTGGTGTGGGGATATCCTTCCCAGGAGACCCGGGAAACTTTTGAAGACAGAGATCCCCATACGCCTTTTGGCATGGTGGGACTGAATATTCAGCCGGGCGGAGAACTGAAAGAAGACGGCACCACCACGGTGAGCTGGAACAGCAAAACATTGCTGGCCATGGGCTTTTCCCAGGAGGATTCCGGGGATGATGTGACCTACAAGCAGGAAAATCAGGGACTGACCCGTCAGTGGACGGTGAAAAACAGTGAGCTGGAGCAAGGGCTCAGAGTGTTCGTGCCCATCAGTGCATTGGAAGAGCAGATCCCCATCACCATCCGCTGGAACGACGAAGAAGAGGTGACTTACCAGCTTTGTGTGGGCACGCCGGAGTTTCAGTGGATGACGCCGCCGGAACTGACGGTGGAAAGCACATCCAGAGGCCCGCAGATCACGCTGTCCTATCAGCGGGGCGGAACGGTGGAGAGCAGTGTGCTTCGTCTGGTTTCGGTCCAGGAGCCTCAGCAGGAATACGGCCGCTGGGAAAGCAGCCATCTGGAAGCGGGTGAGGTGTCGTTCCAGTGGATTTTGACCGGGGAGAATTGCCCGCCCTTTGGGGAAGAACTGATCCTGATGCTGGAAGAGACCTGCGGGGCGGAACATAAGACATGGGAGAAAGAACTGTCTTTCACCGGCGAAGAGTTGGGAGAACTGCTGCCCGAGGAAGAGGGTGTGCTGGCTTCTGTGGCACAAAACGACAGCTTGACTGCGGAGCAGACGCAAGTGCTGGAGGGGATGTGGAGCCAAGGGGGAGAAACACCCTTTGCCGGACTGCTGTCTTTTGAAGGCCAGACATTGAAGGTGGATACCAGCAAGGACCAGGGCCTGGGAGATTGGTGCCAGGAAAACCTGGGGCGTCGGGAATTGCCGGTGGCCGTATACAGCACCGTGCTGTTGCCGGGAGTGGACACCGGATTTGAGTGGGTCACCCCGGTACTGTGGTTGGATGCCGATGAGCTGGCGCAGGAGGGACTGGGCTGTGTGGCTGCCGAAGAAGGCCCGGCCTTGTTTATTCTGCGTTATGGGAATACAATAGAGGGAGGAACCAATTGATTTGTGAAAAGAAAAAAGGAGTACATATGAAAGAAGAAAAAATCGGGCTTGTGGTGGAAGGGGGAGGCATGAAATGCGCATACAGCGCAGGGATTCTGGATGCTTTCCTGGATGAGGGGATCTCTTTTCCCTATTGCATCGGTGTTTCGGCCGGTTCAGGCAATCTGGCCTCCTATCTGGCAGGACAGAAGGGAAGAAATCTTCGCTTTTTCACCGATCACATCCATTCCCCTGAGTATTTCGGAATCAAAAGCGTGGTAAAGACCGGCGAGCTGTTTGGAATGCAGTACATCTATGGGAAATTGAGCTGTGCCGCAGGAGAAGACCCTCTGAACTACCCGGCCCTGCTGGAAAATCCCGCAGAATACCAGGTGGTGGTTACCAATGCGAAAACGGGGCAGCCGGAATATTTTGGCAAAGAGATGGTGAAGCAGGATGATTATCGTCTCATTATGGCCTCCAGCGCCATTCCGGTGGCCTGCCATCCGGTGAAACTGGGGGGCGTGCCCTATTTTGACGGCGGCCTCACCGATGCCATTCCCGTCCGGCACGCCTTGGAAGAGGGATGCAGCCGGTTGGTGGTCATTTTGTCCAAGAGCCGGGATTATGTGAAAAAGCCTCAGAATATGCGCCTTCTGTATCGGACGGCCTGCCGCAAATATCCCAACATCGTCAACGCCATCCGCCGGCGCCATCGGGTGTACAATGAAAACTTCAAAGAGGTTTTCGCCCGGGAAAAGGAGGGCAAGGCTTTTGTGTTTGCTCCCAGTCAGCCCAGCTCGGTGGGCACCTACTCCATGGATGAAAAGGCCGAGCAGGCCCTGTACGATCTGGGATTGAAGGATTTTCACGAGAGAAAAGAAGAATTGCTGGAGTTTCTGAGAAAATAAATCACAAGGCCGGAGCAGTCTTGCGCCGGGGATTCCAGACTGTCGAAAAACCTATATAACGAAAAGGGTCGTCCGCCCTACCCTATCAATCCGCAAAAAGCCGCGACCTGTGCGTGGCTTTTTGCACTTCTCAAGGGGCAAGTGTGCGCCAAAGGCGTGCATGCAGCCCCTTGCAAAAACTCGAAAAAGTGGCTTAGGCCACTTTTTCGACACGCTCACCCCTACTGCCATGGCAGCAGGGGTGTTTTGCTATAAAAATTGTTGGATTTACAGAGTGGGCATGATCTCTGGGGGCATGGGGCAGCGATAACCGCCGCCGTTTTGCTGCAGCAGTTCTTCCTTGGCCTTCTTCAGAAGCTCCGGATCTTCCAGAGCATAGAGGCCGGAGAGTGCCATCACCTGGGCAGCCTTGATGGTGCCCTTGTGGGCGATGGAGGAGCAGGACTGGGCTGTCACCTGCCAGGTATGGCCGGGGGTGCCCATGGCCTCGGTACACATATTGATCTGGGCCGTGGGAGCGCAGTAGCTGGCGTCGCCCACATCGGTGGAGCCGCCCATGGGGGAGCTTTCCGGGATGAAGGGCAGTACCACATCGCACAGACCGGCGTTCTGCTGGATCAGCTGCTGCATTTCAGGCACACCGGCATATTTCTCGGCGTAGCTCTTCAGCTGGTCGGGGGAGAAAGTCTCCCGGATGGCAGACGCCAGCTTCCGGTCCTCTTCGTCAAACTGAGGAGCGCCTACTTCGGTGAGAGCCTGGTACATCAGCTTGGTGAGAGAGGGGTTGGGGATGTAGTCGCTCAGGCCTTCGTGGATCTGGATCTCCAGCTGGGTGCCGGTCATCAGAGCGGCGCCCCGGGCCACATCGCATACCCGCTCATAGATCTCCATCATCTGGTGCACCCGGGGAGCGCGGATGAAGTAATGGACGGCGGCGTGATCCTGCACCACATTGGGAGCGATGCCGCCCACATCCACATAGGCGTAGTGAACCCGGGCTTCGGGGATGATATGCTCCCGCAGATAGTTGACGCCCATGCTCATCAGCTCGCAGGCGTCCAGAGCGGAACGGCCCAGGAAGGGGGTGGAGGCGGCGTGGGAAGTGCGGCCCTTGAAGCGGAAAAAGACGCTGATGTTGGCCAGGCTGCTGCACAGCCACACATTGTTGGTGGTGCCGGGATGCCAGGTGAAGCAGGCGTCCACATCGTCAAACAGGCCATCCCGGGCCATGAAGGCCTTGGCGCTGCCGTATTCCTCACCGGGGCAGCCGTAATAGCGGACTGTGCCCGAAAGGTGATTTTTCTCCATGAACTCTTTGGCGGCCCAGGCGGCGGCCAGAGCAGCGGTGCCCAGGCAGTTGTGGCCGCAGCCGTGGCCATAGGCCCCGGGGGAGAGCTCGTCTTTCACCGGGCAGGCGGCCTTCTGGCTCAGGCCGGGGAGAGCGTCGTATTCGCCCAGATAGGCGATCACCGGTTTGCCGCTGCCCCAGGAAGCCACGAAGGCAGTGGGAATGCCGGAAAGACCGGTTTCCACCGAAAAGCCCAACTCACGGGCGGCCTTTTCTAGACATTCCGCCGATTGGTATTCTTTCATGCCCGCTTCGGCATAGCCCCAGACTTCATCGCTGACAGCGTTGAAAAACTGCTGTTTTTCCTCGATGGCCTGGCAGACGAACTCTTTTTTGTTCATGTTGGATCGCTCCTTTATATTGTATAGTGTGGAAAAGCAGAACAGATGGACTGGTTTACAGCACCAGCTTCAAACAAAAGCGGCCTTCAGCGGCTTCAAACTGGCAGACAGCACCATGTTTTTTGCAGAAGGCCGCGATGGATTGCACACCGAAGCCGTGTCCCTCCTTTGAGGATACCGGCAAACCCTGGTCATTGAATGTTACCGGTGTGGTATAGAAATTGGAAATCTCTACCATTTGTCATAAGGGTGATAAGATAGGTGCGGCAAATGAGAAAAACCAGTTGTGACATGGCACGCACCTCCCTTTTTATGACGGCTTTTTGTTCCTGCTTCATGTATGGGAAGCAGATGGGTCAATAAACCAAATGGAGCAAACGGGGATTCATGGGAACATCGGTATCCCGCAGGCGGCGGGCGATGCGCAAAGCAGCTTCTTTGTGGTTTTCCAGGTTCTGATTCAGCACAAAGCTGCGGGTGGCCGTATCAAAGATATAGCTTTCTTCTGTGCCATCCTGGCCAGGGATGGCTTCGGCCAGGCGGAAATCCTCCCAAGGCATGTAGTGGGAAGCGATACCGTCGCAGAAAATAACGCCTTTTTCTCCCAATTCAAAAAAGGAGCGGCGGCACACGCCCAGCAGGCGGAAATAATAAGAAAAGAAATAAAGCAACACAAAAAGGGCCATGGCGCAAAAAAGAGTTCCCGCCCAGTTGAACAGGGAAAAATCCTGCAAAGTGGCCCGCAGCATATGGATCAGCAGAGGAAGAACACAGAGAGCACCGATTCCCTGGATGAAGAGCACACGACTGATCCGATCCCGAACAAAGGCCCGGGTGAAGTGATAGCGTTTCCCATCTCCGGGAAAGGGAGTGGAAGGGGGCTGGACATAAGGAGAAAAGGGACCATCGGTGCTGTGATAAGTCCGGCAGATCGGACAATAATAGGCCGTTTCAGCCTGAGGATCGCCTAAGTTGAGATAGGGGAACGCATCGGTTCCCTGGGGTTTTAAGCAGACAGCCAGACGGCTGCCGCACTGGGGGCAGGCTCTGTCCCGAAAAAGGATATCATTTTTTTCAGCCATTTGCCGCAGTTTATCCCGATTTTTTGCCGCCATAAAAAACCCTCCCTTTTTGTAAAATGATCCAATAGTATTGTAGCAGACGGGGCGGCCTGTGGCAAGAAGCAGGGAAAGAACGAAGGGGAAAACTGTGTGGTGTGGTGGGTATACATTATATATAATAAAGCCGCTTGCCCATGGGAAATGGCTCCTCTTTTTGATTTGAAAAAGGCATCGCTGCAAATTGATACACGCCGGTATAAAAATGTTCCGATTTTGTCAATTCATCCAATATATCCATACAGCTGTGGGAGAATTGAGGGGGAAAAGATTAAAAATGGGAAAAAGAAAAAAGTTTTAGAACAGATTGGTACATAAAATCCCTTTTTGAAAAAAGAGAAGATATAATGGCTTTTAGGTATCTTGGGTCGTGTGTCCCGGGATGTCAAATACATCACAATAGGGGGAAACACCTATGAAAAAGCAAGTGTTGTCTTTGGCCCTCAGTGCCACCATGCTGGCGTCGATGCTGCCAAAACCGGCTTTTGCCGCAGATAACACCAGTACCTTCCCTGATATGCCCAGCGACTGGTCCACTCAGGCGCTGCAGAACGCCGTCAACAATGGACTGCTCAACGGCATCGACGGGAAAATCGCCGCGGGCGAGAATCTGACCCGGGCGCAGATGGCTGCCATTGTGACCCGTGCTTTCGGCACCAATGGCAAGGCCAATATTTCCTCTTTCGGGGATGTGAATGCTGGCGATTGGTTCTATGATGCCATGGCTTCTTCCGTGCTGATGGGGGCATTCCAGGGCGATGGCGTGAACCTCAACCCCAATGCAAATATCACTCGTCAGGAAGCTTTCACCGTTCTGGCCCGTCTGTTCACCCTGAGCGGCGGCGATCAGAGCGTGCTGAGCAGCTACACCGATGGGGCCCAGGTGGCCGATTGGGCCAAGGACTCCATGGCTTCCATGGTGGCTGCCGGCTATGTGAAGGGCTCCGATAATATGCTGAATCCCCTGAGCAGCATCACTCGTGCTGAGTTTGCTCAGGTGATGGACAACCTGGTCAAGACCTATTTTGCCGACAGCCGGTTGAATGTGAATGCCAACGGCAATGCGGTCCTGAACAAGGCCGGCACTCTGGAAGGCGCCACCATTTCCGGTGACCTGATCATCGGCGACGGCGCGGCCGAAGGCGATGTCGTGCTGAAGGATGTGACCGTTTCCGGTCGTCTGCTGGTTCGCGGCGGCGGTACAAGCACTGTCACACTGGAAGGCAATACCACAGCGGACAGCATTGGGGTAAATAAGCCCACCGGTGCTGTGCGTGTGAAAAACAACACGCAGAAGACTGTAAATGTGAATGCGCTCAGCGACAATGTGGTGCTCACCGGTGACTTCAATGAAGTCAATGCCAACGCTTCTCAGGGCACTGTTACCCTGACCGGCGCTGATGTGGCCACCATGAATGTGGCTGGCACAAGTGCCAAGGTCGTTGTGAGCGAGAAGTCCACTGTGGAGACCATGAATGTGCAGGGAAGCGCTTCCGGCGCAGCGGTTTCCGTCCAGAGCGGTACCACTGTGAATACAATGAACACAGCTGCTTCCAAAGCTGTTGTCACCGTCAATGGCACTGTCAACACTATGAGTGTGGCTGGTTCTGATACCACTGTCAAGGCCGAAGAAGGCGCCAAGATCGAGAAGATCACTACCTCTGCTGCCAAGACCACTGTGTCTGGTAAGGGTTCTGTTGCAAACTTTGAAGCGGCCAAGGGCTCCAGCGGTGCAGATATCACCACCGACGGCACCAAAGTTGTGAACAACGGCACCGGCAATGTGACCACTGGCAATGACAAGGTGATTGCTTCCGGCTCCACTGGCGCCAGCAAGAGCGACAGCACCACTCCTGGCGGCGGCGGTTCCACCGGCGGCGGGGATGAAGGTACTCCCATTCTGCCTGTGAGCGGCGTAGGTGTTGCCAATCTGGTAGACAAAGATGGAGCAGTAACCAATATTGCTACTAATTATTCTGTGAACGCCACACGGACTGTTGGTCAGGATTATGTCAATGTGGCTATCACTGCTAGCAATGTGAAATATCACACCAATGCTAATAACATGGACGGCTACTGGGTTGGTTTCTCTGTAGTTGCTCCGAAAGACGCTGCCAAGTTTAAGGTTGGTTTTGCTGATACACAGGAGGGCGCAGAAGGTGCACTGGCCAATGATGCAGATGGTACTGACTTGATGCTTAATATTGACGGTACTGCAACTGGTGGTGGGGAAGGTAAAAAAGGTATTGCCGTTTACTCTTCTGCTACAGCGGACAGCCCCAAGACCTGGGTTAAGCTGCAGTGGGTCAATAAAGAAGGCGTCAATGTAGGCGATGCCACATTGTACAAGATGGATCTGAGCAATGTCACTGTTGCTCCGATTGGTAATTTTGAAGACCTCAAGTCTGTATTGACTAAGGGTGAGAAGAATTACAATATCAGCAATGTAACATTGGCAGGCGGAGTTGCACTGAGCGAAGCGATTTCTGTTCCCCCAAGTAAGACTCTGACCGTTGCCAAAGACAGCACTTTGACTGGCAATGAAACCCACAAACTGACTGTTGATCCAGATGCTACTGTGGTTGTGAACGGCACTGTTACTGGCACCATCGAAGGCACCAGCCATACATCTAAGCTGGTTATTAGCGAAGGCGGAAGCTACAATAACTTGCCTGTTGGAACATATATTTGCAAGGGCACTTGGGTGAATGTCGAAGACCTGAAACTGCAGTCGGTGAAAACTAATTTTGGTGAAGGTGTGAAAGCTGAGGTTAGTGGGGATGGCATGTCCGTTGTTCTCAGCGGGACTGTGCCTGTAGATAAACTGACCTATGGCCGCAAGAAGATCTTTACCAACGAAACGATCAAACTCACTGTCAACGGAGACGAAAAGAAAACAGCTGAGTTTGATTTGACCTATACTGCCGAAACAGGTGAATTTTCCACCATGAGTAATACATTTGAGGTGGACGGAACAACTTACAATGTTTCTGTCAACAATCTGTTTATTGCTAAAACAGATGTGACTCCGAAAGCCCGTGAGAATGGCCCGGCAGCACCGATTAGCGACAATAACTACAATTATAAAGCTGCTTACGGAAAAGCTGGCGTCACATTCTCCGGAGGAATCAATGCAATTAGCTATACAGTAGATGCAGCTAAGCTGGCTGGATTCTGTGTTCCTGGGTATGAAAATGACATTAAGGCGCTGACCCACAAAATCGGGGAAACGAATTATTTGTTTGTGGGTATTCAGTTTGATACACCGGATATTGCAAAGAATGCTACCCAGGCGATGCGCTATATCGATGGTAAAGCCTCCACTGAGGAAGCTTTTGACTTGAGTGTAGATGGAGAAAATGCTTATAAGAAGAACCCCATGGAATACTTTACTTTTGGCAGTTATACTGTGCAGGAAGGTGACGCCACTACCTATGCTCCTGTAGCATCGACTGCCAAGACGTATGAGGTTATCACTTATTGGATGGATAATGGTGGTAACATTTTGGCTGTCAACTTCTCCACAGTGAACCGCACTGCTCCCACCAACAATAACTAATAGCTAGTTATTGGGAATAAGATTTCGGATTACGAGATATCTGAAAGAGGGGCCGCCCTTCGGGGCGGCTCCCTCTTTTTTCTTTTATCTGCAACTAAAAAAAATACATTTTTCCTTGACATTGCTATTGCCCCCTTCTATAATAGAATCAGAAGTTATTGGTTACACTGATAATTGAAAGGCGGTACTCTTTTATGCGTAAAATTATTTTGTATGGCAGCCCCCTTTGAAAGACCTGCCCCCCGGTGAAAGAGGTTCTTTCCCAGAACAATGTACGCTTTGTCTATATCGACATTACCTCCAGCATGGGCTATCTCCGCCAGTTCCTGAAGGTGCGGGACAATTATCCCGCCTTTGAGGAGGTCCGCAAGGAGAGCCGTGTGGGTCTGCCCACGCTGTTTGTGGACGATACCCCCTATCTGGTGGATGGCCCCGAACATGTCCTCCGGCTCATCGATGAGCTGAAACTCACAGAACAGAACTAAAATGTCTCCATGGCCGGAACGCTTTTTTGCGATCCGGCTTTTTTCTTTCTTCAGAATGTTGAAAAGTTCCCCAGGAGTTGATACAATAAATTGAATATGGAAGAATTTCTGCGGGGGTGTGGCATTGTATCTGAAATCCCTTGAGATCCAGGGCTTTAAATCCTTTCCCGATAAGACGCGGCTGGATTTCAGCAGCGGGATCACCGCTATTGTGGGACCCAATGGCTCGGGCAAGTCCAACCTGGTGGACGCCATCCGCTGGGTGCTGGGCGAACAGTCCACCCGTAACCTGCGGGGCAGCCGGATGGAGGATGTGGTTTTCGGCGGCACCCAGCGCCGCCGTCCCCTGGGCTATTGTGAGGTGACCCTCACCGTGGACAATGGAGACCACAGCCTTCCTCTGGATTATGATGAGGTGGCCGTGACCCGCCGCTATTACCGCTCTGGGGAAAGTGAGTTTTTCATCAACAAAAAACCGGTGCGGCTGAAGGATGTGCACGAACTCCTGATGGATACCGGCCTGGGCCGGGAGGGTTACTCCATCATTGGCCAGGGCCGTATCGACGAGATCCTAGCTGTCAAAAGCGGTGAGCGTCGGGAGATCTTCGAGGAAGCCGCCGGCATCACCCGTTACCGCTATAAACGCAATGAAGCCCAGCGCCGCCTCAGCGCCGCCGAGGACAATCTGGTGCGCATCCGGGACATTATCACCGAGCTCCACAGTCAGGTAGGACCGCTGGAGAAACAGGCCCAGGACGCCCGGCAATTTCTGCTGCTGCGGGATGAGCTGCGGGTGCTGGAGGTCTCCCTTTGGATGGATTCCCTTGCCAAACTGGGAGAGAACCGGCAAAAAACCAAAGTGGATCTGGACAATGCCCAGCGGATGCTTTCCGCCCGGGGGCGGGAGCTGGAAGAGCTGTACGCAGAAGGGGAACGCCTCCTTCAGAGCATGCGGGACAAGGAACTGGAGACCGAGCAGAGCCGGGTGGAGCTGCGGAATATTGAAGGCCAGATCCATTCCTTGGAAAGCGATATCGCTGTGTTGGGCGCCCAGCGGGAAAATGGCCGGCAGAACGCCCGGCGTCTGGAGCGGGAGCTGGAACTGCACGCCACCCGCCAGGATGGCCTTGTGGAACAGAAAACTGCTCAGGAACAGCAGCGGGAGGAAAGCCGCAAGATCCTTGCCGCCAAAGAACAGGAATTGGCGAAAATCGCCCATCGGCAGCAGGAGTTGGCAGAGCATCAGCAGGAGCAGACCCAGCGGGAAGAGGCGGCCCGGGAGGGACTCGATCAAAGCAGCCAGCAGCTTCATCAGCTGGAGATCGTAAGAGCTGCTTTGGAAAGCGGCGGCCAGGAGATGGAAAGCCGGGGCAAAAACCTAGAATCGGAACTTTCCCGGGCCAAAGAACGGTTGGAAAAAGAAGAAGGGGAAGCCAAAAATCTGGAGACCCTTCTGGAGCAGGGCCGGGAGCAGGCGGAAAGTGCCGGGAATATGCTGGAGGGCTTTTTGCTCCGGGTCAGAAAACGGCGGGAAAAGGCCCAGAAGCTGCTGGAAACATATCAGGAGGAAAAGCGTGCTCTGGGCACCCTTTCCGATCGATCGGAACTGCTCCAGGCCCTGGAGCGGGATTACGAAGGCTTTGGCCGGGCAGTGCGTCAGACCCTGGAAGCTGCCCGGAAGGGGGTGCTTTCCGGCATCCATGGCCCGGTATCCCAGCTGATCTCCGTGGGGGACGAACACGCTGTGGCCATTGAGATCGCCTTGGGCGCAGCCATGAGCAACATCGTCACAAAGGACGAGGAAAGCGCCAAGCAGGCCATCGGTTTTTTGAAAAGCCGGGACCTGGGACGGGCCACCTTTTTGCCGGTATCGGCTATGGCCCCCCGAAAGACAGATGGCCGCCCGTTGGAGAGCGAGCCCGGATTTGTGGGTATGGCCGATACGCTGGTACAGCGGGAGCCTATTTACGACAATGTGGTGCGCAGCCTTCTGGGAGGCACTGCGGTGGTGGAAGACCTGGACAGCGCCATTCGCCTGTCCCGCCGCTATCCTCACCGGTATCGGATGGTCACTTTGGACGGCCAGTTGATGAGCAATTCCGGCGCCATGACCGGCGGCAGCCTGAACAAAAACACCGGTATCCTCTCACGGAAAAATGAAATCGCCCGACTGCGTCAGGCATTGGAGGAAAAAAGCGGCGATTTGAAGGAGCTGGCCGGACAGGTTCAGAAGGCCCAGGGTGAATGGAAGAAGGCAGAGAATGACGCCCAGGCCGCCCAGGAGGAGAAGAACCAGGCGCAAGCGGCCCTGCAATCCCTGGAGGCCCGGCAAAGCCAGCACGCTTTGTTGCTGGGAAGCCTGCGCCAGGCTCTGGAAGGATTGCTGGAGGAGCAGGGAAGCGCCCAAGAGCGCCGCAGGACATTGGAGACACGGCTTGCGGAAAACAAGCAGGCCCAGGAGGAAGCAGCGGAAAAACGGGAAGAAGCGGCCCGCCATTTGGAAGCGCTGCAGGCGGAAAGCCAGGAACTCCTGCAGCGCCGCCGGACTTCGGAAGAGCAGCTGCTGGAAAAACGGGCGGAAAAAGCCCAGGAGGACAGCCGTCTTGGGGCACTGGAGCAGAGCCTCTGTCAGCTGGAAGAGCTGCTTCATTCCCTTTCCGGGGACCGGGAAGAGCGCCAGCGGGAGCTGGAGGAGCTTTCCGCAGAGGAAACGGTGCTTTCCAGGCAGATGGAAGAAAAGGAAGCGGTGAAAACGGAATACGCCGCTTTGCGGGAGAAAAAGCAGAGCCAGCTGGAAACGCTGGCAGAGGAAAAACTGTGTATTGAGGGCCAGCGCACCCAGAATGGGCGGCAGGCCCAGGAGAAAAACGACGAGATTCTGCGTATGGAGCGGGAAAAGGCCCGGCTGGAAGGCAAGGCCAGCCAGCTCCAGCTGGAGGAAAAGCAGGTTCTGGATAAAATGTGGGAAAGCTATGAGTTGACTCCCACTGCGGCCCAGCAGATCCAGAAGCCCATGGAAAGCCGCAGCGAAGCCCAGCGTCGGCTGGGACAACTGCGGGGAGAAATCAAAAAGCTGGGGCCGGTGAACATCGGGGCCATCGAGGAATACCAGAAGGTCCATGAGCGATACCAGTTCCTGGAGGAACAGAGACGGGATCTGGAAAAAGCCAAAGGCAATCTTTTGGACATCATCGGAGATCTCACCCAGAATATGCGGGAGATCTTCGGCCGGGAATTTGTACGCATCGATAAGCACTTCGGCGAAACCTTCCAGGAGTTGTTCGGCGGGGGAAAGGCCTGGCTTCAGCTGGAGGAAGGGGAAGATATCCTGGAGTGCGGCATAGACATCCATGTGGAACTGCCGGGAAAAAGCCAGCGGGCCATGTCCCTGCTGTCCGGCGGGGAAAAGGCGCTGGTGGCCATTGTGCTCTATTTCGCCATTCTGAAAGTGCGGCCCACGCCCTTCTGTGTGCTGGATGAGATCGAGGCCGCCTTGGACGATGTGAATGTGCTGCGGTATGTGGGGTATATGCGCCGCCTGTGCCAAAGCACCCAGTTCATCCTCATCACCCACCGCCGGGGCACCATGGAGGGCTCGGATATCCTCTATGGCGTCACCATGCAGGAGCAGGGGGTGACCAAGCTGCTGCGGCTACAGCTGAGCCAGGTGGAAGAAAAACTGGGCGTTTCCCTTCAGGAGAAGATGGAAGAATAGATGGAGTAATCAATCAGGAGGAAAGAGAAACATGGGATTTTTTGATAAGATCCGCAGCGGTCTGCAAAAGACCAAAGAGAACATCAGTGAGACGCTGGATTCGGTGCTGTCGGTGTTCCGCAAGGTGGATGAAGAGACGCTGGAAGAGCTGGAGGATGCGCTGATTCTGTCGGACATCGGGGCTCAGACCGCCGCCGAGACCATCGACGAGCTGCGGGAGCGGGCCAAGCGCCAGAGCATTGAGACCAAGGAAGAACTGGTGGAAGCCCTGTGCCAGATCCTCACCGAAAAGATGACCCCCAACGATGGGCTCCATCTCAATACCCATCCTTCGGTGATTCTGGTCATCGGGGTCAATGGCGTGGGCAAGACCACCACCATCGGTAAGCTGGGCCAGAAGCTGACGGCCCAGGGGAAAAAGGTGCTCTTTGCCGCGGCCGATACCTTCCGGGCTGCCGCGGCCGATCAGCTGACGGTGTGGGCCGACCGGTGCGGCGCCGATATCGTGCGCCACAGCGAAGGCGCCGATCCAGCGGCGGTGGTGTTTGACGCCATCTCCGCGGCCAAAGCCAGAGGGGTGGATGTGGTCATCTGCGATACCGCCGGACGGCTGCATAACAAGACCAACCTGATGAATGAGCTGGCCAAGATCAACCGGGTCATCGACCGGGAGCTGCCCCAGGCCGACAAGGAGACCTTGTTGGTGCTGGATGCCGTCACCGGCCAGAACGCCCTGAGCCAGGCAGAGCAATTTAATCAGGCGGCGACCCTCACCGGACTGGTGCTCACCAAGCTGGACGGCACCGCCAAGGGCGGCATTGCTATCAATATTTCTGCCCGGCTGGGCGTGCCGGTGAAGTTCATCGGCGTGGGCGAAACCGCCGACGATCTGCTGGAATTTGACGCAGGCCAGTTTGTGCAGGCCTTTTTTGAATAAAGAAGGAGGAAGGACCCATGAGACGCTATGATGGACGGCAGCCGGAGGAAATGCGGCCGGTGACCATTACCAAAGATTTCATCAAATACCCGGAGGGATCGGTGCTCATTGAGTGCGGCGACACCAAGGTGATCTGCAACGCCACTGTGGAAGAGGGCGTGCCGCCTTTCAAAAAGGGAAGCGGCAGCGGCTGGGTGACGGCGGAATACTCCATGCTGCCCCGGGCCACCAACACCCGGGGACGGCGGGATGTGAGCAAGCTGAAGCTCTCCCCACGCTCGGCGGAGATCCAGCGCCTGGTGGGACGGGCCCTTCGCTCGGTCACCGATATGGACGCTCTGGGCGAACGGACCATCACCATCGACTGTGATGTGATCCAGGCCGACGGCGGCACCCGCTGCGCCTCCATCACCGGTGGTTTTGTGGCTCTGGTGCTGGCTCTGGACAAGCTGCGCCAGGAGGGCATTTTCAAAAAGCTGCCCCTGCGGGGCTATGTGGCGGCGGTGAGCTGCGGCATGGTGAATGATAACCCCCTGCTGGATCTTTGCTATGTGGAAGACAGCGGCGCCCAGGTGGATTTCAATTTCATCATGGACGACAAGGGCAATATCATCGAACTCCAGGGCACCGGAGAGGAGCGGCCCTTCTCCAAAAAGGAGATGGATGCCATGTACGCCCTGGCGGAAAAGGGCATCGGTGAGCTGATCGCCGCCCAGAAAGAAACCATAGGTGATCTGCTGTGAGATTTGTACTGGCATCCAACAACCAAAAGAAAAAAGGGGAGATGAGCGCCATCCTCCAGGGATTGGGCATTGAGATTTTGTCCATGGAGGAAGCGGGCGTGCACACCCAGCCGGAAGAAGATGGGGATACTTTTGAGGAAAACGCCCTGATCAAAGCCCGGGCGGCCTGCAAGGCCTCCGGCCTTCCGGCCCTGGCCGACGACTCCGGCCTGGCGGTGGACGCTCTGGGAGGTGCACCGGGAATCCACTCGGCCCGCTATTGTCCGGGCAGCGACTGGGACCGGCTCCAGTTTTTGCTCCACAATATGAAGGACATTCCCCGGGAGAAGCGGGGCGCCAGATTTGTTTCGGCGGTGGCCTGCGTCTTTCCCGATGGCACCGAACGGGTGTGGCGGGACGAGTGTCCCGGCCTGGTGTTGGAAGAGCCCCAGGGCGAAGGGGGCTTCGGCTATGACCCGGTGTTTTACCTGCCGGAATATAAAATGACCTTTGCCCAGATGCCCGGGGAGGAAAAGAACAAGATTTCCCATCGGGCCCGGGCCATGGCAAAGTGCGCCGCCGGACTGGCGGAAGAAATGAAAGGCAAAGAAGAGGAGAAAAAATAACATGATCACATCCAAGCAAAGAGCAACTCTGCGCTCCCTGGCCAATCGTCTGGACACCGTCATGCAGATCGGCAAGGGCGGCATCACCGAAAGCGTCATTACCCAGGCCCAGCAGGCCATCTCCAATAAAGAAATGATCAAGGTGCGGGTGCTGGAGAGCGCCCTGCTCACCACCCGGGAGGCCTGCGAAGTCTTGGCGGAGGCCATCGATGCCGAACCGGTGCAGTGCATCGGTTCCCGGTTCGTTCTCTATAAAAAGAACGAGAAGAACCCGGTGATTGATCTTGGAAAATAAGGGAGAAAAGGTCCGGATCGGTTTGTTCGGCGGCACATTCAACCCGCCCCACCTGGGACACCAGCGGGCGGCGGCGGCCTGTGTCCGGCAGCTGGAACTGACCCGGCTGCTGCTCATTCCCGCCTTTGTGCCGCCCCACAAGTTTATGCCGGCGGGCAGCGCCACGCCCCGGCAGCGGCTGGAGATGACGGAGATCATCGCCCGGAAGATCCCCCGGGCCCAGGTGTGTGATCTGGAGCTGTCCCGCCTGGGGCCCAGCTATACCTGCGATACGGTAGAGCAGCTGGCTGGAGAATATCCGGGGGCGGATTTCTGGCTGATCATGGGAACCGATATGTTCCTTTCCTTCCACAAATGGCGCCAGCCGGAGAAGATCGCCCGCTATTGCCGTCTGGCCGTGGTGGCCCGGGAGGAGCAGGAAAAAGAAAAGATCCAGCGGCAGCAGATCTTTCTCAAAGAGACGCTGGGAGTGGAAAGCGATGTGGTGTCCTGCCCGGTCACCGTCCTCAGCTCCACCCAGGTGCGTCAGGATGTGATGGACGGCGGCGGAGAAAGTGAGCTGGATGAAGATGTGGCCCGGTATATCCAGAGTCACGGCCTGTATCAGCCATCCTCCCGGCTGGAAGAGCTGGGGAAAGCGGTACGGGAGCATCTGACCGAAAAACGCTGGCGGCACACCCTGGGCGTGGAAGAGGTGGCGGCCTCTCTGGCCCGGCAATATGGGGTGCCGGAGGAAGAAGCACGGGAAGCGGCTTTGCTTCACGATGCCACCAAGTGCCTGGATATCCAGGAGCAGTTGAAATTGTGCCGCCAGTACGATATAATTTTTGACTATGGTGAACAGAATACTGCCCTGCTCCACGGGAAGACGGCCGCAGCGTTGGCGCAGGACAAATTCGGCTCCAGTCCCCAGGTGGTGCAGGCCATCGCCCGCCATACCACGGGGGACCGGGATATGACCACCCTGGACAAGATCGTTTACCTGGCCGATTGCATCGAGCCGGGCCGGGATTATCCTGGAGTGGATCGATTGCGGAGCTTGTGCCGGCAGGATCTGGATCAGGCCATGATACAGGCGCTGAGCGACACCATAGAGCATGTGCGTCAGAAGGGCGGAGAGCCTGACCGGCGCTCACAGGAAGCATTGGACGATCTGCGGTCAAAGAAAGAGAATGGGAAATGAAGATATTTGGTGGAAATCACGGCAGAAAACCTTCTGCCAGCCATGACGAAACGGCCCCTCTTCCCCAGGTGGAAAAGCTGGAGAAACAGGCGGGGACCCCTTCTCAAGAGAAGGTGAAAAAAACAGAAGGCACGCCCAGACCGGCATCCTCTTCGGAAAAGAAGGGGCCGGAAAACGCGTCCAAGTCTCAGGCCAAGGGCAAAGAGGCGGGAGGAGTGCCTTCTCAGCCGGGGAAAGTTCCTGGAAAGCCTCTTGGGAATGGCGAAAGCAAGATCCAGGCCGAGCAGAGCGGAAAGAAGAAAAAGAAGCGGCGGCTCAAAGCCCGGTATATCCCGTTGATCGTTCTGGGAATATTGCTGGTGCTGGGAGTGGGGGTCTATGCCTTCCTCAAGGTCTTTGCCAAGCCCCCCGATGTGTCGGTAAAAGAACCGGAGGTCACTTTGGGCGAGGGAGAAGACGATCCCTACGCCGATCTGGTGGAGCCCTTTATCGAAGATGGCGACCGGGAACGGAAGAATGATTACTATACCTTCATGTTCTGCGGCACCGACGATGGCGGTGCCCGTACCGATACCATCATCGTGGCATCCTATAATGTAAAGACCCAGCAGGTGAACATGGTCAACATCCCCCGGGATACCATGTCCAATGTGAAGCGGAAGATCAAGAAGATCAACGGCGGCTTCGGCGGCGGGCCGGAGCAGCTGGAAAAAGAGCTGGAAATGCTGCTGGGCATTCCCATTGACCGGTATGTGGTGGTCAGCTTTGAAGGTTTTGAAGAACTGATCGACCTGATCGGCGGTGTGGACTTCAATGTGCCCACCTATATGGTGTGGGACGATCCCTCCCAGGATCTCCACATCTATCTGGAACCGGGAATGCAGCATCTGGACGGCGAAAAGGCCATTCAGCTGGTGCGCTTCCGTCAGAACAACCCGGGTGTGGCCGGCGGTTATGCAGAAGGGGACATCGGCCGCATCAAGATGCAGCAGGAATTCCTGCGCACCGTGGCCAAGCAGATCCTCAGCCCTGAGAATCTGCTCAATCTGGGGGACATGACCAAAGCCGTGCTGGACAACACCGAGACCAACCTGACTCTCAGCGAGCTGACCTGGTTCGGAATGCAGGCGCTGAAGATGGACTTCAACAACATTGATATGACCACTCTGCCCGGTCACGCAGCCTACCTCTACGAGGCGGACTACGGCCATATGCAGTCCTATTTTGTGCCCGAAGAGAAAGAGATTCTGGAGATGGTCAATGAGCTGCTCAATCCGTATAAGGACGATGTGACCAAGCTCAACCTGATCGATGTCAGCAAATATTCCACATCGGCCCCGGCCGGTTCCGGTTCTTCTTCCAGCAGCTCTTCGGAAGGGAAGGATGACGATCCGCCGGCCCAGAACTCCGGTTCCAGCTCCAGCTCGTCCGGTTCTTCCAGCTCCTCAGGGAGTAAGCCCAGCGGCGGCGGTTCCACCACCCAGCCTGGCGGCGAGACCAGCAAGCCCACGGAGCCGGAAGGCGGCGGAAACGAAACGGTGACGCCGGAGCCTGAGCCAGAACCTACACCGGAACCGGAACCCGAGCCAGAACCTGAGCCTGAGCCGGAACCTACACCGGATCCCATCACCCCGGAGACGGGAGACACCGATCCGGGCATTCAGCGGCCAACCACGCCATAAGCGTGAACCTATCACGAACAATCGGAGGAAAGTATATGACACCTGAACAGACACTGGAGGCCATTGTCCGGGCGGCGGACAGCAAGAAGGCCCGGGACATCACAGCCATCCGGGTTTTTGAGCAGACTACCCTCACCGACTATTTTGTGGTGATGACCGGTACCTCCACCACCCATATCCGGGCCCTCAGCGAAGAGATCGAACTGAAACTGAAGCGGGAGCATGAAGTGGTGCCCCATCACATCGAAGGGGTCACATCCAACTGGATCCTGATGGATTACACCAGCGTTGTGGTCCATATTTTCCTGGAGGAAGCCCGGGAACTGTATGCTATTGAGCGGCTCTGGTCCGATGCCCAGAAAGTGGATGTGGAGCCCTATCTTGTAAAGAAGGAAGAGGAAGCAAAATGAAGTATGATTACACGGCCATAGAACACAAATGGCAGGATAAGTGGGAGGAGGCCCAGGCCTTCCGGGCGGAAAACAAATACGACAAGCCCAAGTATTACGCTCTGGTGGAGTTCCCCTATCCTTCGGGCCAGGGTCTCCATGTAGGCCATCCCCGGCCCTATACCGCCATGGACATCGTGGCCCGGAAGCGGCGGATGGAAGGCTATAATGTGCTCTTCCCCATGGGCTGGGACGCCTTCGGCCTGCCCACAGAGAACTATGCCATCAAAAACCATGTGCATCCGGAAGAAGTGACCCGGCAGAATGTGGCCCGGTTCAAAGGCCAGCTGCGTTCTCTGGGCCTGTCCTTTGACTGGTCCCGGGAGGTCAACACCACCGATCCTTCCTATTATAAGTGGACCCAGTGGATCTTCCTCCAGCTGTTCAAAAAGGGTCTGGCCTATAAGACCACCATGCCCGTCAACTGGTGCACATCCTGCAAATGCGTGCTGGCCAACGAAGAAGTGGTCAACGGCGTGTGCGAGCGGTGCGGAAGCCCGGTCATCCGCAAGGAAAAGAGCCAGTGGATGCTGAAGATCACCGAGTATGCCCAGCGCCTGCTGGACGATCTGGACCAGGTGGACTATATCGAGCGGGTCAAGACCCAGCAGCGCAACTGGATCGGCCGTTCCACCGGCGCCCAGGTGCGTTTTGACACCACCGAGGGCGATGTGCTGGAGATCTATACTACCCGGCCGGATACCCTGTTCGGCGCCACTTATATGGTTATTTCTCCCGAGCATCCCTATATTGAAAAATGGGCTGGAAAGATCCAGAACATGGACGCTGTCCGGGAGTATCAGGAGCAGTCTGCCCGGAAGTCCGACTTTGAACGCACCGAGCTGGTGAAGGAAAAGACCGGCGTACGCATTGAAGGTGTCCGGGGCATCAATCCGGTGAACAACCAGGAGATCCCCATTTTTGTTTCCGACTATGTGCTTATGTCCTATGGTACCGGCGCCATCATGGCCGTGCCGGCCCACGATACCCGTGACTGGGAGTTTGCCAAAAAGTTTGAGCTGCCCATCATCGAAGTGGTCAAGGGCGGCGATGTGGAGAAAGAAGCCTTCACCGACTGCGATACCGGCATTATGGTCAATTCTGGCTTCCTGGACGGCCTGAGCGTAGAAGAAGCCAAGGTCAAGATCGTGGAATGGCTGGAAAAAGAGAAGAAGGGCGAAACCAAGGTCAACTATAAGCTCCGTGACTGGGTCTTCTCCCGTCAGCGGTATTGGGGCGAGCCCATTCCTCTGGTTTATTGCGAAAAATGCGGCTGGGTCCCGGTGCCGGAAGACCAGCTGCCCCTGCGCCTGCCCGCAGTGGATTCCTATGAGCCTACCGACGACGGCGAATCTCCCCTGGCCAAGATGACCGACTGGGTCAATACCACCTGCCCCCACTGCGGCGCTCCCGCCAAGCGGGAAACCGACACCATGCCCCAGTGGGCCGGTTCCAGCTGGTATTTCCTCCGTTATTGCGATCCTCACAACGACAAGGAGCTGGCCTCCAAGGAAGCTTTGGAATACTGGATGCCGGTAGACTGGTACAACGGCGGCATGGAGCATACCACTCTCCATCTGCTCTATTCCCGTTTCTGGCATAAGTTCCTCTATGACATCGGTGTTGTACCCCAGCCCGAACCCTATCAGAAGCGCACCAGCCACGGTATGATTCTGGGCGAAGGCGGCGAGAAGATGTCCAAGAGCCGTGGTAATGTGATTAACCCGGACGACATCGTGCGGGACTATGGCGCCGACACCATGCGCCTGTATGAGATGTTCCTGGGCGACTTTGAAAAGGCCGCTCCCTGGTCTCAGAACGCCGTCAAGGGCTGCCGTCGCTTCCTGGAGCGTGTATGGGCCCTGTTTGACCAGGTGCAGCCTGGGGACAGCTATAGCCAAAAGAACGAAGGGGAAATGCACAAGACCATCAAAAAGGTCACCGAGGACATTGAGAACCTGAAGTTCAATACCGCCATTGCTGCCCTGATGAGCCTGCTCAATACCTTTGGGGACAATGGAGTCAATCAGGCCGAGTATAAGAACTTTATTCTGCTGCTTTCTCCCTTTGCGCCCCATATCTGCGAGGAGCTCAACGAGCGCATGGGCGGCAAGGAGATGCTGGTGCATGCTCCCTGGCCCAAATATGACGAAAGTAAGACAGTGGACGACACCCTGGAGATCGGTGTGCAGATCAACGGCAAGGTGAAGGGCACTGTATGGATCGGCGCCCAGGATACCAAGGAGCAGATCCAGGAGAAGGCCATGGCCGAGCCCAAAGTGGCGGCGGCTCTGGAAGGGATGCAAGTGGTGAAAGTCATTGTCATTCCCGGCAGAATCGTCAATATAGTTGTAAAACCCGCATGATTTACAGTTGACAAACCCCCCTTGCCTGCGTATAATATAGGAGTGTTTAAATCTGCCTATACTGATTGGTTATAACACGGGGGGAGGGAATGAAATGTCAGAGATCCGCGTAAAAGATAATGAATCTTTGGACAGCGCACTGAGACGCTTTAAGCGTTCCTGTGCAAAGTCGGGCGTGCTTTCCGAGCTCCGTAAGAGAGAACATTATGAAAGCCCCAGCGTCAAGCGCCGCAAGAAGTCCGAAGCGGCCCGCGCCAAGAAGAAGTCTTATCGGTAAAAAAGAAACCCCTCCAGCATCGGCTGGAGGGGTTTTTCTATCCTTGCTACCCCTCTGGAATGGCTGCGGTATAGGGCCTTTTCAGGCTACGCAAAAAGAAAAGCAAAAAAGATGGAGAAAAGTGTTGACAAAAGGGGAAAAAAGCGATATACTAACCAAGCTGTCCCGTGAGGGACGGTGAGGATCGGAAAACTGGTCAAGAGCTTCGAAAAAAGTTCTTGACAAAGGGATTCAGATCTGATAGAATTATCAAGCTGCACTTCGCAGGACGCTAACGAAATCAACGGTTCTCGGTTGAATCCGAAAGAAACCTTGAAAAAAGTAGTTGACAAACGCGAGTGAGTGTGGTAAGATAATCAGGCACCACGGCGAGGGACACGATCCTGAGCGAAGGGTGCAAGACAAATTAGCACATTGTAAATTAAACAACGCCAAAAGAGACAAGGACCCTGAGAGATTTATTTGAGTTTCGAAAGTGAGTACTTTTGAAACAACAAGGTTTTAAGCTGAGATAAACAGCTCTAAAAAGGCATGAGGCACTTCAGTGCTTGATGAATGATTTTTTAGAGAGTTTGATCCTGGCTCAGGATGAACGCTGGCGGCATGCCTAACACATGCAAGTCGAACGGAGCACCCCTGACAGAGACTTCGGTCAATGGATGGGAATGCTTAGTGGCGGACGGGTGAGTAACGCGTGAGGAACCTGCCTTTCAGTGGGGGATAACACATCGAAAGATGTGCTAATACCGCATAACATAGCGATGGG
>NZ_JAHLPO010000018.1:0-49409 GCF_018917925.1 Intestinimonas sp. MSJ-38 | reverse complement strand
ATACCATCCGCTCGATCTTCCGCAGCAGGTGGGTTTCTGGAATCAGTGACTCTATATCTACGAAAAGCATTGCCATTTGTCTGCTTTGGTGTCCCATCATGCTGCATCCCTCCTATAACTATTTTGCCACAGAAAGGATCTGCGCGCCACTTTGTCAACAGGTCCCTTATTGTACATTATCTCTTTGCGTTCTATCGTATTTGCAGCTCGCACCCCGATAGAAAAAGGGAACAATATGGGCAAGGTCCGGCAAGACCTTCACGGGCAATTTCCTGGGATCTCTGCTGTTTTCAACCCCAGGGCAGCCCAGCCGTTTTTGCTGGCCAGTGCGGTGTGTCTCATTATTTGCCCCGGATAGCATCGATGCGAAGCGGTGCTGCCAACGCCGCTCTGTCACCCTGTGGAATCGCTCACCGGAGATAAGATCATCTCCGGGTCATGGCGCACAGGATGCAAACGCTCCGCTATCCGGGTCGTTACCCATATTGCTGGTATGTACTTTTCAAGGAGCCGTGAGGAGAACAAAAATTCAATCCCCTCACTCTCCCTCCCGGATAAGCGTAGGATGGATAAAGAAAAAGCCATTTTTTATTCCTTGTTATGCAGATTCGTTCACAGTAAAATAATGACGCAAGCGTCGCTACTTTACTGTGAAAATCACCTGCATGACTTGATATTTTTTACTATATGTGGTATACTCTATAAGAAAGTAGCGACGCAAGCGTCGCAAGTGTGAGGTGAGACGAATGGTAAAACGGGATTCTTATTTACAACGGCTGGTTCGCAATATGTGGAATGGCGAGGTCAAGGTGATTACAGGGATCCGTAGATGCGGAAAATCCGTGCTGCTTTTTGATCTGTTCTACGAATATCTGCTTTCCAAAGGCGTGCCGGAAAATCATATTCTGAAACTTGAGTTGGACCAGCGGCGGTATTATAAATTCAGGAATCCGATCACCCTCTGCGAATATGTAGAAGAAATTGTAGGGACAGATGAAAACGAAAAATGGTATCTGTTCATCGATGAGGTGCAACTTACCGCCAAAGTTGTCGACAGAGAAAATGGCAATATCGAAGTTTCGATCTACGATATGCTCAATGAACTGAAAGCCTATAAAAATTTGGATGTGTATGTGACAGGCAGCAATTCCAAGGGGCTGTCAAAAGATATTGCCACCGAATTCCGGGGACGCGCCACCCAGATCCATGTGTTTCCATTGTCCTTTGCGGAATTCTTTTCCTATGCGGGCGGAGATGAGCGTAAAGCACTGGATACCTATATGCTTTATGGCGGTATGCCGCGGCTGCTGGCTCTGAAAGATGAAAAAGACAAAAAGGACTACCTGACATCGCTGTACAGCGAACTGTATGTCAAAGACATCGTAGAACGAAATGGTATTGAGCGTGAGGATATCCTGAACGATATTCTGGATTTTTTGGCCTCACAAATCAGTTCTCTTACGAACCCTTCCAATATTGCTAATGCATTGTCCAGCATGAAAAATGAAAAAATCGGCGTTACACTGGTTTCCAACTATGTGCAGCACATCATTGATTCTTTTTTGATCTCTATGGCAAAGCGATACGATGTCAAAGGGAAAACCTACTTCAGATATCCCAATAAATACTATTACACGGATGTCGGACTTCGTAACGCAAGGCTGAACTATCGACAATATGACCCCGGGCATATCATGGAAAATATCATCTACAACGAACTCCTCCGCCGAGGGTATTCTGTCGATGTGGGTGTTGTTACGGATCGGACAGGCGGCGGCAACACTCAGAAAGAGATTGATTTCATTGTCAACGACGCAGATAAGAAGGTTTATATTCAATCTGCATTCCGCATGGACTCCGACAAAAAGGAAACCTCTGAACTTACCTCTCTGCTGCTGACGAAAGATTTCTTCAAAAAAGTTATCATACGCATGGATATCCCTCATAACTTTTATGATGACAACGGCATCTTCCATTGCAATCTGATTGACTTTCTGCTTGACCGCGTTGCACTATTCTAAGATAGTCATTTCAAAAAGGGCCAGACGAAGCACAAAGCTTTGTCTGGCCCTTTTCCTTATGGATCCGCAGCCTCAGACGACCACATTACGCACAGATCTTACCACGCAGTTTTTCCAGCAGTTTATCTCTGCGATAGAGGATCGTGCGATGGTACGCACCAAGCTGTCTGGCGTATTCCCGCGCAGAGAGGCAGTCAAAGTATAGAGCCTGCAAAAGCTGCCGCTCTGCGGTGTTCAAACTGGCAAGTGCATCTGCCAGTCTTTTCAGCTGCTGCTCAGTTTGACGGATACCTTCCTGCCCGAGCATCGTTTCCTCGGCGCTGGGGGACATCTCCACACCAAGTTTTTCCAAAGTCACCTCATCCTCCAGAAGCTTCTCCAAAGAGAGGTTCTTTCCCGGTTCCACTTCCTCCCGCACATAGCGCTCCCGGCGGTCTGCCTGGGAATAGGCCTGGTACACTTCTTCCGCTACCTCAATATCACGCCCATCTACCGTGATAATGTATGCGAGAACTTCGCCGTTTTCGTCTTTGATTCGTTTGTAATTTCGGCTTTCCTGCCATTTTTGCATGGTTCATGACTCCAATCTCAGAATTTTTTAAAATCTGAGACCGGGTCATGGATATTTTGCGATGTAGCTTTGCCAGTGTCTGTGCATGGAGCCCTTTCCGTTTTTCAGCCATGGGGAAAGGACGCAAAAAAAGGAGCCTTACACATAGCTAAAAAGCTACTTGTAAGGCTCCTAACGCAGTGCTCCCGTGTTGGGGGCAAGTGGCTGGTGCGCTTGGCGAAGTCAGATCATGATTTACAGTATTGCGTTTTCATTATGCCCTGACCGCTTTGACAGGCGGCACGGAGGCTTGGGGATTCACAGTGCGGTGCAGAATAACAATTCCAATCTGCTCCCCGCACTTTGGGCATTTTGAGATAAGATCTGCGTGATCGTTGGGCTGCATCGGAAACAGCTGATATTGAGCAGGGTTTGTACGCGCCGGAATATCCGCGACACGCCCCTTTGCGCAGAGTGGACAACGAAGAATATTATGTTTTTCTTTTCCCATAGTACCTCGATTTCTTTCTGTGTTCTCTTTTTCCTGTGTTCTCTTTTTCGAGAACACTACCTTAAAAATTTTTTGAAGCTTTCACAACAGATTATGCTCCTCCAACCGAATGCGCATGGCCTGCCTGGAAACCTGAAAAACCGCTGCCATGTCAGCGACCAATTGCTGGGGATTTCGCCCGGTGTGAAGCTCATAAAAGCAGCGCTTTACCTGGGGAAGCGGCAGAAGTAAAATCGCTCCTAACAGATTTGCCTGCACTTCCAGTGTGTTGCTCTGTGCGGAACTGCGATTGCCAGCAGACAACATGGCGGCGCTTTCTCCCGTTCCTCTGCAGGATCCAGTGTGCCAATTCGTGAGCGCAGGTAAATCGCAGGCGGCCCGTGGATGCATCTTCACTGCACAGGGAACTGTCGATCAGGATCCGCTTTTACGGGAATCAGGGTATATTCACATTTTTCCAAATCATAGACAGCTGCCAACCCATCATCGAAAATCGTCTCGCCCAGTATGCACCCGGTTTTCCGCAAACACTGGTATTCTAAAGAAACACCCTGTGCCTCAATGATATTTTCAATGGGGATCATGCTGGGGCTGCCGTAGTAGAGTTTCGGATCATAGGCCGTAATGATATCCCGGGCGATCCGCTCCAGCATCTGTTCTCTATAGTACGGTGTTCTCATGCTTCGCTACCCTTGTCCTCTCCGGAATTTTTCATGCGTCGATTGATCTGGTCAATGAAATCCTGCCATTCCTGATCCGTGGCGTCTGCTTCCTTCGCCGTCCGAAGCGCCGCCCGAACGATCTCCCGATCCATGATATAATTGGGAAGATCCGCAGATACCCGATTATGCTGGGACTTTGCAGCCAGATCCAGCAGCCGTTCCTGATCCGCTTTATCCAATTGCAGGATCTCGGCCAACCGATCCAGGTACTCATGCGTCGGCGCGGCTCTGCGGCTGTTTTCAATATTGCTCATGTAAACAGGCGAGAGTTCCAGCTTTGCTGCTAACCCCCGCAGTGTTAGTCCACAGGCACGGCGTTTCTCACGAACAAAGCCGCCAAAGGTTTCTTCCAATGTCTTTCCCTCCTTCCGGTGTTCTCTTTCTTGAAAACAATTTCAGTATAACAGATGCTTGTCCGATATACAAGATAGCAAAAGCGAGGTGTCCCCGATTGGGAACACCTCGCTTTTTATGATCCTAAAACAGTTTTCTAAAGAACGATTCGACAGGAACTGACAAAATATCATGTTACAATAAATTTAGAACTGACTACTTGGCAAATTTCTGCACGCAGTATAGCAAAAAATTTTCGTAAAGTCCGTCATTTTACGAAGGTTTTTTCCTCGTTATTAGTATAACATGCCGGTTTTGAATGTCAATCATATCTTTCAATCCCGATAAAAAATGTTTGTTCCTGTACCATGCAAGTCAGTTTTATCACGATAATAGCAACAAGAAAGACAAACGGATGGATGCACAACCCAAAAGTTTTCGGCATCTGCCGTCAATAAACTGGTCAAAAGGAGATTTCACCATGGCAAGGAAAGGGGAAAATATTTATAAACGGCGCGATGGGCGCTGGGAGGGACGCTATATCTATGAGCGCAAGCCAGACGGACAGGCGAAATACCGCTCCGTCTACGGCAAAACCTACACAGAAGTTCGAGCGAGTTTACAGCAAAAGAAAATGGAACAAACAATCCCTCGGCAACGCTGCCCGATGACGGTAAAAGAGCTTTTTGAGCAATGGCTGTATAAAAAGCAGCAAGAAATAAAACCATCCAGCTATCATCGTTATGCTGCCCTTACCCAGCGGCATATTATCCCGGAATTGGGGGCGCTGCGCGTCAGCAGTCTGACAGCGGAAACGCTGAATGCATTCATTGTACAAAAACTGCGTACCGGCAAGTTGGATGGCCGGGGTGGTTTGGCGCCGAAATCCGTCAATGATTTGGTAGCATTGTGCAAATCCGCGCTGCGTCTGGCACATCAGAGATATGCGATTGCGGACAGCGGCATCTGGGAGGTCAAGCCCCCGGCTGTCCGACAAAGAACGGTAGAAACGCTGGGGGAACAGGAAACCGCCCGGCTTTCCCGTGCGGTACTGACCAAGCCGGATCTTTCCGGCGCGGCCTATTTGCTCTGTTTGAATACCGGCCTGCGTTTGGGAGAGCTTTGCGGCCTGAAATGGTCGGATTTTAACTTTGATGAGGGTTTTTTACAGGTCAACCGCACGGTGCTTCGGCTCAAAGTGGGAAGCCGGACGCAGCTGGCGGTGCAAACGCCAAAAAGCGAGGCTTCCGAACGGACAATTCCTTTGACGGCGGAACTGATCCATTTATTTACCCGACTGCGCGGGGCAGCGCCTGCGGACGCCTATGTACTCACGCGGCAGGCAGATTTGCCCATGGAGCCGCGGACGATGCAATACCGGTTCCACAGTTTTCTGAAAAAGCACCAGCTTCGGGATCATCATTTTCACACGCTGCGCCACACCTTTGCCACACGCTGTGTTGAGCAGGGCGCCGACGCCAAAACTCTGAGTGAAATTCTGGGACACTCCAGCGTCAAAACCACGCTGCAAATCTATGTGCATCCAAGCATGGAGCAAAAGCGGCGCTTCCTGTGCGCCGTCAGCACGATTTCCTCTATAGGGATCGGCGAGTCAAAAGAAAATCTGCCGTCAAAAATCTGGTCTGCAGGAGCGTAAGAGCAAGGCGTGTTCTACTTTGCCACGGTTCTTTCAGAGAGTGACGGACTTTACGAAAAACAAACCGCCTCTGCTGCCAATAGTATGGCAGGGCGGCAAGCAGCTTATACCATTTATAATTTCATATCACATCCGGCTTTTGTGGTGAATGCGCGACCCGTTCCGGTTTTCCGGTTCGGGCACGCATCCTTGTTTGCTTAAACAAGGGAATCAGGTGAAATTCCTGGACATGTTTCGCGGTCTGCTGACCCGAGCGAAAGCTTTGATCACGCGCGATTCTATAGCTGTGAGTGTGGAGCATACCCGTTTTCTGCAAAAGCAGGTCACTGGCGGTCGTAATGGCTTAGCTGGGAAGGCGGCGGATATGCGTTGGCGATAGCAGCCAGCTGCCGTCTGAACACATCAGTCAGAAGACCTACTAAGGGCTTACCCCCGGTATTCCGGGGCTGCCCTGATAAAAAATGCCAGATGTAAGAGAGGCGCACTGCGGCACTTCTCTTGCACCTTTCCGATGGAAACGGAAGCGGATACAGAACCTGTATTCGCTTTTTTCTTTTTCGGAAACAAAGACGGGCGTATGCGAAATATGTCTGTCTTTTTATTTTTATATCGTGGATTTCCTGTGGCTCCCCGAGAGCTGAACAAGGGAAGCCGGTGCAACTCCGGCACAGACGCGCTGCTGTAAATGCGGCGCTGCGGCACAGACCATTGCTTTTTGCGAGAAGGCGCCGCGGCGGCGATCCGCATGAGTCAGAAGACCTACAGGAAAGCATTTGAAATCTACCGGACGCGACCCTCTGTACGATCTCACAATTTCACGGGCGCAGTGCGCCCAAATGAAGGAGGTCGTTCTGTGGCGGATGAGCGCTTTCATGGAGACCGCTGGCTCCAAAAACAGGTGGAACAGCGAATCCGCAGAGAGTTGCGGGAATTGCAAAAAGAAGGCACTGCCCCCACTGGCAGCTTGGAAAGCCTGCGTGGAACACAGTTTTATAAGGATTTGTTCCGGAAGCATGCCCGGCTGTTCCGGGAGGAACGGGCAGCAAAATTCCAGGCGCACAAAGTCTGGCTGGAGGAAGACCTGCGCGCCCGCACGGCGCGGGACGCGGAGTGGGGTGAAAGCCACAGCGCGGACACGGACGAGCAGCTTTTGGAATATGTCCGTCAATGTTCGGACGGGCAGAAAAAGTCCCCCTTGGAGCGAGAGGTCCTCGGCGGGATCTACATCCGGGAGCGCTTTGGCAGCTGGCCGTTGGTGCTGCACTTGGCCGGACTGCCGCTGCGAAATAATATGAAGCTCAGTCCCAAAACTCTGAAAAACTATCTGCAAAGGCAGCAGGTCTGCGCAGCAAAATTCGATTGATACGGGAGTTTCCCGTTTTCCATATGGCGACTCGCGCCGACAATTGAATAGCCACATCGGGAGAAGATACCGGCTTCGGGGAAGTATGCGATGACAGGAGCGTGCCAAGAAGCAGGAAAACGCGGTCACCGTCGCGGCGGACGGGAGTGCAGGAACCGGTACCGAAGCGTGGCGCAAGCGCAAATTCCCTATCATCCCTACTATTTTTGGCGATGCGTCAAATCCGGCTCAGCTTGTAGCAGGCGGGACACGCCATGCTCCGACCCGTTCCCTGCGGAGGACGGGCGCAGCGTGGAGCGTTCGGCCTGTGGTTCCGGAGGCAGATGCAAAGCCAAGGAACAAGTTCCGCAGCAGTCCGCGTCAGATTTCCCGGACGCGAAACTGCATCACAGGGAAAATTTCAAAACAGAAGGAGAAAACAGCATGAAGAAAGCTTCACGCAAGCTGCTGTCTATGCTGCTGGCGCTGGTCATGGTCGTTTCCGTGATGAGCGTGAGCGCACTGGCGGTAGAAGGCAGTTATGAACTGACGACATACGGCGAAGATGTGGCTGGTCTTTCGATCACAGGCGCATCCGTCCTCAGCAGTTCTGTGGAGGTCACTTCCGTGACCTTGAACAACGGGAAAATCAACTATACCTACACCTATAACATCGTTCTCTCCGGCGCTACCGCAGCGGACGCAACGGTAACAGCCAATTTCGTGAAGGCTGATACCGCAGCGGAACGCTGCGTCATTTCCAATGTTCCCTCCATCCAGCAGCCCGGGTTTGTCGCGTCTGCTGCAAGCCTGACTTTCCCCATTGCGCTGACGGATGGCGTTGGAACCAGAAGAGCCTATGTACACCACGATGTGGTCAATGCATGGGGCTATCTGGATTCCTATGTGTTTAACTACACGGTAAGCACCTACAAGAACCCCATTAAGACCCATGGTATGACCCTGCGGTTCGGCGATCCCGCGTATCCCAACACGGAGCCGGAGTGCTACATGAGCTTTGAGGGCAGTGGGGACACCTACACGGCCACCTACATGGGTTCCAAGGAGAATTATTATCCCGATGTCCTGACCATGCAGGCCGATGGTGCTACCAAGCTGACTGCCAGCGGCGATGTCTCTTTCGCCACCTACAATGCTGACGGCGATAAAACTTCTTACACCACCATCACCCCGACGATCAACGGTTCTGCTATCTATACGGTGGAGCTGGGCACCAACGGCGGTAATGTGACCCTCACCGGTCCTTCCGGTACCACCACCGTGCGCTTCTTGGCTCCCAAGCAGGCTGTGGCAGCTGGCGGCACTGCTCCTACCTATGTCAACGGCTACCTGCCCATCGGCCAGTATGCCAGCGGTCAGGCCTGGGGCAGCATTTATTCTGACGGTGCCCAGTACAGCCGTTCTACTGTGACCAAGGGTTCCACCACCAAGATCACCAGCGGCATGGCCTCCACGGGCATTTCTCTGGGTGCTCCCGGCGGCTATGTCCAGTTTGAGTTCGAGGATGCCGTGCAGAACGATCCCAACAACAAGTACGGCATCGACTTTGTGATCTACGGCAACCCCTTCGTGGGCAACCCCGAAGCCGCTTCCGTGCAGGTCTCCAGCAACGGCGAAGACTGGTACGAGCTGGCCGGTTCCCGTTATTACAATGACGAGACCATTCACAACGCCACGCTGACCTACACCAAGAAGAGCGACGGTGTTTACTACTCCATCAATGGCGGAGCCGAGACGCGGTTCAAGGCCGCAACGGCCTGGTGGCCCGAGGCTGAGGATGAGGGCTACATGGATGTAGCCGGTGTGGGTACGCCCTTCCAGGGCAGCCTCGCGGCTTCCAATGTGACCCGCGGTACCGATGCTTCCGGCAATCCCACCATCACCTACTCCGGTCTGAACCTGGTAAAGGACAGCGACACCACCGATGATTACCTGTTCGGCTATGCGGATGTCCGCATCACCGGCAGCACCACCGATGGCACGGCCTGCAATCCCTACGCCAGCGTTCCCTCTACCGGCACCCGCAGCGATGTGGGCGGCGACGGCTTTGATATCTCTTGGGCGGTCAACGGGAACGGCGAGCCGGTGCCTCTGACCAGCATCAAGTATGTCCGGGTCTACACCTCCGCGGCGCTGGACCCCAACAACCTGACCGCACTGCCCACCCCCGGCATCTTTGGCGAGACCTCTGCTGAAGTCTGCGGCGTGTTTGTGGCAAAGGAGAGCGGTAGCGGCGCTGCCGTTGCTCCGACTATCACAATTGACAATATGAGTCTGGACGAATTGGTCAATGATTGGGATGTCAATGTAACCACTACTTCTGTCTCTGATAAACAGCAAATCATCACTATTTCTGGGTTGGGTTCTGTGTGCGGTGATGAATTTGCTGTGCAAGCCTCTGGCGGAACTTATGTTTATATGAATGGTGCCGCAACGGCTTCTTCGACTGTTCCTCTCACAACTGATGACACGCTGGTGCAAATTATTAACCAGAGTGGAACTGCCGAAGCTTTTGTCACACTCCTGAAACTCTCTGCATAATGGCCATGGTAAAAGTAGATGGATGGAAAGGGGAGCGGCATAAGCCGCTCCCCTCAGTTATTGCAAGGAAATTTGTTCACAATTTTCTCAGCTTAGCCTTGGCTGTCGTTTTACTATTAGGATTGTTCCCAACGACAGTATTTGCCGCTAACGACACTATTGAATTTGATGCAAATGGTGTGACAAGCGACTATAGTGAAAAATATACGGACACATTAACGCTTGGCAGTGGCGAAAGCCAAATTACCGTCTCTACAACATATATAATATCGCTTGCTGATGACAACTTCAGTATGAAAAACAACACTGGTGCTCCTATTTCTACTAAAGTAGGCTTGTATAATTACACTGGTGTATTGCAAGCAAAAGCAAAAACTTTTGCTAAAAACGGTAAACGAACTGCTCAAGAAATCACAGATTGGGGACAAGGTTTTTCCTTTGAGGATTCTTCCATCTTAACAGGAATAGGGTATCCGAAAGAGAAACTTAGCACGCAGACAGAAAAGTACTATTTCTTCTATTTCAAAAATGCTGGCACAGCCAGCAAGCCAACCAACATGGGGTATGCTATTCTCATTGAAGTTACCCCGGATGGCTCTTTACCAGACGCTCCCTTAACAGATGATGAAAAGAAACCTCTTTCCTCCTTGCTGGCAACAGTTACTGGTGAACATGAATCAGACTGGTATCAGGAAAATGATCGTTTCAACGGCAACTCGTCTGATACCATCACAGACCACAACAGTGGCTTCTGGAAGAAGTTCACAGCAACAAACGGCCCGCGGGAGCAAGCTCAAAAAATCCTCGACTCTGCAACCACTGTAGACGCGATTAACACGGCTGCTACAGACCTTAAGACAGAAATCGCCAAACTGATCCCCACCACCCAGGTCAACGCCACGGAACTGTACGAGCGTTTGTCCAAGCTCCAAAAGACGGACAAGGGCTATAACATGGTTCCCAACGGGGCGAACAGCTACACGGACCTGGAACAGGTCAATTACCCGGAAGCGGACTGGACACGCATGGAGACCGCGCTGACCCATGCCCAGGAGCTGCTGGCGGCGCTGTACAATAAGGACGGAACCCCCACCGATCGGAACTGGGGTCCCGCCCGCAAGGGCGACAAGCCAGAGAACGCCATCACCAATGAAGATCTGGCGGGCGCGCTGACCGGCATCTATGATGCCTGCGCATCCATGCGCACCAACAGCGAGCTGGACGCGGTTCAGACCGCCCGGCAGCTGGCCGCCAAGGTGGATCAGGCATTCCCGGCAGAAGCCCAGGGGAACTACACCGACGCCAGCTGGAACGCCTTTACGGCAGCACGGGAGGAAGCCCACCGGCTGATGGCGCAGTACCCCAACGGCGACAGCATCCCCTCCGGCGCGGCCGCAAGAAGCTTCCGCCTTGCCATGGCCCGGTACTACTCCGCGGCCTATGGTCTGACGGAAAACGGTGAGATCACCGTTCATGTCACAGTGACCGATAACTTCGGCGCACTGTATCCCAAGTACGCCCTGACCAACAGCGCCACCGCCCTCTTTGACGGGGATGTAACGCTGGCAGACGGCGCCCACAGCTTTAACGACCTGAGCAGCGCCGCCCGGTTCGACTGGTCCGCGGAGGGCAGCGGCAACGGAAGCATCGCCCCGCTGGCCATGGTCTATGTGAACGGCCAGCTGGTTGCCGGCGGCATTCCGAAGTCAGAGTTTGGTTTTGACAGCCAGGATCGGTACGGCGAGTCCACCGTTTGGGGAATCGCCCTACTGGATTCCAAGATCCGCCAGCTGCGTGACGAAGATCAGGTCACCCTCGTGCGCTGCCTGTCTCCGGAGGATTCCTACTATGTCTGGGGCACCTACGCGACCCTGGACACCTTCCGGGACTATATCCAGCTGCTCCGCTTCACCACGGACAGCGCGCAGCTGAACGCCCAGGAGGGCAAGCCCTTTACCGTCCATGTGGAGCGCGCTCTGGCCACTTTTGAGGACTACAGCAACACCTGGAGCGCCACCAAGGCCAAGCAGATCGTGGCTTACGGTCCCCAGAACGAGGACGGCAGCTACCCCGCAGCGCCTGTTCTCACCGGCTTCTATACGGATGAGAACGGCAATGCCGATGTGACCTTGTACGCCGCCGGTAAGTATGTACTGACGGCGGTGGACACCACCGCGGCGGTGCGGGGCGAGACCTTCCCCAACCTGCCCGGCGGCGCGCGCATGGAAGTGACTGTTGGCACCCTGAGCAGCGACGAGATGGAACAGCAGCGGCAGAGTATGCTCCGCACGCTGGATGCCCTCCTTGCCCGCTGCAGCAAGGACGCCATGGACTTCCAGGCAAGCTACTACGATTACGACGAGAGCGGCAAAGTGGTTCAGATCACCATTAACCCCTGGACGGTTTCCCAGGAAGCCTACGCCACCGCAAAGACGGCCATCGCCAAAGCGGACACGCTGCAGGCCATGAACGACGCCCTGCTGCAGGCGCAGAAAGTGATTGAAAACGCCATCCAGCGAGCGGACACCGCAAACCAGAAAGCCGTTTCTCAGTACCGCAGCAAGGCGCGGGTCTGCCCGACGCTGGAGGAAGTGCAGGCAGGCAAGGTCATTACCGGCGATCTGGATAACATCCTGAATCTGATCAACGCCTATTACGATCTGACCGCCTACCAGACGGAAAACCTCCTGACCGCCAATGAACAGGCCCAGTACAACGCGCTGGTGGATGTCTACGGAAAGCACAACAGGGGCGAGCTGAAACTGGAACAGCGCACCACCTATTCCATCAAGCTGGAGTATGTGGGGCTGCAGCCGGAGGACATGACAAACCCCGTGCTTCTCGGCAACAGTCAGGACGCCTATGGCAAGTGGCCCATCTATTTCCAGAATGGCACCCGCACGGAAGAGGTAGCGCCCGGCGAGTATTTCAAAATGCTCTCTCTTACCCAAGACGGGACCTCGCTGAATGACCAGGCCTATGAGCTCTACGACATCCAAATCGTGGGCGCGGACGGCGAATCCGGCATCAGCAACGGCTATCCCAACGCCTGGCCGAAGCCGGGTGGATCTTCTGTCTGGTTCGAGAAGCAAATCGAGATCAACCGGATGCCCCACAACGATGTGACCATCAGACTGTTCGTCCGTTCCAAGACGGCGGATCTGGAGGGTGTGCGCAGCGCTGCGGCAAGCGATCTGGCCAAAGCCTATCAGGGGTATGTGAAGTCTCAGTATTCCTCCACGAATTGGCAGGAGCTGAGCAGCGCATACCAGATCGGCGTGAACGCCATTCAGGCGGCGGAAACCAGCGAGGCGATCCTGCAGGCCAAGGAGACGGCAATTGCCGCCATGGCCGCAGTGAAAACGCTGAAGCAGGATAGCTCCGGCTCCACCACCGTTGGCGACTACGGCACCGTCCATGTGATCATGGAGAACACCACCTGCCCCAAGCAGCCGTTCTACGGCGAGGCAGGAATCCTGAGCACGGATGTGGCGCTGAATGAAAGCGACACGATGATGACGGTGATCCTTAACGCCCTGACAAAAGAGGGCTACGACTGGACCGGCACCGGCGGCAGCGGGGGCAACAAAAACGACCTGACCATTACCTATCTGGCCTCTATCAGTAAGGATGGCAAAACGCTGGGTGAATTTACCGGCAGCGCCAAGTCCGGCTGGATGGGCACTCTGAACAACTGGTTTACCAATGAGGGCTTCCAGTCCTTCTCGGTAAAGGCCAAGGACCGCAACTACCGTCTGGCGGACGGCGACCAGATTCACATCATGTACACGGATGATCTGGGCGCAGACCTGGGCGGCACCTGGGGCAATAGCGACACCAGCCTGAAAACCCTGACCGTCAACGGCGGTACGCTGTCTCCCAACTTTGCCTCCGGAACCCTCAGCTATGTGCTGACGCCCGGTTCCGGCAGCATCAGCATGGTTCCCGTGGCGGCCAACAAAAACTACCAGATGCGGATCTATCTCAACGAGAAGTCTGGCGAAAACTGGTACCGTCAGGACGAGACGATCCCCGCCAAGGTGGGCGATATCATTTACATCGGCGTTGGTGAGCGCTCCTGGCCCAGCATGAATAATCAGGGCACGGAGGCCATCGAATACACCGGTACCTGGTACACCATCAAGGTGACGGACAGCTCCAGTGCGGACAGTGTGATCCAGATGATCAAGAATATCCCCATGGTCACCTATTCCAATTACAAGGATCTGGCGGATCAGGTTGCACTGGCCCGCACAGCCTATGACGGACTGTCCTCTGACGCCAAGGCGAAAGTCACCAACAGCGATAAGCTGACGGCGGCGGAAGCGGCGGTCAAGAAGTTCCAGGAGATCGACAAGGTGAAATCCATGCTGGCGGCGCTGCCCAACAGCGACAAGGCAACGGATGCCCAGGTCCTAGCGGCCAAGAACGACATCGAGGCCACGGATAAAGCCTATAGGGCGCTCAGCGATGAGCAAAAGGGCTACATCACCATTGGCGATTACAAGAACTACAACGCTCTGGTGGAACGGCTGTCCAAGCTGACCCACACCTCCGCGGGCACTATCAGCAAGAACCCCAACGAGGAAGCGGCCGGCGAGGTCATCGGCCTGATCTCTGCCATTGGCACGGTCACCAAGGACAGCGGCGATCAAATCAAGGCTGCGCGCAGCGCCTATGACAAGCTGACGGATGCCCAGAAGAAGCTGGTCGGCAACTATAATGTGCTGACCGAAGCGGAAGCGGCATTCGCCAAGCTGAACACCGGACTTCCCTTCGCCGATATCAAAGCGAGCGATTATTACTGCGACGCGGTGAAGTGGGCGGTGGAGCAGGGCATCACCAACGGCACTACGGATACAACCTTTAGTCCCAACGAAGGCTGCACCCGCGGCCAGATGGTGACTTTCCTCTGGCGTGCTGCCGGTTCTCCGGAGCCGACGGGAAAGACCAATCCGTTTACCGATGTAAAGGCCGATGCCTATTACTACAAGGCACTGCTGTGGGCCATCGAGAACGGCATTACTATGGGCACCACGGATACCACCTTCAGCCCGGATGAGGTCTGCGCCCGCGGCCAGATGGCGGCATTCCTGTATCGGAGCGCCAAGTCCCCGGCTGTGACGGGAAGCACATCTTTCACCGATGTGGAGACGGATGCCTACTACAGAGATGCCGTTGCCTGGGCCTTCCAGCAGGGCATCACCAAGGGTGCTACCGACACGACCTTCGCGCCGGATGAGACCTGCACCCGCGGTCAGATGGTGACCTTCCTGTATCGCTATCTGGCAAAGTGATCCGGCCTGATTTGCAGGCAAGTTCCCCGATTCGCGTAGCCGTCCGGGAAGCGCTGCGGCGCTTCCCGGACATTCCCGCCGCATAGCACATTCCCACAGAAAAAGCGCTGCGGGAACGGAGGTATGCCCTCCTTTCCCGCGGCAGCTTGTCCAAATCCAATCAAACTCCAGCATATATCAAGCACAAAGAACAACCTTTCCCCCTATGGGGCTTCCCTTTGAAAATGATGTATCTCTGCCGTAATAGGAGAGATATTTTAGTACATATCGGATATTTTAGTACATATCGATAGAAATTCAGTGTTGAGGAATGGATATGGAGGGCGTAATATGTACCAACTGAAAAAACAAAGTCTGAGTCTCCTGCTGGTTCTGGTGCTTGCACTGGGGCTTTCCGTCAACGCCTTTGCCGCCGTATCGGACGATACGCTGGCAAAGGCCGTCACGGACACCGCGCAGTATATGTACCAGACGGTGCAAAGCCCCCAGGTCGGCTCTATCGGCGGCGAGTGGGCGGTGATCGGCCTGGCCAGATCTGGCTATGCCGTCCCGAACAGCTATTATCAGAACTACTATGCCACGGTGGAAAAGTATGTCACCGCCTGCAAAGGCGTGCTCCACGAAAAAAAGTACACGGAGTACAGCCGCCTGATCGTGGCCCTTTCTTCCATCGGCAAGGACGCCCGGAATGTGGCGGGCTATGACCTGACCAAAGCCCTGGGCGACTATGATAAGACCATCTGGCAGGGCCTGAACGGTCCCATCTGGGCGCTGATCGCGCTGGACAGCCGCAATTATCCCATGCCCAAGAACCCGGAGGCCAAGACCCAGGCCACCCGGCAGATGTATGTAGACCACATTTTGGCCTGCCAGCTTCCGGACGGCGGCTGGAGCCTGTTCGGCGGCACCTCTGCCGCCTCCTCCGGAGACAACACCTCCGACCCGGATATCACCGGTATGACGCTGCAGGCGCTGGCCAAATATCAGGATCAGCCCGCGGTGAAACAAGCCTGCGAAAAGGCGCTGGATTGTATGTCCAAAAAGCAGAGCGCCGACGGCGGCTTTGCTTCCTGGGGCACGGCCAACTCCGAAAGCTGCGTGCAGATGATTGTGGCGCTGTGTGAACTGGGCATTTCCCTGGATGATGCCCGGTTTGTGAAAAACGGCAAGACCATGCTGGATAACCTGATGACCTTCCACCTCCCCGGCAAGGGCTTCCTGCACACCCAGGACGGCTCCGGCAGCAACCAGATGGCCAGTGAGCAGGGCTTCTATGGCCTGGTTGCCGTGCAGCGCGCCCGCCAAGGCAAGAATAGCCTGTACCGCATGGGAGACGCCATCACCGTCCCGGATAGCAGCAACGGCTCGGACAACACCAAGGGCCTGCCCGGAAAAGACCCCGCCGTCAAGGTGATGCCGGTTGTCTCTCCCGGCAAGACCTTTGATGATATCTCCGGCGTTCATGCCCACAAGAACCAGCCTGCCATTGAGGCCATGGCTGTCCGAGGCATCATCAACGGCAAAACAGAGACGCGCTTTGACCCGGACGCCAACATGACGCGCGCGGAATTTGCCGCCATCGTGGTGCGCGGTCTGGGCCTGCCGCTGCAAACTACTTCCAATTTCACAGATGTTAAATCCTCCGATTGGTTTGCCTCTTATGTCGGCACTGCTTATACCTACAAAATCGTCAACGGCACCAGTGCCACCACCTTTAACCCCAATGGCACCATCACCCGGCAGGAGGCCGCCGCCATGGTGGCCCGGGCGGCCAAGCTCTGCGGCATGGATACCGCAGTGGATAACGCCGCGATGCGGGATACCCTGGCACAGTTCGGGGACTATGTGACTACCGGCGCATGGGCGCGGGAAAGCCTTGCATTCTGCTACCAGAACGGGATTCTGGACGACTCGGATCTGAACATCCAGCCGAAGGTGGCCATCAAGCGCTGCGAGGTCGCACAGATGCTCTATAACCTGCTGGCAAAGTCCAATCTTCTGTAAAGGAGAAGCGAACCATTATGTGGTGGAAAAAGAACAAATGGAAAGTCATCGTCCCCGCCCTGATTGCAGTCATTCTGGCGGCGTCGTTCTGGTATGGTGGGAATTCCCCCGGCTTGCAGGGCTGGACAACAGAAAAACCGCAAACCACGGAAACGGCAGCGCCGAAACCGTCTGACACCGCGCCCGATACAGAGCCGGATACCCCGAATGACACGCCGGATGCACCGGACCCTGCCGATACCGATGAACCCCAAAACCCGGAGGAAACAGAAAACACCGCGAAACCGGAAAGCGGCATTGCATCCCGTCCCAGCGATACGGAGGGTGGGATGTCTGCGGAGGATAAGGTCCACGCCGCAGAAGCCATTGCCGGAGGTTCTTCCGCCGGTGTTTCTAAAGGGGATAAGGATTACTCCGAGTCCAACGGTATGGCCATTGACCCCAGCACCGGAAAGGATAAGTATCTGACAGATCCGGTACCGGAGGGGAAACCCCTGCCGGTGGAACCCCAGGATGTAACCATTACGGATAAGGCGTACACCTGTACGCTGTCCATCTCCTGTGCCACCATTCTGGACAATATAGACTGGCTGGATCCGGAAAAGGTGGAGCTGGTACCGGAGGACGGCTGGATCTTAAAGCCTACCACCGTCACCTTCTACGAGGGCGAAAGCGTGTTCAATGTGCTCCAGCGCACCTGCAAGCAGAAGAAGATCCATATGGAATTTGAAAATACCCCCATGTATAACTCCGCTTATATTGAGGGCATTCATAACCTGTACGAATTCGATTGCGGAGAACTGTCCGGCTGGATGTACAAAGTCAACGACTGGTTCCCCAACTACGGGTGCAGCCGTTATCAGCTGAAGGACGGCGACACGGTCTGCTGGGTCTATACCTGTAATCTTGGCGTAGATGTGGGCGGATTCTATTCTACCGGCGGTTAAATCCGGAGGGGCGCGGCATTTGCTTTGCGCCCCTCTTTTGAAAGTGAAGTGATCTGTTGCAGAACCGAGATACCTTTTCCGGTTATCATCCCGGGATCAATTTTCTATATTTCGGGCTGGTGTTTCTGTTCACCATGTTCCTGCTGCATCCGGTCAGCCTGCTCATTTCCCTGGGCTGCGCGCTGTGCTACGCCATCTACCTCAACGGGCGGAAGGCGGTACGGTTCAGCCTTCGGTTCCTGCTGCCCATGATGCTGCTGGCAGCGGTCCTGAACCCGGCCTTTAACCACGAGGGCGCGACCATTTTGACCTACCTGCCCTCCGGGAACCCTTTGACCATGGAGAGTATGCTCTACGGCCTCACGGCAGCCCTCATGCTGGCCGCCGTCATCACCTGGTTTTCCTGCTACAATGCGGTGATGACCTCAGATAAGTTCGTCTATCTCTTCGGCCGGGTGATCCCGGCGCTCAGCCTGGTGCTCAGCATGACCTTGCGCTTTGTCCCCAAGTTCAAGGCCCAGCTGCAGGTGGTCAGCGAGGCCCAGCACTGCATCGGCCGGGACACCTCGGAAGGCTCCCTTCTGCAGCGGGCGAAAAACGCCATTACGATCTTTTCCATCATGATCACCTGGGCGCTGGAAAACGCCATCGAGACGGCGGACAGCATGAAAAGCCGGGGCTACGGCCTGCCGGGGCGGACGGCCTTTTCTATCTACCGCTTTGATGAGCGGGACAAAACGGCTCTGCTGTGGCTTTTGTTCTGCGGCGTGTATCTGTTGAGCGGCTGGGCTGCGGGCGGCTTTTCCTGGCGCTACTATCCGACGATCCGGGGCGCGGCGGTGACGCCGTTCACCGTCAGCTTCCAGATCGTCTATCTGGCCTTGTGCCTGACCCCTGTGATTCTGAACCGTTGGGAGGATAAAAAGTGGAAACTTTTGCGATCCGGGACCTGAACTTCTCCTACCCGGAGCAGGAGAAGCGGACGCTCCGGGAGCTTAACCTGACGGTGGAGGCTGGGGAATTTCTCGTTTTGTGCGGACCGTCCGGCTGCGGAAAAAGCACCCTGCTGCGGCAGCTGAAGACCGTCCTTGCCCCCCACGGGACGCGCGTGGGGGAGATTTTGTTCGAGGGAACCCCTCTGGATGAACTGGATCAGCGCACCCAGAGCCAGAAGATCGGCTTCGTGCAGCAGTCCCCGGACAACCAGATCGTCACCGATAAGGTGTGGCACGAGCTGGCCTTCGGGCTGGAAAGCCTCGGGTGCGACACCCCCACCATCCGCCGCAGAGTGGCGGAGATGGCCAGCTTTTTCGGCATTCAGACCTGGTTTTATAAAAATGTGACGGAGCTTTCCGGCGGGCAGAAGCAGCTTTTGAATCTGGCCTCTGTCATGGCCATGCAGCCCTCCGTCCTGATTCTGGACGAACCCACAAGCCAGCTGGACCCCATCGCCGCCAGCGATTTTCTGGCCACTTTGGGGAAGATCAACCGGGAACTAGGCACCACCATCATCCTGACGGAGCACCGGCTGGAGGAGGCGTTCCCGCTGGCCACCACAGTGGCGGTCATGGACCAGGGAAGCCTCCTCTGCACCGGCACGCCGGAGGAGGTGGGCGTGACGCTCAAGGAGCAGGGCCACACCATGTTCCTTGCCATGCCCACCGCCATGCGCATCTGGGCGGCGGTGGAAAACGACAATGCCTGCCCGGTCACCGTCCGGGAAGGGCGGGACTGGCTTCACACCTATGCCGCAGAGCATCCCCTGAATGCCCTGCCTCCGGAGCCGAAGCATACCTACCCGGAGGAGGCGGTCATTGAGGCTTCTGACCTCTGGTTTAAGTACGAAAAGGACCTGCCGGATGTGGTGAAGGGGCTTTCCCTGAAAGTCCGGAAAGGGGAATTCCTCGCCCTGCTGGGCGGAAACGGCACCGGCAAGACCACCACGCTGAAGCTGCTGTCCGGCCTGTGCAAGCCCTATCGCGGGGACATCCGGCTTCACGGCAGCGTGGGGGTGCTGCCCCAGAACCCCCAGGCGCTGTTTGTGAAAAAAACCGTCCGGGAGGACCTTTATGAAATTTTGAAGGGGAAGAAAAAGAACCGGGCGGAGCGGGACGGGCTGGTGGCCTATGTGACCGCCCTGTGCCAGCTGGAAAATCTGCTGGACCGGCACCCCTATGACCTTTCCGGCGGTGAACAGCAGCGGGCGGCGCTGGCGAAGGTGCTGCTGCTAAAGCCGGACATTCTGCTGATGGACGAGCCCACCAAGGGGCTGGACGCGGAGTTCAAGCGGACCATCGCGGGCATTCTGGAGACCCTGCTCCGCCGGGGCGTGACCATTCTCATGGTCAGCCATGACATTGAATTCTGCGCCCGGTATGCCCACCGCTGCGCCCTGTTTTTTGACGGGAATATCGTCACAGAGGCGCCCCCCCGGGTTTTCTTCTCCGGGAATAACTTCTATACCACCTCCGCCAACCGCATGGCCCGCAGCCTGAGTCCGGAGGCGGTGACGGCGGAGGATGTGATCTCCGCCTGCGGCGGCGTCCTGCCGCCGGAACCGGCCCTGCCGGAGAACATTCCGCCTCTGCCGGAGCCGCAGGAGAATTCGGCGGACTGGAAGCCACCCAAGCTGCCCCTGTGGCGGAAGGCACTGGCCGCCGCCTCCGGTGCCGTAGCTGTGGTGCTGTTCCTGTACGCCATCGGCATTACCGACCTTTCCTCCATCATTTCGCCGGATGGTTTGACGGGTATGAGCACCGCCCAGCTTCTGCTGTACGGCGGATTTATCGCAGCGCTGCTCGTTTTGGCCGCTGCCGTCAGCCGCAAGTCCAATCGTCCGGGCTATCTGGTGCAGACGCCGAAGGAGCAGCGAAAGCTGCGGAAGCGCACGGCAGCGGCTGCCGTGATGATCCTGCTGCTCATCCCCCTGACGCTGTTTATCGGCATCTACTATCTGGGCGGGAAGAAGTACTATTTCATCTCTCTCCTGATTTTGTTGGAGACCATGCTGCCCTTCTTCCTGGTATTTGAAGGGCGGAAGCCCCAGGCCCGGGAACTGGTCATCATCGCGGTGCTGTGCGCTCTGGGCGTGGCCGGACGGGCAGTGTTCTTCATGCTGCCCCAGTTCAAGCCGATTATGGCCATCACCATCATCGCCGGAGTGGCCTTCGGCGGGGAGACGGGCTTTCTGGTGGGGGCCATGATCATGCTGGCCTCCAATGTCATGTTCTCTCAGGGACCGTGGACGCCGTGGCAGATGTTCTGCATGGGCATCATCGGCTTCCTGGCGGGGGTTTTGTTCCGGAAGGGGCTGCTGCGCCGGTCCCGGCTCTCCCTGTGTGTGTTCGGTGCGCTGGCGGCCATTGTGATTTACGGCGGCATTATGAACCCCGCCTCCGCCCTCATGTGGTCCAGCGACTTAAACGGAAAGATCATCCTGAGCTACTATATCTCCGGCTTCCCCATGGACTGCATTCAGGCCGCGGCCACATGGATCTTCCTCTGGTTTGCCGGGGAACCCATGCTGGAAAAGCTCGACCGCATCAAGGTCAAATACGGATTGGTGGATTAAGCGAACGATGGCAAAAAACGAAAATCAGCGACGCATTCTCCTGCTGCTAAAGTACTTATATACACAGACGGACGAACGGCATGATGTTTCCGCTGCGGATAGCCGTACTCGCTCTTACCCATATTGGTGTTGATGCTGCCGCAGGTTTCGCAGACTGCTTTGGTGTAATGGTAGCCGGTATAATAGGCGTCCCTGCCGGGGGTGCCGTCCAACACGGAACCCTTACCGACGCCATCCACCATGGTACCGTCCGAGTATTTCACATTGCGGCTCAGCGCAGTCTTGCCGTCTCTGGTATATTCAGGGACACGGAACACGGCAAAGGATGTCGCTTTGCGGCATTCGCCGCACTGGAAAGTCTCATAGGTAACAACGCTGTTGGCGTCCAGTTCATTGGTGCGACCAACCGCCTGCTGCCAGTGTTCCGCGGGGTCATGGTAGCTGTTCTGCTGTGCGGCAAAGGCGCTGGGGATCATGCCGAGGCACATTACCAGTGCCAACAGCATGGCAATAGCTCGGCGCGAAAGTGTATGATTTTTGTTCAAGTGCTGAATTCCTCCTTAAAATTTTTGGGTATAGAGATGCTGGGATCGCAGTTGATGTTACTTAGTTCACCGCCCCCTTTCCAGCACTTTCCTTTTTTGCAGGTACTCGTTCCAGTCCTTTCCGATGCGGGGCTTCTCTTGTGATATCTCATATCCCATTTCCGCGTATTTTTTCCGGAGCTGTTCCGCCGTTTCTTGCCCCGGTGTATCCATATCCAAACAAAGAACGATCCGCTTGATCTGGGGATTGTTCCGAAGATAGGCTTGCAGCGCGCCGTCATAAAGGCCGCAGAGGGCCAGCGCGTTCTGTGTGTTCCGGTGGAGTGTGAGATAGCTCATCAAGTCGATGGGCGCCTCGAATACGAAAACCTGATCTGAGCTGCGGTCATACGGGAGCGCGAAGCCGACGCGTTTATCGCTGCCTGTCACATCTCCACGGAAGCCTTTTCCGTTCTGGTCGTAGGTTCCGCGCAGTCCGGCATACTTGGCTTGTCCGGTCGCATCCTTCCCAACAAAAACACAATTGTGATACTCGGCGTCCTCGTACAGCAGGCCGCTGTTCAAAAATTGCAGGATCACCTGCGGAGCGATGCCGCGCTTGCGCAGGTAAGCGAATACGCGGCGGTCATCTACATTGCGCGGTGGCAATGCAAACTCTTTTGGCGGCTCGTCCTGCTTGGTGACTGGTTTTGTTTTGACAGGAGCGTCTCTGGCCTTGCCTTGAAAGGTCAGCAGGTACTCTACTGCCTCCGGAAAAGTTTTATCGCAGAACTGCTGCAGGAATGTGATCGCATCGCCGCCGATGCCTTGAGAGTAGCGGAACCAGGTGCGCCGGTCCTTGATCCGCAGGCTGTCCATTTCTGCGGCGGTGTGATACTGGCCAATGCGCTTAACCTGATAGCCCAGATGGGTCAGCAGATCCGGCAGGTCGGTTTCCCTGGCAATCTGCATTTCGGTGTCTGTAAAGCGACTTTTGATCTCGCTTGCCACGGTGAGTTCCTCCTTTCTCGCAAAATGCAAAAAGCCGGTCATGGCACCCGAACTGTTCGGATGCCATGACCGGCTTTCTTCTAAAGTGTGTTCTTTTGTTTTGGCGTTTGTGCTGGCTTACACGGCGTTATTCTCGTTGGGGGTGCCCATGTCCGCAGAAGCGGCTTCCTCGGTCACACAGGGCGCGACAGGGGGCTGTGCGGGGGCGCCCTGCTCTGCAGCGCTCTCTGCATCTGCTTCGTCCAGTGCCTGCGTGATCAGGTTCAGCACGAAGTCTCGCTGAGTGAGCTTTTTGCCGGTGCGGAGCGTCTCGCGCTCCAGGTGACGCTTGATGCGCTGGAAGAGTTCTTCGGGAATCTGGAATGCCATCGTTCTGCCTTTTTCAGTCATTTGAATGCCGCCTTTCTGTTTTTCCATTATGTTGTAATAGTCTTGGATGAGGTTGGCGATGTACTCGCTGGTGGTCTGACCCAGCCATTCTCGTTCTTCGCTGACCCGCTCATGCAGGTCAATGGGGATCTGAGCGCACAAGTTTTTGGTGGTTGCCATTCTCGGATACCTCCTTCGTTTTTTTGCAACGCAAGCATACCCGAAAGTTTCAGTGAAAGCTATTACCAACACCACCAAGGAATGATAGACAAACGAAGCGAAAGCACCAATGGCGCCGAAAAACGAAAAAGCCGCCATTTGCATCCCCCGTGGGGAAGCAAATGACGGCTTGATGCCTTGTTTTTCTCTCTTTTATCAGCCTGGTGGTTCGAGTCACCCGAACTTTCCGAAAACGCGTTCCTGCATCTTTTTATGTCGCCTCTCGCCGCAAAAATTTGAAAAGCGGGAAATTTCGATTTTCAGAACTTTTTGTGCCGGAGAGTGGGTGGAAATATGTGAAAACGCCGCACTTTCGTGCGGCGTTTTCCGTGCTGCATCTTTCATCAACACATCTTGGTACGCCGTGAGGGATTCGAACCCCCGGCCTCCTGGTCCGTAGGTTGTCTCGAAGAAAAAACGGAGCCGAAACGGCTCCGTTTTAAGCTGTTTGATGCTGTTTGCTGGTTGGATTTTCCGTTTTTCCGTCCAGCCCTGCCCGCCCCGATCCTATTCTGGGTCAAAAGTGGGTCAGAGAGGATTTGTAATTACAAATAAAAAATGGTCGCTCTCTGTCTTTCGTAATGCAGTGCCATTTTGCTAACTTGCCGCCGGAGTATATCTCCGAATTGCGGGAGGAACAATCTGCCCGCCGCTTCACGATCACAGGCATCCTGCTGGTCCAGGGAAACGCGGGTATGGATTTCAGCCTGAAGCCCTTTTGCCAAAATATCCACCGCATCAGTGAGCTGACCGGAGAACAGATTGTGCAGAAAATCAGAACCAGCAGAGCATGAGGACTATATGCGCTGTTTCTGCCGGAGCGAGAAAAAATGATCAGTATCCATCGGGTAGATGGGTGCAGATATGGCATTGTGTGAGTGGAATTTTTCATAGCGCAAGCCACCTCTGCCATTAGCATTTTCGGGATTCCTACAAAAAAGAAATGCAGCACTCTAAGCAATACAAACACACACGGGGCACACCAATGCGGTGCGCCCCGTGTGTGTTATAGGGGATAAAATTTTCTGATACACATGTCCGATAGATACCTACTGCAGGCGCTCTTTGATGGATAAACGCGTTATTTGCAATATCAGGGTTCATTCATGGCACTGGCCAGCCCGCTCTAACCGAGAGTTAGGAATGAGAAAGAACAATCAGGTGGGTCAGTTCATGGTGCGGAACAGGAAGGTGACAATCTGCGCTCTCGTACACCCATTGTTGGGGCTGAATGTGGAGGCAGATGTGCCGTCGGTCACGCCGTTTTCCACGGCCCAGGCCACAGCCTCGGCGTAGAAATCGCCGGCCGCCACATCGGTGAAGCCGTTCACCGTGGTGGGAGCGGTGCCCATGGCGCGATACAGGAACGTCACGCTCTGGCCGCGGGTGCAGGTACTGTTGACGCCGAAGGTGCCGTCATCCAGACCATTGGTGATGCCGTTTTCCAGCGCCCATGCCACTGCGTCATAGCAATAGCTGCCGGGGAGCACATCGGCGGGAACCTTGGCTGTACCCTTGGGGGCGGGAGAACCGGCGGCACGCCACAGGAAGGTAACGATCTGGCCACGGGTGCAGGGATCGTTGGAACCGAACAGACCGTTGGCCTTGCCGTTGGTGATGCCCTTCTTTGCAGCCCATTCCACTGCCTTGGCATAATAAACATCGGCGGGAACATCCGCAAAGATGGAAGCCGCCTGCTCCTCGACAAACTCAGCGGTGACGGTGACCTTGCTGCCGGGCATGGTGAAGGTATATTTGCCGTCACCCTTGTCGGTGAGTTTCAGCTCATTGCCCTTGTTGTCCAGCACGGTGACGGAGCCGACCTCGTAGCCGCTGTCAGGCTTGACGGAGATGGTCACCCGGTCGCCCTTGGAGGCATTCTTGGGGCTGACAGTCACATCGCCGTTCTTCGCGCTGGGGGCGGACACGGCGTAGCTGCTGCCGGAACTGGAGGAAGAGCCGCTGGAGTTGGACCGCCAGTTGACGGTCACGGTCACATCCCCTTCAGGCATTGCAAAGTGGATGCCCCTCTGTTGATTCTCTTCGCCTTTTGCAGCCCAGGTCAGAGCATCCTCGCTGATCCCCTCCAGCGTCAGACTCCGCAGGGTATAGCCGTCCCGCTTGCCGATCTGGAGAGCGACCGTATCCCCAGCGGCGTACTTTTCGGTAAAGGTCTCGCCGGGGGTGATCCCTATGACTCCGCCGTAAAGGCCATAGGCGGTGACGGTGTGCGCCAACGCCCACTTGGCGTAAAAGGTCTTGTCACCCGTGTCGGTGGCAGTGATGGCCGTCACCGGAGGACCGGAAAAATTAGCATCCTCGTACCAGCCCTTGAAAAGATAGCCCTCCCGGGTGATGTCGGCAGCTGTGGGCAACTTTGCGCCCGTGCCTCTGGTATAGCCGGTCACATTTTTCCCATCGGCGATCGTGCCCTCGTTGGGGTTCAGCGTTACCGTGTATGTGGGCTCCGTCACCATGACGGTGCAGCTGGCGGAGGGCTTCTCGCCGCCTTCAGCCGCGACCGCAGCCGTAGCCGTGATCGTCGCTTCGCCGGCGCCCACGGCGGTGACGGTGCCGTTCTCGTCCACCTTTGCCACGGCTGTGTTGCTGGAGGCCCATGTCACGCTCTGGGACGCCTTAGCCGGTTGGACTGCTGCGGTGAGCGTTTCGCTGCTGCCCGTGACCACCAGTGCAAGGGTGTCTTTGCTCAGCGTCACGCCGGTGGTGGGGATGTCCTCATAGTGGGCGGTGAAATAGAGGTTGTGATCACCGGCGGCAAGCTTGATGTTCTCCGGGTCCGGAATTTTGATCTCAGCATTGGCAGAGGCGGCACTGGTGCCGTTCAGGAATTCCAGGGGTATATCGTTACCGCTTTTGTCTACGCATTCCCATGTCCAGTGTGTAAACCGCTTTCCTGCCTCTGGTGCCTTTGCGAAGATGGTGATCATGTCGCCCTTCATAAACTTTCTGTCATAATGTGGTACGGTGGCATTGAGATACTTCGGCGTACCGGAGTTATTTCTAAACAACACCCAGACGTATGGTCCTGTGCGGTAGATCGTGATTGCTTCGCCGGTATCCGTAGTGCCCGTATTCTCGACACAGGGCGTTGTATTGTGCCTATGCAGGTAATTAGCGCCTGTATTCCACTTGAGCGTCATTTCCTTTACACGACGCAGATAGGTATATACATTCCCGTTTCCCAGCCGGATCGCGGGGCCGCCGGTGCTGCTGGCATCGATCATGATCTTACCGCTGGTGTCGATGGTCAGGTTTCCCATAATGGGCACCAGACAGAAGGTGTTCTGCGTTTGCTCGATCCCGCTTTTCAGGGTCACGTTCGCGTTGTCCTGAATGGTAACGGAGCAGTTGCCCTCGCCGCCGCCCTTCAGCGCACAGACGTTTTTTGCGGTTGTCTCCGACACAACATTGGCGCTGCCGCCGATGACAAGCTTGACCCTTCTGACAATGTCAATGCCGTTGACCTTCAAGCTGGCACCTGAATCGCCCGTAATGGTAAAATTCATGTAGTTATCCGGATTGTCAAGAGAAGAAGCATCCGCGGAGGTTACTGTCAGGCCATAGCCGGAGCCGCTGTTTTTGATCGTATTGCTGCCCACCAGCTTCAGGGTGAAACTCTGTTTTTCGTCTCCCACCACCTCGATCCTGCCGCCGTTATATCCATTCAGCGTCAGGGTCTTGCTGGCGGCGTCATAGCTCCAGCCGTTGCCATGATCGTTTGTACTGATGCTCAGGTTTTCCTGACCGCCGATGGCGGTGATGCGGGGTGCTGTAGTATTCGCCGCCAGCGCCGCTGCGGGCAGCAGGGTCAGGCACAGCAGCAGGGCCAAAAAGCCACTGATGCTCCGCCGCCAAATGACTTGGTTTTTCTTCATACAGATGACTCCTCCTGTTCTTTTCTGTGTCAGCATTCCTGTTCCGCCATGGACAAGATCTCATCGTGGCTCAGCTCCACATCGCCAAAGCGGACAAAGATGCCGTTGGTCACAGCGCTGTTCCATACCCTCGCATCTGCCAGCGGGCGAAACCGGATCTTGTCCAGATGCGGCTTCATGTCCAGCAAAAGCCGACTGCCGGACACAAAGTCCACCTGCAAAACATGGTCGGGCAGCGGTGTGACGGCTGTGAGATACCTTCGGTTCAAGTGCGTGCCCTCCTTTCCGCAAAACTAAAAATCCACCGTACAAATATTGTACGGTGGACGCGATGGGATAACCATTAACCAAAGGTTAGGTCTTTTGCCCGAATAGCGTGGCAAGCCGCTTCCGCTTGGTTCGGGTATCGCCCTCGATATGAAGCTTGGAATAGATCTGATTCACATACTGCTTGACGCTCCCCTCGGAGAGGTAGAGCTTTTCCGCGATCTCGCGGTTACTCAGCCGCTGCGCCATCAGTTCCACGATCTCAAATTCCCGCGGCGTCAGCGCGTCAAAGGCCGCTGGGTGGGTGCTCGCCGCGTTTCGCGCCCCTGCCCCTTCGCCAAGCTCGGTGATCTTTGCAATCAGGTCAGTTTTGAGTTCCCGCGCCAGCAGGGGCTTCAGGAAACCGTAATTTTCCACAAACGGCATTACAAGGCCGTCCAGTGCGGCGTTGGAAAGGGCTTGTCTCAGCCATGTGCAGGCTTCCTCGCTCTTTCCCAGCTGTGCATAGGCTGCCGCCGTCTGGATGCGAATGTGCAGGGCCACCAGTGCATAGTGCATGGCCTCGCATACAGCCAAAAGCTGCGCGCTGTGTCCGATGACCTTGGCATAAGCGCCCTGAGCAAGATACACCTGATTTTCGATCATCTCCATCATGGGCTTGCCCGGCGCGAGCATATTGATATCAGAGAGACGGTGCTGGGAGAAAATCTCCGGGACATTGTCCGTTTCGCCCCGCAGGGCATGGTAGTAGGCGCTGGCGGCGCTCCAGAGGTTGATCCACGAGGCGTCGTGATAGCGCAGCAGGTCCGCGTACCGCTCCTCGAAGGTGTACCGCTGCTCCACATCGGTATACAGTGAGAGCCGCCGCGACAAAAAATCGCAGCACAGCGCCATGTTGATCTGTCCGTTGTCCTTCACCTGTGCATAGGCCCGCTCCAGTTCAATGTGGGCATCCGTGAAGCGGCCCTGACAGAACAGCGCCTCGGCGCGCATGATGGTCTCTGCACCCTGCCCGTGGTGATTCGTGACCTTGTAATAATGGGGCATGCACTCGTCCATCTCCGCAAGCTCGCTTTCCATCCCTCCCGGTGCACGGTGGAACATCATCAGAACGGACGGTGAGCCGAAGGTCCAGCCGCCGCTCGACTGGATGCTGATGGCGGGACGGGACATCTGCGCGCTGGCGCTGCGGTGCAGGCGGCTCATGGCGCTGATGTCGTTGTAGCAAAGAAAGCTCAGAATGAGATCGCATTCCCCCAGCAGGTTGCCGCGCTCTTCTTCGGACATCTCCGGATGCTCCCTGATGGCCGTCAGCAGCAGCGCTTTCAGTTCCAGCATCTTCGGAATCTGCCGCCAGGTGAACATCCGGCGCATCAGCACCAGAATGGCAAAGGGGTAGGCCTTCAGCGTTTCGGCGGGGCAGTTGTCCAGCGCCGTCAGCACATCCTCCGGCTTCAGCGACGCCAGCAGGATGCCCGCATCGCTGCGGATGACCCGCAGCAGCGCGTCGTAATTCCCGCTCTTCCGGTAAGCGGCGAGGGCGTGGAGATACTGCCGGTGCTGCTCATACCACAGGCCGAAGCGCTTCCAATAGCGCTGCTGCGTTTCCGCTGGCATCGCCAGAAAGCTGCGCTCGGCGCACTCCTTCATCATGTGGTGGAAGCGATAGGTCGCGCCGTCTGGCAGACGCGTGACAAAGGCGTTCTGCTCCGTCAACGCAGAGAGAATCTGCCCCGCATCCCCATCGCCTGTGACATACTGTGCCATTTCGATGGTAAATTCATCGGCAAGCCCCATGACCGCCAGAAACTCCCGCTGCTGTTTCGGCAGCGGATCGATCATGGCGGCGGTAAAGGTGGCGTAGATATCGGAATGGCGGCTGGGCAGCACGCCGCGCTCGGAGAGCGTCCGCAGATTCAGATATACGGCGGAGAACCAGCCCTCACTGGAATAGAGTAGGCGTTCCACCTGCGCGTCGGAAAGCTCCGTGCCGCAGCGGTGGGCATAGACAGCCAGCTCCGTATGGTTAAGGCGCAGTTGATCCGTGCCGATCTGATAGACTTTTGCCCCCAGACGCACCGCCTCCGCGGCGGGCAGGAAACGGTCCCGGCTGGCAACGATCAGATGCACATTCGAAGGTAGCCGGTTTGCCAGCATACAGAGGAACAGCGAAGCGCGCTTGTCCGTCAGCAGGTGAAAATCGTCGATGAAAATGCAGCATGGGACTTCGCCCGCCAGTGCATGGCAGAGATCGTCCACCAGCAGTCCGCCGCCTGCGGCGTCTGTGGGGCAGGGATAGTCCCGCAGAATGTCAAACCCGGCCCGGGAAAACGCTTCCTGCACGCTTTTCCAGAAGATGGCAAGATTGTCGGAGTATACGCTGATGCGGATGGTGCACAGTGTCTCCGCTTTGGCGCGCTCACTCAGATACCAGTTCACCGCCGTGGTCTTTCCGTAGCCCATGGGCGCCACCACCGTGGTCATGGCGCAGCGGGAGATGGGCCGCAGGCTCTCCTGCAGCCGCTCGGATATGTAAATGGTATTCAGATTCCATTTCGGTTTTGGCATGGTTCCACCCTCCGATGCGCTTCAACAGACTTCTTTGTCTATAACGGTTTTGGCTTGTATGTAATTATACCGATTTTATCCGCAAGTGTAAACTGAATGAAACCCACTTTTCGAGCATTCTATGGAAAAGAGGGTGCCTTCTTGTCTACAGCACGGATGCTGTGACAAAAGGTTTGACTATGACCTTTCTCATAAGCTTTCCAGAAATATTTATCGCTTCGTCCGTAAAAGAATGTTTTTACAAAGTTTGATATTAAAATTTTGCAAAAATTATTGTTCTTAAAAAACAGACCCAAACCTGCTAAAAAGTCAAGCCCAAATTAAAAGAAAAGTTATAGGCAGGAAAAGAGTATAGCAAAGCAGAGGTGGCAAAACGGAACGCTTGGCCGCCTCAAATAAAGTATTGGGGATCTCAGCTCATTCTATTGTCGGCAAGCTGCGGTATGGTATATCTTCCTGAATGTGAAGACCGAGGAACCCGAAGACCCCGCCGCCGAGAAGTTCCCGAAGCTCTGTGAAGCCGTTCACGCCGAAGCCCTTTCCCGTATGGATGGGAAGAAGTTCTATATTGGTACGCCGTGAGGGATTCGAACCCCCGGCCTTCTGGTCCGTAGGTTGTCTCAAGGGCAAATCGGAATCATTTCGGCTCCGATTTGTGCTTTTTACCGCCATTCGTTCGGCGGATTTTTCCATTGTTTCCATCCAGCCCTGCCTGCTCCGGTTCCGTTCTGGGTCAAAAGTGGGTCAGACGCTGCTGGGAGGAAAGCGGTACGGTGTATCATTCCATCATACAGAAAAGGGACAGAAACGCAGGCGGAACGTCAGCCGGGGCCGCTCCGGTGACATTTCAGGCCGAAATAAGTACATTTCGTGCAGTTGACCGCACAAACCGCGAAAAATATGCTATACTCAGCACATAAACCTGCAAACCGATCCGGGGGCGCCCCCGGACCCGTAGGGAGAACTCCCTACGGGATACCCCTGCGCGCAGGAGCTATGCCCCCGGCAGGGAATGAAGTGAATGAGGAGACCTATGAAAAAACGAATTTTGAGCTGTTTTATGGCGCTGGCCCTGTGCCTGACGCTGCTGCCCACGGCGGCGCTGGCGGCGGATGGGGCGCAGGCGGCGGATGGCACGGGCCATCCAAGCCACACCGATGCCACAAAGCTGTGGGTGGATGACGGCACGCTGAAGAAGGGCGACGACCCGTGGACAGCTAAACCTATAGCGGTTTGGGGTTCCAGAGATGAAGATAAGGAGACTGTCTATCAGCTTCCGGAGGGCACTTACTATCTGGGCAGTAATATTGAGATTACTCAGCATCCTATTATGATCACCGGCGATGTCACGCTCTGCCTGAACGGTAAGCAGATCACATGCGGAAGCCCGGCTCCTGATTGCGTGATTGGGGTCTATGCCAATACTGCATCGACGCTGACTCTGACCGACTGCGGCAGCGCCGGCCAGATCGCCGGCGGCAAAAATTATGGCGTGAAAGTATATAAAGGCTATACGCTCAATATGCACGGCGGCACCATCACCGGCAACGGTATAGGCGTGGAGGTTAACGGAAGCGTAGGCAAAACAACCAAGCTCAATATGTACGGCGGTGCCATCAGTAACAACACGGGCACAGGTGTGACTCTGACACAATACTGCGAGTTCACGATGTCCGGCGGCACGATCTCTAACAACAAGGGCGGCGTATCTATGGGCGGCGGCACATTCGAGATGAGCGGCGGCGAGATCAGCGGAAACACGGCTACAAGTAACGGCGGCGGCGTAAATATTGGTAATGGCGGCATGTTCACCATGAACGCCGGCGCCAAGATCACCGGCAATACGGCTACCTATGCCGGCGGCGGGGTGTATGTGAGCGGCGGCACATTCATCATGAATGGCGGCGAGATCAAAAGCAACATAGCCAAAACCAACGGCGGCGGCGTGTATGTGACAAAGGTCGCCTCCTCCAGCAACAGCGCGTTCACCATGAACGGCGGCGAGATCAAAAGCAACACAGCCAACACCGCCGGTGGCGGCGTGTTTGTGGATAACGGGACATTCACCGTGTCCGGCAAACCGATTGTTAGTGAAAACACGAGTGGAAGCGAGGGAAACAAAGTCACCGATAATGTCTATCTGCTCGCGAGCAAGACCATCACCATCGGTAGTGGACTGACCAACGGCACCGATATCGGCGTGACTACGGGTTCGGCGATGGCTCCCACGGAGGATTCTACCATTGCCATCACCACGCCTACAGAGAATGCTCACGGTTACCTAAGCTACTTCAAGAGCGACAATGACAGCTATGAGATTAAGGCCAACAGTGAACAAACGCAATTGGTGCTGAAAGCCAAGCCGAAAATAGATTTGACGAACTCAGCAGTGATTACGCTCATGTCCAAAAGCGCCGATCTCGTATACACCGGCAAGCCCATCACGGTAGCGTATGAAGTGAAATATAACGACAAGATGCTGAAGCTGGGCGAGGATTATACCGTCACCGGCGGCAGCGGCACCGATGCCACGGACTACACCCTGAAGATCACCGGTACGGGCAAATACACGGGCAGCGTGGAGAAGAAGTGGAAAATCACGCCGCTCACCGTCACCGTCAGTGATGTGACCCTCCGTGACAAGGAGTACGATGGGACCTGCAATGGCAGCAGCAGCGATGTCACCAGCGTAACGGTTACGAATGGGTCGAGCAACAGCGTGACCTTGAAGAGTGGAGACTACACGATTGAAAGCGTGACCTACGCCGACGCGAATGCCGGCATACAGAACGCTGACATCATCATAAAGTTGGCGGAGAACGGAAATTACACCTTCGCCGGTAATCAGCTGACCACGCAGGTCAGCATGCAGGGCAAGATCACCCAGGCCCCCACGCCGCAGGGGACGATTTCCCACAACCTGAATGTCGTGAACAATAAAAAGGATACATATACGCTCAATCTGAACGATCTGCTGCCGACGCTGCCTAACGGCTGCAAATACGGTGAGATAACATATAAGCCGAACAGCAGCACATTCAATTTGGGCAATTACAACGGCGGCGACATGAGTATTTTAAACGGTACGCTGACCCTGCCCATCGCGCCTGCGGATAGCGTCAAGGTTGGCAATACAATCTGCACTGGGGAGGTCACGGCCAAAACGCAAAACTACAAGGACATCACCCTGACCATCAACGTCAAGGCCGTCGCCGCCCCCCTAAAAGACCCAGTCTACACCCCGCCCAAGGCCAAAACCCCGACCTACAACCGTCAGGCTCAGAAGCTCATCACCGGGGGCACCGTCACGGAAGGCGGCACCATGAAGTACTGTCTGAGTGAAACTGGTGAGTACAGCACGGATATCCCCATGGCAACAAATGCGGGTGACTATACCGTTTATTACAAGGTCGTGGGTGACAGCGGTTACAGCAACACAGCGGTGCAGAGCATTCCCGTACATATAGATAAGGCGAAGCCCACCGGCGAGCCTATTTATACCAAGATCACCGCCGCGAAGAAGATGCTGAAGGAAGCCGAGCTGAAGCCCAATACCAGTTGGCCCACCGGCACGGTGAAGTGGGAGCTGGATAACACCACCGAGGTCAAGGCAAACATCGCCTACAAGTGGATCTTCACCCCGACCGGCGCGGACGCGGACAATTACACCACGGCCGACGGCACGATCACTCTCTACTCCGTCAGCACCGGCGGCGGTTCCTCCTCCGGCGGCTCCGGCAGCTACGACAGCAACCCCATCATCAAAACGGAGACGAAGAACAATCCGGACGGCTCCACCACCAAAACGGAGACCCGCAAAGACGGCACCGTGACCCAGACCACCACCGCCAAGGACGGCTCCATTTCCAAGACCGAGACCAAGAAGGACGGCAGCTCCGTCACCGAAAATAAGGCCGCCGACGGCTCCACCGGCACGGTGAAAACCGACAAGAACGGCCAGACCGAGGCGAATGCCAAGGTCAGCAACAAGGCCATTGAGAACGCCAAGAAGAACGGCAAGGCCGTCAAGGCTCCCGTTGAGGTGGAGGCCAGCCGCAATTCCGGCACCGCACCCACCGTCAAGGTGGAGCTGCCCCAGAACTCCGGCAAGACCGAGGTGGAAATTCCCGTTTCCAACGCAAACGCCGGCACCGTGGCGGTGCTTGTCCGTCCCGACGGCACCGAGGAAATTTTGAAGGATTCCATTCCCACCGAGGACGGCATCCGGCTCACCGTGGACGGCAGTGCAACGGTGAAAATCGTGGATAATGCCAAGAACTTCATCGACACCCAAAACCATTGGGCCAAGGACGAGATCGACTTCGTCAGCGCCCGGGGCCTGGTGAACGGCATGAGCGCCACGATCTACGCGCCCGACGCCACCGCCACCCGCGCCCAGATGTGGACGATCCTGGCACGGCAGAATGACGCGGATCTCTCCGGCGGCGCCAACTGGTACGAAAAGGCGCAGCTGTGGTCCAAGGATAAGGGTATTTCCGACGGCACGAACCCCAGCGCCACCATCACCCGCGCCCAGATGGTCACCATGCTGTGGCGCACCATGGGTCAGCCCTCCGCAACGGATAAGGTCAGCTTTGCTGATGTTCCCGCCGACAGCTACTACGCGCAGGCCGTGGCCTGGGCCGTGGAAGGCGGAATCACCCAGGGCGTGGGCGGCAACCGGTTCGACCCCAACGCCACCTGCACCCGTGCACAGATCGCAGCCTTCCTGGCACGCTCCATGAAGTGACGCAAAAACAGCCCCGGTTCCTTTCACAGGGAACCGGGGCTGTTTGCCGTGAACTGCCGCTGTTCCAGGAAAAACGGGACACATTTTGCACCGATGGAATCAATGATGTCCGCCGACCTCAGAAAACGGCGACACCCCTGATGTGGAAAAGGCCAAGGAATGGCTGGAGCAGTCCGGTGTGGACCCGGCCTCCATCGAGCTGAGCATCCTCTGCTCCAACGAAGGCAAGCGCCGTATGGCCGAAGTGATCCAGGCCAACCTGAAGGAAATCGGTATCAACTGCGAAATCGAAAGCCTGGATACCGCCACCTATGTGTCGGTAACGGCCGAAGGCGACTTCACCGCTTCCATCGGCGGCTATTCTTCCACCGATATCGTCACCTTCCTGAAGGGTGTGTTCCACAGCAATTCCATCGGTTCTTCCGACCAGACCCGTACCAACAATCCGGAAATCGATGCTCAGATCGACGCAATCGCCTCCACCATTGATGATGACGCCCGTGACGCCGCCATCGTGGAGCTGAACAAGACTCTGAACCAGCTGTGCCCCCAGATCCCCCTGTACCAGGGCAGCAATGTGCGGGCTTTCAACAGCAAACTCCAGGGTGTCAATCTGACCCCCGCCGGCCTGACCCGCTTCGAGCAGATGAGCTGGGCCGAATAAAATTGCACACTCCTCCGTTTTCTGGAGCGCCCTGAAGGGCGCTCCTTTTCATTTTTTCCCTTCTGTGCTATACTTTTTGGGTATGCCTTATCCTTTTTATTCTGATTCAGGAGGCTTCTCCCCTTGTTTTTTGATTCCTATTTCTTTCTATTGCTCTTTCTTCCCGTGGCCATCGTCGGCTATTTTCTTCTGGGCCGGCTGCTGCCTCACTCCCCTGCAAACCGGCTTTTTTTGCTCCTTTGCTCCCTTTGGTTTTACGGCAGCCACGGTCTGCCTTTTCTTTTGATCTTGTTTTCTTCCGCTGTGGTTAATTACCTGTTGGCCGCCGCCATGGGGAAACAGGGCCGCAAAAAAGGGCTGCTGCTCATCGGGCTTCTTTTCCACATCGGGCTGCTGGTTCTATTTAAGTACTTTGATTTTTTCCTGGAGACTTTCAACTCCCTCACCGGACTGCATCTGCCTTTGCTCCGACTGATCGCCCCCTTGGGACTCAGCTTCTTCACTTTCCAGCAAATTGCCTACCTGGTGGATCGTTTCCGTGGAGAGGCTCCTTTGTTTGCTCCATTGGATTATGCCTGCTCCCTTTGCTTTTTCCCCTATATCATGAGCGGCCCCATCTCCCTGCACACCGAAATCGTCCCCCAGCTTCGCTGCCGGGAAAACCGTTTTTTTCAGTGGGAGAACTTTTCCAAAGGTCTGGTGGCCTTTTCCTTTGGCATGGCCAAAAAGGTGCTGCTGGCCGACACCCTTGGCCAGGCCGCCGATTGGGGGTTCACCTGGGTGGAAGGCATGAACACCCCCACCGCCTTTCTCGTGATGCTCTGCTACACTTTGCAGCTTTATTTCGATTTCAGCGGCTACTGCGATATGGCCACCGGTCTGGGGCTGTTTTTCAATATCCAGCTCCCGCAAAACTTCGATTCCCCTTATCGGGCTTTCTCCGTGCGGGAATTCTGGAAACGATGGCACATGACCCTTACCCGCTTTTTCACTCGTTACCTGTATATTCCTCTGGGCGGAAGCCGGAAAGGCCGGCTGCGCACCTACGGAAATACCCTTCTGGTGTTTTTGGTCAGCGGCCTCTGGCACGGCGCCAACTGGACCTTTGTGCTATGGGGATTTCTCCACGGGCTTGCTCAGATCGTGGAGCGAATTTTTGAAAAACCTCTGGAAAAACTTCACCCGGCCTTCCGCTTTCTGGGCACCTTTGCCTTCATCAATCTGACCTGGGTGATTTTCCGCGCCCCCGATCTCCACACCGCTTTCACCTTCCTGGGCAACCTTTTCCGGGTGGATCTGGGCGTGATCGACATCAATCTGACCGCTCACTTCGACTTTGCAGAACTTCTCTGGCTGCGCCTTTCCTTTATGCCCACACTGGAGCGCTGGAACCTGATGCTCTGTTTGCTCTTTATCGGCTTTTGTCTGTTTGCTTCCATCCAGCTGAAAAATACCCATGAACGGCTGGCCGCTTTCCGGCCCCGTCTGCCCCTGATGGTGTGCTGTGTATTGCTGCTGTTTTGGTCGGTTCTCTCCTTTTCCGGTGTCAGCGGATTTTTGTATGTGATGTTTTAGGAGGCTCTTCGGTGTATCGCAAATTTTCCATTTCCTTTCTCTGTCTTTTTCTTGCGCTTCTTCTGGGCTGCGGGGCCTTGGTCTATGTCATTGATCCCATGTTCCATTATCACGCTCCCTGGACCTCTTTGCCCCCGGTGACCACCGATGAACGGCATCAGGTGGGAGGGATCGCTGAAAACTTCGATTATGACAGCATCCTCATCGGAACCTCTGTCACCGCCAACTTCCGGGCCAGCTGGTTTGACGAGGCCTTTTCCTGCAAAACGGCCAAGTTCACCTTCCCTGGCGGGAACTTCGGCGAATTCATCAAAGCGCTGGATATGGCCTATGAAGATCACGAGATCCAGCGGGTCTTCTGGGGCTTGGACACCAATCTGCTCACCGCTTTCCCCCAGGAAAGCACCGAGCTTCTCCCCGACTATCTTTACAACGACAACCCCTGGGATGATGTGGAATATCTGTACAACAAGGATGTGCTTTTCCGGCAGATCGTTTCCATGCTCTATGCCTTCCGCTGGGGCCCGGTGCCCACAGTGGATGATCTTTTTGCCTGGGAAAACCGATATGAATGGGGCCCCCAGGCGGTGATGAAAGTATACGGCCGGCCAGAACCCACCCCTATGATGGGATCGGACATCTTTTCTGCCGAAACATCCGCCAATTTTCAGATCATTCTCCCCTATGTGCAGGCCCATCCGGAAACAGAGTTTTATTTCTTCATTCCCCCTTACAGCATTGTCTTTTGGGATCGGGTTTACCGCAGGGGCACGCTGGAAGGAACTCTTTCCGCCCAGGAAGCGGCCTTGCAGGCCCTGGCCCAGTGTGACAATGTCCATGTCTATTATCCCTGCGCGGAAGAAGAAGTGATTTGCGATCTGGAACAATACACCGATCCCATCCACTATTCTCCCAAGGTCAACCAATGGATCACCGAAAAAATGGCCTCTTCTTCCGGTCTCACGCCCCAGGAGATTCCCCAGGCTGTAGAAGAAATGCGCCAACTGGCCTGGAACTATCCCTATGAGGAGCTCTTTGCCCTCTATCCGCCTCAGCTTCCCCCGGAAACCTAAGAGGCCTTGTCCCGCTGTTTTCCCCGTGCTACAATAAAGACAAATCCATGAAAAGAGGTGGCCGCATATGATCTATAAAACTCTGGGCCGCTCCGGGCTGCAAGCCAGTGAGATCGGCCTTGGTTGTGAACATCTGGAGGGCCTGGACGCCAAAACCATTCATCAGGTGGTGGATACCGCCTTGGAGGGCGGCGTCAACATTCTGGATGTGTTCATGTCCGAGCCCAATGTGCGTCGGGATATCGGCCTGGCTTTGAAGGGCCGACGGGACAAAGTGCTCATCCAGGGCCATTTCGGCGCCCGGTGGAAGGACGGCCAATATGGCCGCACCCGGGAACGAAAAGAAACCCAGTTCTTCTTCGAAGATCTGCTTCATCGTCTGGATACCGATTATATCGATATCGGCATGTTCCACTGTGTGGACACCGACCAGGAATTTGACCAGATCTTCTCCGGCGGCACGGCGGACTATGCTCAGAAGCTGAAACAACAAGGCACGGTGCGCACCATTGGCATCAGCACCCACGATCCTCACATCGGCCTGCGGGCCATCGAAAGCGGCATCGTGGATGTGATCCTCTTCAGCATCAACCCGGCCTACGATCTGCTCCCCGACGGCCTGGGCTCCACCGCACCCCTCTTTGACCCTGCTACCTATCAGCAGCCCCTTTTGGGAATGCATCCCCTGCGGGCCAGATTCTATGAAACCTGCCAGCGGGAAAACATCGGCATCACTGTGATGAAAAGCCTGGCAGCCGGAGCGCTCCTGACCGCCCAGCGCTCCCCCTTCGGCGTGGCCCTCTCCCCCATCCAATGCATCCACTATGCCATGGATCGTCCGGCGGTGGGCAGTGTACTGGTGGGTGTGCGCACACCGGAAGAAATGACAGAAGCCCTCCGGTATGAAACAGCTTCCCCGGAAGAAAAGGACTATTCGGTGGTCCTGGCCTCCACGCCCCAATTTTCTCTCAAGGGCAAGTGTATGTACTGCAACCACTGTCTGCCCTGCCCCTCCCATATCAATATCGCCCAGGTCCACAAACTGCTGGATCTGGTGGAAGAAGGACAAACGCCTCCTCCCACCGTACAGGCTCACTATGAAGAGCTGGGTGCCCATGCCTCCCAGTGCATTAGTTGCCGGGCCTGCGAAAGCCGTTGTCCCTTCGGTGTAAATGTCACCGAAAACATGGCTCGGGCCAAAGAAGTATTTGGGAAATAGTAAAACAAAAGACCGGCCGTTGGCCGGTCTTTTGTTTTACTCAGGCTGCTTTCCGTTTATTAGCCATAAGTATCGTAAAAATCATCAACCATCTTATTGCCTGCATGTTTATCACAGTATTCATGCCCATCAAGTTTCCATGAGGCATATTCATCACAAATATCACATTTCCCGTCAGATGTTCGTGCATACCTCTCATTACTGTTTATTTGCGTAATTATAGCAATAATAATAAACAAAATCAGAGTTAAAATCCACCATTTTTTATTACTCTTATGCTGCTCTGATGCAAACAATTATTCCAGCTCCTTTTTAACATTTTTCAATTTATCTTATTCTTCATTGATGCAACTGACAAACCATAAACAACTTCTTTATAGTAATCCCCCCTCTCGCGCTGATATCCGTATGGATATCAATAGCCATTTTCGCACAAAATTAGTGTATTGTCAAGATATCCATTTGGATATTAAGAGGTGTAAAATGGCATATTATAAGCGAATACGTGATTTGCGTGAAGATCACGATCTTACACAACGGCAAGTTGCTGAATATCTCAAAATGCCACAACCTCAGTACTTTCGATATGAACAAGGCTATAGAGATATCCCCACTGATATTTTAATTGCTCTCGCTGACTTATATAAAACATCCACTGACTATATTTTGGGGCGTACCGATAATTCATCCCCTCCTCAAAAATAATCCCCCAGATCGGCCTAACAGCTTTTCTGAGGGATAACTATTATATTGGATAGACTATTTTCACTCGATGTATGTTTTTTCCTGCTTCGTTGCTATATGGGATATAACCAAACTCAAAGAAATCTATTTGTAATAAGGCAAAAAAGAGAGACCTCCTATCCTTGCGATAGGAGGTCTCTCTGTCACTGTTGAGGCATTTGTAGCTTTAACTTAATAACATCAGACCAAAGGCCCAGCTCTTTTTTGTTCTTACGCTTCGGTGGGGTTCTCCCAGTTGTGCCACACATTCTGCACATCGTCATTATCTTCCAGCATTTCCAGAAGCTTGTTCATGTTCTTGATGTCGTCTTCGTCATCCAGAGAAATGTAAGTCTGGGGCACCATAGCTTCCTCGGCCTCCAGGAATGTAAAGCCGTTTTCCTCCAGCTTTTCCCGGACAGAACCCAGATCGTCGGGGGTAGTGGTGATTTCGAACACATCCTCCTCAGCGGAGAAATCGGAAGCGCCGGCTTCCAGGGCCTGCATCATCACTTCATCCTCGTCCATATCGTCCAGACGCTCCACAACCAGCATACCCTTGCGGTCAAACTGCCAGGACACACAGCCGGAAGCACCCAGATTTCCGCCGTATTTGTCAAAATAATGGCGCATATCACCGGCGGTACGGTTGCGGTTGTCGGTAAGGGTCTCCACGATGACGGCAATGCCCTTGGGGCCATAGCCTTCGTAGGTGATGGATTCGTAATCCTCACCGGCGCCGCCGGAAGCATATTTCTGCAGCACCCGATTGATGTTGTCATTGGGCACATTGTTGGCCTTGGCCTTGGCGATTACATCCCGCAGCTTACCGTTGACGCTGGGGTCGGCCGAGCCGCTGTTGCGGATGACCACCGCCATCTCACGGGCGAATTTGGTGAATACTTTGGCGCGCTGCTGATCCACAACGCCTTTTTTTCTGGCAATATTATGCCATTTGGAATGTCCGGACATTTCGTCCCCTCCTATATCCTTCAAATAGATTCCATTTTTTCGTGCCCTCTTCCGAAAAAGAGCGGCCAAACGCTACTTTTCATTTTAACACATTTCCCGGTGAAAAATCAATGTATAAAACCAGGGGAGACGGTGCACAATAGGAGCACAGGAAATGAGGTGAGCGCATGAAGAACCAGAACGGCAAAAACAGCCAGAACAGCCAGAACAGCAAGAACAACAAGATGGAGAACAACAAGGCTGAAAACAGCAAAAACTGCAAATACGACAGCTAACTGCCAAACAATGCGCAAAAAAGGACTGCCTTCCGGCGGTCCTTTTTGCGTAAGAGGCTCAGATTTCCCGCACCCGCACCACACCGGGGATACCCAATAGGCTGATCTGCAGCTGGGCCGCCGTGGTCTGCTCCCCCAGCTTCAAAGCGATGGTTACCGGAGCCACACCGTCAGCCGGGAGGTTCTGGTTGATGGTGAGGATATTGGCTCCGGCGTCATAGACGCAGCCCAGAACAGCCGACAGCACTCCCGGCTCGTCGGCCAGGGAAAAATACAAGGTGATCATGCTGCCGCCGCCCCGGTCAAACAGCTCTACACTGTCTTTATACTTATAAAAGGCACTGCGGGATATCCCACAGGCCCGGGCGGCCATGGCGGCACTTTTCACCTTTCCCCGGGCCAGCATTTCCTTGGCCCGCACCACTTTCAGAAACACATCGGGCAGCACCTGGCTGTCGATGAGCAAGTAAGTGGGTTTTTCCGCCATGGTCTTCACTCTCCTTTATTCTTTGGTCCGCTCATCTGCAAACTCCAGCACACGGGGCAGCAGATTTTTGTGATCGGGTTTGGTGTCCCGCAAAAGCTCGGCGTCCTCTTCGCCCAGATCTCCCCACACAGAGAAGCGTCCATCTTCCTGCAAAGCGATCTCCAGACCGGTGTAGCGGCTGTATTTTTCGTCGGCATAATCTTCCTGCCAGCCAAACAGTTCCCGCGCGGCCAGCACCACTTTGTTCTGGCCATAATAATACCTTGTCACTTTATTCTCCCTCTCTTCCGGTTCCCACCGGCGCCCATTTGTGCTATACTGAAAAAAAGGGATTTTTTCACCAGCGCCTGGGGTTTTAAGGATATTGTAAGGTTTTTACGAAAATTTTGCAACACTTTGCTGTTATACTTGCTTTCAACAACCAAGGGAGGTGTTTCCCATGCATTCGGATCGTACCCCGGAGCAGGAAGAGCGCAGCTATCGACGCCGGCGTAAAGCAGTGAGCCTTTGCTCTCTCCTGGGACTTATTGGCGTGTTTCTTTTCATCACTTTCACCTTCGGCAGCCGTATCCTCACCTTTGCCTCCGATCCGGAAGGTTTCCGGGCTTGGGCTCAAGGCCAAGGGATATTGGGCCGCTTGGCCCTTATCGGCATCCAGGTGCTTCAAGTGGTGGTGGCTATCATGCCAGGAGAAGTGGTGGAGATCGCCGCTGGCTTCACCTTCGGCGCCTGGGAGGGCCTGCTTCTTTGTCTCACCGGCTCAGTACTGGGCTCCATCATCATTTATGGTTTTACCCGCCGCTTCGGTGTAAAGATGGTGGAAGCCTTTATCTCCCGGGAAAAGATGGATTCGCTGAAATTTATCCACAACAGCCGTAAACTGGAACTTCTGATCTTCTTCCTTTTCCTCATTCCCGGCACACCCAAGGATGTGATCACCTATTTTATCGGTTTAACGCCCATGAAGCTGAAAACCTTTCTGGTGCTGTCCACCATCGCCCGGATCCCCTCGGTGATCTCCTCCACCATGGGCGGCAACGCCATGGGCCTTCAGGATTACCGGCTGGCCATCATCGTCTTTGCCATCACGGTGCTCGTCAGCTCCATCGGTCTTCTGATCTATACCTGCATTGTGAAAAAGCACAACGGCAAACATTAAAAAAGCCCGGCTATGGCCGGGCTTTTCTCTATTCTTGGGATGTAGAAGAATCTTTGCATGATCTCATGTTTAATTCATGGACAAGGCCTGGGATAGAGCGCCAGACAGACCATCCAGGAAGTCTATCCTCATGCCCAAATGGACAACAGAAAAGGACGCTGGAAAACCAGCGTCCTTTTCTTTACGGAATTTTATTTCACATCACAGAGGGAGGAATGATATGATTTCTGTTTTCATCAGGTATCCAGCTGATTGGCGTCTTTCAGCACCAGATCCACTGTGATCTCCTTGCCATTTCGGACAAGGCCTACCTTAACGGTGTCGCCCACCTTGCACTGATCCTTGGCATAATTCAGTTCGGACAGGGTGGTCACTTCTTCTCCATTGAAGGAAGCGATATAGTCTCCGGCCTGGATACCGGCCTGCTGTGCTGCACCGCCTTCTACTACTTCGGCCACCCACAATCCGGCTGCAATGCCCTGCATCTGGCCATAATAGGAGTTGATTTGTTTCACGGTGATACCCAGCATGGGCCGATCCTGTACAGCGCCATATTCGATAAAGTCATTGGCCACCTTAAGGGCGGTGTTGCTGGGAATGGCAAAGCCGATGCCCACCGCTTCCGATGTGTTGATCTTGGAGGAAACCACGCCTACCACTTCGCCCAAGCTGTTGAACAGCGGGCCGCCGGAGTTGCCCGGATTGATGGAAGCATCGGTCTGGATCACATTCATGATATAATTGCCGATCTGGATATCACGGCTGGTAGAGGAAATGGCGCCCTGAGTCATGGTGTTGGCAAACTCCAGGCCCAGCGGATTGCCGATGACCACGGCCGGCTCACCCACTACCAACTGGTCGGAGTCGCCAAAAGTGGCGGCTTTCAAACCGTCCGCATCGATTTTGATGACGGCGATATCAGTCTTTTCATCGGTGCCCACCACCTGGGCCTCGTATTCGGTGCCATCGTAGGTGCGCACCGTAATGCTCAGCGCATCGGCCACCACATGGTCATTGGTGATGATATAGCCATCCTCTCTCATAATAATGCCGGTGCCCACGCCGCTGCCGTTGGACAGCTGGCTGGTGATGGCCACCACCGAGGAGACATTTTCTTCATAGATCTGAGCGGAGGTGAGAGAATCCTCCGAATAAGTGGGCTGATAGATCACCTTGGTGCCGCTGGTGGTATTGCCGGAAGAATTGGAGCTGGTGCCCTTGGAAGGCTCATACCCGATCCATTTCAAATAGCCCACTGTGGAACCCACCGAAACGGCGGCCACCAGTACCAGTGCGCCTACCCCTTTGAAGAAACGGGCCACCCGCTTCTTTCCACCGGGACGATGCTCCTTGGGAGCCCGGGGCTGCCGGGGTTTTCCGCCATAGATTCCCTGGGTATCGTAAGTGCTTCTGGCCTGTCCATAGCTGTGATAGGAAGGCGCTGACCCTGTATTTTGGGCGTCTCCCTGCTGGGTGCTCTGATTCCAGCCGCCCTGACTTGCGGAACTTGCCTGATTCTGGGCCTGGCCCCAGCCTCCGGAAGTTTCCTGAGCGCTGGTCTTATTCACCGGCTGGGCCTGATCGCTGATGAAAGCGGGCTTCTGCTCTGTCTGGGCCTGCTGCTCTGCCGCCTGGGAAATGGACTGAGCCATTTGATCCTTTTTCTCTTCCTGGCTGGACTCACCCCAACCACTATTTTGGGTCGCACTGAAGTCTTGGGTGTTCTCCCCATTTTCCCGATTCATTTTATCCTCATTCATAGAAGTGTTGCCTCCTTTTTCTTTCTCAAAGGCTTACCGCCCTTCTCTGTTTCTTATTATCCATTGAAATTATGAAAATGCAATATCTTAAAAAAAAACAAATTGTAAAGAACTGTATCGCTTTCTTTGTAACCATTCCTTTACTGTTTGTAACTGACCCGGGGTTGTATCTTCGTCCTTATTATTCTATAATAGGAGCGTCGAAAAAACCATCTTTTTGTCGAATCAGCAAAGGAGGCTTTTGCCATGACATCTCATCCTTCTCCTCATCGCCGCGCCGCAGCCTTTCTTCTTTCCTGCTGCGCTTTTGTCCTGTCTGTTTTTGCCCTTATCACCTGCTTCACCGACCGGCCAGGCACTCCCGCCTCAGACCACAAGCCCGGCCAGGGAGAAAACTCTCAACAGCTGGAAGAGCAGCGTCAGCAGCTTCTGGAAAAGGCTGATACTTTGCGCCGGGGCTATTTCTATGACGAAGCCCTGGAGCTTTTGGAAAACGCCGACAAAAAGCTGGTGAATGATGATGTGAAGCAAGCCATCGAAACCTGCCAGCAGGACAAGGACTCCCTAGTGAAATACGAAGGAATGCCCTATCATGTATTTTTCCACAGCCTGATCATCTATCCGGAGCTGGCCTTTGACAACGAAGGCCATCCGGCCGAAGGCTACAATATGTGGATGACTACTGTCAGCGAATTCAAAAAGATGCTCCCCCTGCTGCTGGAAAATGATTTTGTCCTCTATGATATCAATGAGCTGATCCAGGTAAACGAAGACGGCTCTGTGACTCAGAAGGACATCTGTCTGCCCCAGGGGAAGAAGCCTCTGATCCTGTCGGTGGACGATCTGAGTTATTACGATTATATGGCCCCTGACGGCTTTGCCACCCGGCTGGTGATCAATGAACAAGGGGATGCGGTCACCGAAGTGAAAGCCCCTGACGGCACGGTGAGCAACACTTACGACGGCGATGTGCAGCCCATTGTGGATCAGTTTGTCAAGGAGCATCCGGAATTCTCCTTCCGGGGAGCCAAGGGCATTCTGGCCCCCACCGGCTATCAGGGAGCCTTCGGCTACCGGATCACCGACCTGGAGCTGTATACCCCGGAAGAAGGTCAGCAGATGCTGGAGGATGTGCAGAAAATCGCTCAGCGCCTGCGGGAAACCGGCTGGGAGATCGGCTGCCATAGCTACACCCACAACGGCTACTGGCGAGGCGACATCACCATGGAGGAGCTGGAAAGCGACCTGACCCGCTGGCGTGAACTGATCGGCACCTACACCGGCCCCACTCAAGTGCTCATCACTCCTTTCGGCGCCCACTATGATCCCAGTGATCCCCGGTATCAGTATATGGTGGATCAGGGCTTTAAAATCATCTGCCCTGTGGCTGCCAATATGGCTACCTCTTATGAGGGCAACAGCATGATCCAGAACCGCCTCAATCTGGACGGTTACACCATGCTCAAGCATCCGGAACGCATCAGCAAATATTTCTTTGATCCTTCCCAGGTAGTGGATCCCGCCCGTCCTCCTCTGAATTGATCGTTGGCCTGCCCCGACATTGACCGGGGCAGGCCCTTTTTTGCCTTTTGCACAAAGTTGGCCTTCTCCTGCGGCAAACTGTCCTCCATACGCGGACAAATCGGTATTTTTGTTTGAAAAAGAAAGTCTTTTCTCATTGAAAAGTCAAAAAGCTGTGATATAATGTTTGTGGACAGCTTTGTCCCTTTGTATGAAAACACATTTTATTATGAATACGGAGATGAGCGAAATGTCTGAAAGAATGATGGACGCCCTGGTCAAGACCGGCCCCGTCAAAGGTCTGACCCTCACCCAGGTGCCCGTTCCCACTCCTGGCAACGGCGAAGTGCTGATCAAGATCCACAAGACTGCGATCTGCGGCACCGATGTGCACATCTACAACTGGGACCCCTGGAGCCAGGCCAACCTCAATCCTCCCCTGGTCACCGGCCATGAATATGTAGGCGAGATCGCCGAATGCGGCCCCAATGCCACCAAGTACAAGGTAGGCCAGCGGGTCACCGGCGAAGGCCACATCATCTGCGGCACCTGCCGCAACTGCCGTGAAGGCAATGGCCAGTGGTGCCCCACCGCCAAGGGCGTGGGCGTCAACCGGGACGGCGCTTTTGCCGAGTACCTGTGCATTCCCGAGAGCAATGTAGTGCCTGTGGATGAGGATCTGGACGAAGATCTGGTCTCCTTCTTCGATGCCTTCGGCAACGCCACTCACACCGCCCTGATGTGGGATCTGGTGGGCGAAGATGTACTGATCACCGGTGCCGGCCCCATCGGCATTATGGCTGTGGCCATCTGCAAATACGCCGGTGCCCGCAATGTTGTCATCACCGATGTGAACGAATATCGTCTGGAGCTGGCCAAGAAGCTGGGCGCCGACGCCTGCGTCAATGTGGCCAAGGAAAAGCCCGAAGACTATTTCGAAGCTCTGAAGATCAAGGAAGGCTTTGATGTGGGTCTGGAAATGAGCGGCAGCGCTCCCGGCCTCAACCAGCTGCTCAGCCTGATGCGCAACGGCGGCAAGGTCTCCCTGCTGGGTCTCCATGGCCCCGACACCAAGATCAACTGGGACCATGTGATCCTCAAGGGTCTGACCCTCCAGGGCATCTATGGCCGCAAGATCTTCGCCACCTGGAACAAGATGATCGCCATGGTTCAGGGCGGCCTGGATCTCCATCCGGTGATCACCCATCACTTCCATTACACCGAATTCGAAAAGGGCTTCGAAGCCATGATCTCCGGCAACTCCGGTAAGGTTGTGCTGGACTGGACCACAAAGAAATAAGCCCGTTTCATCTGTTTTTATTATCAAAAGGAGGAAGCTCATATCATGAAAGAGGCATTGAAGATCTACGCCAAAGAGCTGGAAGGCATCCGGGAAGCCGGCACCTATAAGGACGAACGCTTTATCACCACTCCTCAGAGCGCCCGCATCGATACCACCAAGGCTCACAATGTGGTGAATATGTGCGCCAACAACTATCTGGGCCTGTCCAACAACCCGGAAGTGATCCAGGCTGCTAAGGACAGCTATGACAAGTGGGGCTACGGCCTGTCTTCCGTCCGCTTCATCTGCGGCACACAGGAACTGCACAAGGAACTGGAAAACAAGATCAGCAAGTTCCTGGGTATGGACGACACCATCCTCTATTCTTCCTGCTTCGACGCCAACGGCGGCCTGTTTGAAACTCTGCTCACCGCCGAGGATGCAGTCATCTCCGACGAGCTGAACCACGCCTCCATCATCGACGGCGTCCGTCTGTGCAAAGCCAAGAGACTGCGCTATAAGAACAACAACATGGAAGACCTGAAGGCCAAGCTGGAAGAGGCCAAAGACTGCCGCATCAAACTGATCGCCACCGACGGTGTCTTCTCCATGGATGGCTTCATCGCCAACCTGCAGGGCATCTGTGACCTGGCCGACGAATACGGCGCTCTGGTCATGGTGGACGACAGCCACGCTGTGGGCTTCATGGGCGAGCACGGCAAGGGTACTCCCGAATACTGCGGCGTGATGGGCCGCGTGGACATCATCACCGGTACTCTGGGCAAGGCCCTGGGCGGCGCTTCCGGCGGCTACACCAGCGCTCGTCAGGAAATCGTCGATCTGCTGCGTCAGCGCAGCCGTCCCTATCTGTTCTCCAACACCCTGGCTCCGGCCATTGCTGCCGCCAGCTGCAAGGTGTTCGATATGCTCTCTGAATCCACCGCTCTGCGGGATAAGGTGCACGAGAACACCAAGTACTTCCGCGAGAAGATGGCTACTCTGGGCTTCGATATCCCCGAAGGCACCCATCCCATCGTGCCTGTCATGCTCTATGATGCCAAGGTTGCTCAGGAGTTTGCTTCCCGGATGCTGGAAAAGGGCGTCTATGTGGTGGGCTTCTGCTATCCTGTGGTTCCCCAGGGCAAGGCCCGTGTGCGCACCCAGATCTCTGCGGCTCACACCAAGGAAGACCTGGATTTCGCCATCCAGTGCTTCGCCGAAGTCAAGAAGGAAATGGGTCTCTAATCCCTCCTTTTTGCAAAACAACTCCCCTGTTCCTGCGGGAACAGGGGAGTTTCGTTTTTCTAAACAAAAATGCCCCGGCCATATGAAGTGACCCCAAAAAATTAGACAATATTCTGAAGTAAAAATTGTTCAAGCAGCCGAAAGGGCTTGCTGTCTGTGAATTGCAGGCGGCAAGCCCTTTAGCTTTGCCTTAATCCTGCGGTTGTTGTAGTAGTCCAGATACTCAATGAGCTCCTGTTTGAAGTGCTCCATGGACTGAAATTCCTGCAGATACAATAGCTCACTTTTGAGCAGCCCAAAGAAGTTTTCTATCACAGCATTGTCCAGACAGTT
>NZ_JAHLPO010000017.1:0-69815 GCF_018917925.1 Intestinimonas sp. MSJ-38 | reverse complement strand
TGTACTTCCGGCTGGCGCGGCTGACGCCGTATTTCTCTGTGTACTTCATTAGGGATTGCCGATAGGCCATGTCTTGTGTTATATTTTTGCTCATGAGGGATATGGTCTCCTTTCGGGCTGGTTTGGTGTGGTAACTTAACTATAACCCATGAGACCATATCCTTCATAGCTTTTTATTCACTCGTCCAAGATGTATTGTAGTCCTACAATTTCCTTTCCTCCCGTCCTTTCTTTTTCTTGACAACGCATTGCAAAAAGACTATAATATGCTTTGCTGAATTGCATTTCTGTAAGGGCGATTAGCTCAGTTGGGAGAGCGCTGCGTTCGCATCGCAGAGGTCGCACATCGACCTGCGAGTTTCAGCCCATGGTTTCGGAGAGAATTTCCTCCGGAATCTTCTAAAATCGAAAAACTTGAAAATCTGCTTTTTGTTGCAAAAAACCTGCAAAAAGCAGCAATATGGGCCTATAGCTCAGCTGGGAGAGCGTACGGTTCGCATCCGTAAGGTCGTCGGTTCGATCCCGATTAGGTCCACCATTTTGAGAAAAATCACCGCCAATTCGGCGGTGATTTTTCGTTTGACCACAATAATACCACAGACGGAAGAAAATCCTGATCACTTTTGAGATTCGCAGGCGGTGAGTTCTGATGCACCTCGAATGTTGACCCCGAAAATGAAAAGGAGCTGATGGAGGCCGTTGCAGAATTGACCCTCGATAAGACGGTCATTATGATTGCTCACCGGCTGAAAACTGTGCGCCATGCCGACCAAATTTTTGTTGTCGATCACGGTGAGATCGTTCAGCAGGACACCCATGACGAGCTGGTTGCTGTTGACGGGCTCTACCGCCGCTTCGTGGTGGAGCGGCAGCAGGCCGCCGGGTGGAAGGTCTGATTTCACTTTGCATATTATTCAACAAAGCCCGTACCAGTTAAACTGATACGGGCTTTGTTATGCTCCGCGTTTATCCGCCCCCCTAACGCTAATAACACAGCGTCTGCAAGGAGCAGAGAAGCACCTTGCCGCCTCTCTGCTCCCTCACTTTCTTGCTTATTTTCGGGGATTTTCTTCATCGTCCAGCAGATCGGTCATATTCCGCAGGCTGATGCCCAGCGTGGAGCCATTGTGCAGCAATGCCGAGGTGGTGGGCGGCAGTACCCCCGCCACGCCCAGCGCGATCAGCGTCAGGTTGAAGCCCACGATGAAGCGGTAGCTGCCGTGGATACGCTCCATCAGTGCCTCACCGAGCCTGCGCAGCGTTACCAGCGCAAACAGATCCTCCGAGGCAACGGTGATGTCGGCGATCTCCCGGGCGATGGCCGCGCCGGTGGAGATGGCAATGCCCGCGTCCGCTTCGGAGAGGGCGGGAGAATCGTTGACGCCGTCGCCCACCATGATAACGGTGTGGCCCTTCGCCTTTTCCTGCCGGATAAACGCGGCCTTGTCCTCCGGCAGCACCTCGGCGTACACGGCGTCCACGCCCACCTCGGCGGCCACAGCCTCCGCCGTGCGGCGGTTGTCGCCGGTCATCATCACCACATTGGTAAAGCCGCTCTCGTGCAGCGCTCTTACCGCCTCCCGTGCCTCCCGGCGCAGGGGATCGTGGATGCAGATGACCGCCGCCAGTTCCCTGTCCATGCAGAGATACAGGTGGGAATACGCGGCGGGCAGCGCGTCAAATTTCGGCTGCTCTCCCTCCGGGATGCGGCAGCCCTCGTCCTCAAAGACGAAGTGGGCGCTGCCGATGATGACCTTCTTGCCCTCCACCATACTGGAGATGCCGTGGGCCACCACATACTGTACCTGCGAATGGTACTCCTCGTGGGTGAGCCCGTGCCGCTTTGCCTCCGCCACCACGGCGTTTGCCATGGAATGGGGGTAATGCTCTTCCAGACAGGCGGCAAGCCGGAGCATTTCCGCCTCGTCGTGTCCGCCGAAGGGGACAACCGCCGCCACGGTGGGCGTCGCATAGGTCAGCGTGCCGGTCTTGTCGAACACAATGGTGTCCGCCTTGGCCACCGCCTCCAAAAAGCGTCCGCCCTTGACGGAGATGTGATAGCCGCTGCTCTCCCGCATGGCGGACAGCACCGCAATGGGGATGGCCAGCTTCAGGGCACAGGAGAAGTCTACCATCAGCACCGAGAGCATTTTCGTCACATTCCGGGTCAAGAGATAGGTTAGCGCCGTGCCACCCAGAGTGTAGGGCACCAGTCTGTCCGCCATCCGGGACGCCTTGTCCTCGGCGGTGGATTTCAGCTTCTCCGACTCCTCGATCATGCGAACCACCCGGTCATACCGCCCGCTGCCGGAGGATTTCTCCACGGAGATGACGCACTCGCCCTCCTCCGCCACCGTCCCGGCATAGACGGGACTGCCGGGGTGCTTCGCCACAGGCATGGACTCGCCGGTGAGGGAGGACTGGTTCACCATGGCCTCTCCCTCCACCACCCGGCCGTCCAGCGGGATCATGCCGCCGGTGCGGATCACGATACGGTCCCCCGGCTTCACATCGGTGATCTTCGTCAGCACCTCGGTGCCGTTTACCTGCTGCCAGACGCTGTCCACCTGCAGGCTCATGGCGGAGGCAAGGTCGGCCACGGACTTTTTGTGGGTCCACTCCTCCAGAATTTCACCCAAATGCAGCATGAACATCACAGAGCCGGCGGTGGCAAAATCTCCCCGTACCATGGACACCGTAACGGCGGTGGCATCCAGCACGGCGACGGAAAGCCGTCCGTGCAGCAGTGCCGAAAGCCCCTCCCGGATGTACTTTACGGAACGGAACACCGCCAGTGCCGTGGTGATGGGCGCAGGCAGAAACAGCTTGGAGATGCATCTGCGCATAACGGCAACTGCCAGCTTGTCCTCAAACTCCCGGTTTAGGGCCCGGGAAGTATGCTCCGGCACCAGCTCCATGGCTTCCGCCTTGGCGAAGGAGAATGCCGCCAGCGCTCGAATTATACTTCCACGCTCCGCGTCATAGAGCACCACCGCGTCCTGCGTCCGGTCGTAGACCTTGACCGTCTGCACGCCGTCCTGGGCGCGCAGATAGTATTCCAGCACATCCGCCTGGGATACTGTCATCCGCCCGCAGCACAGGTGTACCCGCAGCCGTCCGGTCATTTCATGTAGGATTTTGCATTTCATGGATCACTCCGCCTTGCTTTCCTCCGCCTTGCTTTCCTCCGCAGAAGCGTCCTCCACCACAGCAGCAGCCTCCGCCTCTGCGCGGCATTCGTTGATTGCCTTCGCATCGGCATAAACATCCTCCGCACCCTCACGCACCGCCGTGACCGCTTTCATCACGCCCTCCTTGGCACGCAGTGCGGCGGCAGTGGTGCGGGCATAGACCTTCTTGGCGTCCTCGCTGCCCAGCAGCTTAATGCCTGCCGTGCCGAACATCACGCCTGCTGCAAATAGACTGATTTTTTTCATAATGATTGTCCTCCTATATAAAATATATATGTCAAACCGATAGCCGCGATGGCGGCATCGGAATGATCTTAATGTTTCTTCTTCCCGAAATGAAAAAAGCCTTTCTTCTCGTAGACTGCGGTGCTGATCTCTCCCGCCATATAACCGGTGGCATTGATGGCGGTGCGCAGAGCGTTTTCATCCAGCGGCGCTTGAGAGAGGATCACCGTCTCCCCCTTGGAATGGGATGAGGAAACCTTCTCCACCGAGAATGCGGCGCGAATGGCGTCGTTGATGTGCGCCTCGCACATAGAGCAGGCCATGCCGGAAACTTTAACTGTTGTCTGGATCATTTTCGTACCTCCTGTTCCGGGAATCTTTCACGCACCGTTTTTCGGAACGCCTTTGTAATATTGCTGACCGATGTGCGGAGGGAGAATTGATCCTTGATCCGTAGCCCGTTCTTCCTGGTTTCCTCTGCCCAATTTCCCCGGGCCAGCAGGGTCACATCCTTTCCGGCGTGAAACAGATTCCTTGCCAGATTACACCCTAAAACACCTGCACCATATACCAGAATTTTCATTGCTTGTCCCCAAATCCGATCTTTACGATCTGCATTTTCATCATTCCGTCACCGACCCGGGCGAGAAAACGGAAAAAGCCGCTGACGGATGGGTCTTTCAAATCGGTGTAGCCCAGCATATAGCCTCGACTGGTGACCTGCAAGCGGCTATCCCACGAACTGATCTCTTTGGGGGCGTCGGAAACCGCGAAATACGCCCCCACATCCTTGATTTTCGCGCTTTTGAGCCATGTTTTTGCAATCATCTTCACCGCCGTCCGGTTGGCCGCATCAAACACCAGCACACCGCCGGGGAAAGCGTCTGCCATTCGCTGCACCAGTGCCTTGACCTGCTCGGTCAGAAAATAATAGAACACCCCGGAAGAAAAGAATACCGCGCCGTTTGAAGAGTCAATTTTTCTAAACCATTCGGTATTGTTCAAATCGCATGGGATATTTTCCTCACGCTCCCCGGCGGGCAAAAGCTCGTTACGCACGGAGATGACATTGGGGAAATCCAGATTGTACATCTTGCAGCTGCCGTTGTCGCAGGATCTCCCGGTGCAATCTAACCCGCAGCCCAAGTTGACCACCGCCGCATTGGGATGAGATTTCAGATAATCCCGCACCTCAAAAGCAAGGTCATTCTGCCGCATGGCCACCTCCAGTGAACCGAAACGCTGCATCAGGCTGCGGGATTTTTTCTCCGACTCAGAAAAATCGTAGTCGATCTCGTCAATCAGGCGAACCGCTGTTTCGTCCCGGTAAAGATTCGGGTATAGTTCTGAGCAGACCTTCCGCGCATACAGCGGAATGATCAGCGTTTCCTGTACCGTGTTTTTCTCGATTTTATATTTCGTGGGTATCACTCACTTTCTGATAAATGGCAGTTCCGGCATACAGTCACGCTCGGCGATGTGTGTCAGCATTTCGGCGAACCCTTTTGGATCGCGTATCTGATATTGCATATGCTCGTATCCCTCAAACACGGGATAATGGCCGCAGGAGTAGGCTTCCATCACTGCCTGACGGTATTTGAAATGATCTTCTATGCTGCCAAACTCAAAATAGATATGCTTTTGCAATTCTTTTGAAAGCGGCGGAAAGGGTTTATCCTCCAGACTGTCCGAAATCTGCCGCCGCAAATTTGTATAGGTCAGATTTTTCCCTGCGTCTATAAAATACGACTTTATGGAATCGTCGTCACACCACAGTATCTTTTTCAGCGTACCGCCCTTCGACCAATATAGGCTCTTGATGGCAAAATACAGAAACGGCGTCATGATACGGCGCGTGCCCTTTCCGATTTGGGCGAACTGCCCGCCGTCAAAGAAAGCGTGCTCCACGGGCAGCTTCGTCTGCGTCAGAAACGCCATGGCAAGGTCTGCACCGATGGAAGAAGCGACCACCATCGCCAGCGTCTCCACGCCCTGTCGATGCAGAAAGTCCTCCACCTGCCGTATTTCGTCCAGCTTGCTGACATATTTCTGTTCCTCGCAGTAAACGGTGGAGGTGGGCAAGATGCAGAAATATCGATCCTGCAAATACCTCGCAATCGGTTCGCTGCTCAATCCTGTCACACCCATTGCATGAAAGAACAGCACGGCAGGATTCCTCCTGTCGCCGCATGTTTGAAACAGCATTTCTATCGCCTCAGCTTTCCATAAAAAGCATCATGATTGCCGCCAGTGCTGCCGAAATGACCGCCATACCAATTGTGCCGAACAGCCACTTTTTGCCCTTATCCTTGGCTGTAATGTAGGGTTTCAGGTCTTCCGTTCCCGGAATTTCCCATGCGTTCGTATGTCCTACCCAATAGCCGTCAACCCAAAATCGGTCTATGAGATTCATAACGGACAGTATGACCAGCAGCTGCCAGAAGCCCGCAAGAAAACCCCGCGCACCGTTCACCGCATAGACGCACACCAGCACATAGGCAATATAACCGGGAACGCATACCGCTTTGAAAATCAAAGCATTTCGCTTGATTTTTTTGTGGGTTATAAGCCCCAGTGTTACGCACCTACCTTGAACTTCAGGGCTGTAAAGATGCACCATGCCCACCGCGGCCCTTGCGGATACCGATGGCGCAAACCAAAATGAGCAGAGCGCCCAGCCCGATGCCTTCCAAAATCACCTGTAAAATCATCATTTACTTTCTTATCCCAGCGCCACATCCAGCACCATCATCACGCTGAAGCCTGCTGCAAAGAACACCGTTCCAAGATTCGAGTGCCGCCCCTGCGACATTTCCGGAATCAACTCCTCTACCACCACATAGAGCATGGCGCCCGCTGCAAAGCTCAGCAGATACGGCAGCGCCGGGATCACAAGCTGCGCCGCAAGAAGCGTCAGCACCGCGCCGATAGGCTCGACAACGCCGGAGAGCACGCCGCCGAGAAACGCTCTGCCCTTGCGTTCCCCCTCCGCCCGGAGCGGCATGGAGATGATCGCGCCCTCGGGGAAATTCTGAATGGCGATGCCGAGGGACAGCGCCAGTGCGCTTGCCGCAGTAATCTGCGTATTTCCCGAAAGAAAGCCTGCATACGCCACGCCGACTGCCATTCCCTCCGGGATATTATGTAAGGTAACAGCCAGCACCATCATGGTGGTGCGCCCGAGCTTGCTTTTCGGACCCTCGGCCTGTTCACTTCCCACATGAAGATGGGGAATCAAACGGTCAAGCAGGAGCAAAAACAGCACGCCGACCCAAAATCCGATAAAGGCGGGGAGAAAGGACAGCTTCCCCATATCCTCCGACTGCTCAATGGCGGGGATCAGCAAGCTCCAGATGGACGCTGCCACCATCACACCGGCGGCAAAGCCCGCAAGGGCGCGCTGTACCAGATCGCCAAGGGATCTTTTCATAAAAAACACGCAGGACGCACCCAGCGTTGTACCCAAGAAAGGGATCATGATTCCAAGAAAGGTTTCCATTTGTCTCACCGCCTTTGCATTGCGTTTTTATTTGTTTCTTCTGAAGCCCGCCTCGTCCCGGTATTCGGGATGTTCTTTTACATACGGGTCCTGGTCGCCGCAGATGGTATAGTCGCACCGGCAGCCGTTCACGCAGGTGTTCGTCCGTATAAGCCTTGCATGGAGCAGCTCCATAGACGCAAAGTCCACATTACACAGGGCGGGCATAATATCCGTAAGACCGTGCTTGATAGCAAACTCCGCTGCCGGGCACGCCGTAAATTCATAATAAATAGGCTTGTCGGTTTCATAAGGCGCAACCGTCATCTCGTAATCGTGCCATTTGTCGCAGCCGCTTTTCGCACGAACAAACGCCTTGTACATCAGCTTCCTCCAGAACGGCTTGTTGCAGTCCACAAATTTCAGCTTGCGGAAAGTCGGAAGAATCAGATTTTCCTCCATCTCTTCGATTTCACGGAACGAAGTAACTGCTTTGCAGACCACATAATAGCTCATGATGGCGATGCAGTCGTAGGTGCCGCCTACGCCGTTGTGGAAGTTCTTTTTGCCGCCCAAATCCGTGCGCCAGTCGGAGAGGAAGTCCGCGTACTGCCGCTGTACCTGTTCCCATATCGTCTCCCGCTCCGCTTCCGGATAGTGCAGGGCGATTTTCGCCCGTATCTCTTTCTTGCAAGGCTTTGAATACAGCACATGGCTTTTGCGGTCGAATAGGAGCTTCTTGTCTTTCATCTGTTTGTTTTCGTCCTTGCTTTCTGTTCTGCGCACGAAATCGTTTAGTCCGCTTTTCGGCAGACAAACCATGCCATGCTTTTCAGGTTTCCCATGTCCACATCCGTATACATTCCATCCAGCCGTGCTTTCAGACTGGAAACCGTCTCATAGGGTGGTGTGAAAAAACCTGCCTTTTCATAAACATGCCGGACAAACCAATCCGTCCGCTTGTGCTCGCCCATCACATAAAAGCAGCCGCAGAATGTCCCGCCGGGTCTCAAAACCCGGAAAACCTCCCGATAGGCGGCTTCCTTGTCCGGAAAAGCATGAAAGCCGTTCAGCGACAAAACGATGTCGAAGGTGTCGTCTGCGTAGGAGAGTGCTCCCACATCTCCCTGCCGGAAGGTCACATTTTTCAGGTGCAGGCGGTCGGCTTTTTTCTGTGCCTGCCTCATCATGTCCGGCGAGTAATCCAGACAGGTAATGTCCGCCTCCGGCATCGTCTGGTAAAGCGGCATGGTCAGAATCCCTGTTCCCACCGGCACTTCCAGCAGCTTGCCGGAGAAATGCTCCGGGATACCGGACATTGCCTTTTCCAGATAGGCGTCGTTTTCCGCCTTGTTCATTGCCCACACCGAACGGCACACCGCTTTTCCGTTCAGAGTAGAGCAGGTGATTATGCCGTCATAAAAACTGTTTCCGCCCGTCATTCGGTACGCACCGCGAATGGCCTCTTTTCGTTCCATGGTTTTCTCTCCGTGTTTCAATCAACACACGACCGTTTCCGATCTCATTTTTTCAAAATGTCCACGATTTTCGCAAAGTCCTCCTTTGCCTCCTTGAAGATCGGCAGCATACAGTAGCAATGCACCATCTTCGGACGGGCGGACACCGTATAGGGGACATTTGCCCGTTTGCAGGCTTCCTCAAAGTCCGGCAAAGCACCGTAGAGCACCTCGTCGGCAGAATAGAAGAAGTGAATATCGCCTACGCCGGTAAAATCTCCTCGGGAGCCGGAGAGCATATAGTCCGGCACATTCTCGCAGCCATGCCGCATGATTTTTTCCACTGTCACCATAAAGGCATAGTCGATGGAAATGTCCCGTTTATTGAGCGCCTGCATCCGCGCCTTTTCCGCATCGTTCCACGGCACTTCACCGGGGGATACAACGACGATGTGTCTCGGCTGCGGCAGCGGCTCGGGCTGCGCGTTGTTGTGCACCGCGATCCCCAAAGCCAGCGCACCGCCGGAGGAAAAGCCGCAAGTACTGACATTTCCGCCGCCGTATAGTGTAATCATTTTTCGATAACATTCGTACACCATTGCGTATGTTTCAGTAATGCAGTGTTCCATGCAGAGCGGGTAAAACGGAAACCACACATCACAGCCGGTCTCGCGGCAGAGCTTGCGCATCACAGGCAGGTCGCCCTTATCGGGGCCGATCACCATGCCGCCGCCAAAGAAATAGAGGATCGCGCGCTCGGACGGCTTCGGATGCTCTCGCACGATCAGGCTGGGAAAGCCGTTTACCGCGATCGTTTCATAATATGCCTTGCGGTCGGTGGGCGTAAAAACGCCACGATGCCGGTTCTGCTTTTCAATTTCCTTTCGCAGTGCATCCTCTGGCAAGGCGAACGCCTTTTTCGCGCCGGAGAGCTTATATGCCGTGCGCAGGATGGATGCAAAAATGCTCATGCTTTAGCCCTCCTCATTTCCGCGCCGTAATGCAGAGCCAACTTTTCTTTTTGTGTATCTGCACATCGTGAAAGCCCGCCTGCTCCAGATACGCCTTTAATTCAATATCTTTGTAGATGGTCATACCGCCGATAATCTCTGTCCACTTTTCGTCCTTGTCCGTGTCACCGTTGCTTTCGTTGCAGATGAGAAAGGTCCCGCCGGACTTCAGCACCCGGTAAACCTCCCGGAAGCACTGCGGCAGATCAGGCCAGAAATAGACGGTTTCAAAGGCCGTCACCGCATCGAACCAGTTGTCTGCGAAGATCATATCCGCCACGCTGCCTTGCAGAACGGTGCAGCGTCCCTCCGCTATGGCGGCCTCGTTGACCTTTTTGGATTTCTCCACACTGACGGAGGAATAGTCAATGCCCTTGACAATACCCTCCGGGCATTTTTTCAGAAGTCTCTTGATGTTCACCCCTCCGCCGCAGCCGCAGTCCAGCACCTTGGCGTCCAGAGTAAGCTCCAAAAAGCGAAGTCCCCACCGTGCCACAGGATTGTGCCCCAGATTCATCATGGCGACCATGATTTTCCCGCCAACCCCCACAGGCTTTCTGGTGTTCTCAAAAAAATGACATCTTATCACACCTCCGACTTCACACATTCCGCATAGGTCAGCGGGAAGGACGCCTTCAGAACAGCGCTTTTCCGCACCGTCCAGCCATTCTGACTTAGAAAGCGCAGGTATTCCGCGCTCGTCCACTTGCTGCGGAGAGGGAAGCCTGCCAGCTTCATGAAAAAGGCTTTGACCTTGCCGGAAAACGAGTTCCCCGCGTGGGTGAAGGTGGGCGCGATGAGCGTGCCGTCGTCTTTCAGTACCCGTTTTATCTCTTGCAGGGCTTTTTCCGGCTGCGGCACGATGTGCAGCGCGTTGGACACGATCACAACATCAAAGGACTGGTTCGCATAGGGCAGGCGGAACATATCCTGCACGGAGAAGTGTAGCTTTGCTGAGCGGTTATCCCGCTTCGCCTCGGTGATCATCTCCGGGGAGGCGTCCGTCGCCTCGATGTGCGCCGCCGCGTTTACGATGTGCTTTGCGATCAATCCTGTGCCGGTAGCAAGCTCCAGCACCGTCTTTGCTTTCACGACCGGCCGGAGCAACACATACATCTCGTCATACGCCGCCCGATCCTTTCGCATAAAGCGGTCGTAACGACCGGCATTTTTGTCCCAGAAATTCTTGTGTTCCTGCATCTCTGTCATTCCCCAGTCGTTAGATGTATCTAACCTATACGCACACATCTTTCGGTTAGATGTAGCTAACTATCGTGTTTTGGAAAAGCCGCATTTCTGCGGCAGCCCTCCCAAAGTTATTCTTGCTTAATTTAGCGTTTTCGGATGATTTTCTTAGAAAATCATTACTCCCCATTTCTGCTCCAAAGTATAGCACCGCCGATGATTAGTGTCAACTAACTATCGGGTATTCCTCTCATCTTTTCTCTGCCTTCGGAGAGCGTACAAAGCAGCTGCCCTTATTCTTTGATTGGTACAAAATAAGCATAGCACCACGAAGAGCGCTATCGTGCTCTGCTGCACAATGTGGAGACTGCCCAAGTCTTCCAGAAGAGCCAAATCAAGGTGTGGGAATGCCGCAACTGTGGCCATATTGTCACCGGTCCTTCGGCCCCTGCTGCCTGCCCCACCTGCGCCCATCCCCAGAGCTTCTTCAATCTCAACTGCGAAAATTATTGATCCTCCTATATTCCATACATACGAACAAAAAGAGAGCCCCGAAAACGAGGCTCTCTTCAGACTGTCGAAAAACCTATATAACGAAAAGGGTCGTCCGCCCTACCCCTATAAATCCGCAAAAAGCCGCGACCTGTGCGTGGCTTTTTGCACTTCTCAAGGGGCTGGGTACCTCCGTAGGCAAATATTTTTTGCCCTACCTCATACGCCCTACCTGGGTAAAGAAAAGAATGGGAGCGGCGGCTCGCCGCCAGCCCCTTGCAAAAACTCGAAAAAGTGGCCTAAGCCACTTTTTCGACACGCTCAAGAGAGCCCCGAAAACGGGGCTCTCTTTTTGCATTCCATGAAAGTTAAACAATCCGCAGATCTTTGGACAGCGCATTGAGGACCTGGCAGCCATCTTCGGTCACCAGTACCAGATCTTCGATGCGAACACCGAAACGGCCGGGCAGATAGATCCCCGGCTCCACCGAAAAGACCATTCCCGGCTGGGCAATGGCCTGGCTTACGCTGCTGTTATCCGGTGGTTCATGGCATTCCAGGCCGCATCCATGGCCCAGGCGATGGGTGAAGAAGGGACCATAGCCCGCCTCTTCGATGATCTTGCGGGCCGCCTGATCCACCTGGCACAGGGGAACGCCGGGACGAAGCACCTGCTCTGCCGCCAGATTGGCCTGACGGACCACCTCATAGACCCGTTTCTGCTCCTCATCGGCCTGACCGAAAAACACCGTCCGAGTCATGTCGCACCAGTAGCGGCGAATGGGCATGAACAGATCCAGTACCACCGAATCCCCCTGACGCAGCACCGTCTGATCCGGGCTGTGATGGGGATCGGCTCCGTTGGCGCCAAAGCTGACAATGACCCCTTCGCCCCGGTTGCCTCCTTCTTTCTGGTACAGATTTTCCACCAAAGAGGCGATCTCCTGCTCGGTGACTCCTTCCCGCAAAGCGGCAATGGCCTGCTCCATCACCCGGTCGTTCACCTGGGAAGCATGGATCATGGCCTGCTGCTCTTCCTTGTCCTTGTACATCCGCACCAGATCCACCGGTGCAGAGCCGTGGACGGGCACCACATCTCTCCGCGCTTCCAACAGATCGATCAAAAAGCGGCTGGGCCAGAACTTATCCACCCCCAGCTTGCCGGGAAGCACCCGCTGGGCCAGGGCTGCGGTGGGCTGGTCGCTGTCACTGTGCAGTACCAACTCCGCTCCCTCCTGCTCTTCCACGCCAAAGAGTTCATTGGCATAGAGCACGCAGTCTTTCTCCGTAATATACAGCACCCACATCCGCTCCATGGGGGAAACCCACAGACCGGTGAGATAATACACCGAAGCGGGAGCCGTGACCAAGATCTGCTCCAGGCCTTGCTCCGCCATGGCCTGCCGTACTCTTGCCAGACGCTGCTGATTCATCCCTATTCACCCTTTCCCGCCCCCTGAGGGGGCTTATTTGCTTCCAGTCTACCACAGCCCGGGAAAACTGTCCAGGCCTGGAAAAGGGCGAAAAAGGGCCGTTATCAGGCCAGAGGCTCCATGTACTCCGGTCCCTTCTTGCAGATGGGGCAAACAAAATCCGAAGGGAGGGTTTCGCCTTCAAACACATAACCGCAGATTTTGCACCGCCAGCCGTTTTGTGCCGGCTGCTCTTTTTCTTCTCCCTGATAGGAAGGAGCCTCTTTGGGAGTGCCGCCCTTCTTTACCTGATGGTAATAGGCATAGGTCATGCTCTCCCCTTCCAGGCACTCGGCCTGCTCCACCTGGCCCACAAAGATCCGGTGGGTTCCCACATCCATCTGCCCTGTGACCCGGCAGAGGAAGCGGGCCGTCATGCCCTCTTTCACATAGGGCACCCCTGCTTTGTCCCGCAGGCAAGAGAGCCCTTCAAACTTCTGCACATCCCGGCCAGACTGAAAACCGAAGCGGCCGATCTGCTCCAGCTCCACCTTCTTGCTGAGCACGGCGGCTTCAAACACCCCCGACTGGGCAATCAATTCTCCGGTATAGCTGTTTTTGTTGATAGTCACCGCCAACTGAGGAGGCTCTGCCGTTACCTGCTGCACGGTGTTGACGATGCAGCCGCTTTCTTTTCCTTCGTGGGCGCTGCTGATAAGATAAAGCCCGCAGCTCAGCTGATTGAATGCTTTCAGATCCATAATACCATCCTCCTGTTTTTCTCTTGGAATCGGTCTATCCAAAAGTATACTTTATAAGTATACTTTTGTCAACATTCTTCTACCTCTTTTCCCCACCGCATAGACTGTCATAGACAGACCACGGGGAAGGAGGGGGTCATCCCCCATGAAAAAGGCTCGAAAATTTTTGCTCAACACCTTGATTCTCACCGCCACATCCCTGTTCCTGCGCACTCTGGGCATGGGATTTTCGGTATACATCTCCAACAAGATCGGTGCGGAAGGGATGGGCATCTATCAGCTCCTGCTGTCCATCTATTCCTTCGGTGTCACCCTGTCGCTGGCCGGGGTGAGTCTGGCCACCACTCGCCTGGTCACCGAGCAGCTGACCCGCTCCTCCGCCCAGGGAGCCCGCCGGGCCGTATTCCGCTGTTTTCTTTACAGCCTCGTAGGGAGCCTACTGGCCGCCTGTCTGCTCTTTTTGGGCGCAGAGCCTATCACCAACGCCTGGTTCCACGGGAAGATCTCTCCCCTGCCTCTGCGTCTTTTGGCCTTGAGCCTTCCCTTTATGGCCGGGGCCGCCGCTTACAGCGGGTATTTCACCGCTGTGCGCCGGGTGGCCAAAGGCGCCGCGGCCCAGGTACTGGAGCAGCTGAGCCACATGGGCATCACTGTGGCCCTTTTCACCTGGATAGCGCCCCAGGGGTTGGAACCGGCCTGCCTGGCCCTGGTCATCGGCGGAGCTTTATCGGAAGTTTGCTCCTTTTTTTGCCTTCTTATACTCTATCGTCTGGACAGACGCCATCTCATCGGTTCTGCTCCAGCCAACGGCCCTACTCTGCATCAGATTCTTTCTATCTGTCTGCCGGTGGGCCTCAGCTCCCTGGTACGCTCGGCCATCAACACCGCCAAACAGGTGATGGTGCCCCTGGGGCTGGAGCGCTACGGTCTGTCCTGCCAAACAGCACTGGCCCAGTATGGACTGATCCGAGGCATGGCCATGCCCATTCTCCAGTTCCCCTCTGCCCTTTTGGCTTCCTTCAGCGCCCTGCTCATTCCGGAACTGGCCGAAGAGCACATTCAGGGCCGCCGGGGCCATATCCGCTATATCGTCACCCGGATCTTCCGCCTGTCCTTGCTTTTTTCCATCGGCGTCTGCGGTATCCTGCTGTTTTATGCCCAGGACATCAGTCTGGCCATTTACCAGGACCCTCAGGTGGCCCACTTTCTCCGCATCCTCAGCCCTATTGTAATGATCATGTATCTGGACGACATTGTGGACGCCATGCTCAAGGCCATGGACAAACAAAGCCACCTGGCCCGGATCAACATCGCCGAGGCACTGCTTTCCCTGGGTCTGCTGGCCCTTTTGCTCCCCTCCACCGGAATCTATGGCTATCTGCTGTGTTTGTTTTTCAGCGAGATCTTCAACGGCACTTTGAGTATCCACTGTCTGCAGGACACCGCCGGGTTTTCTCTCCAGTGGAAAAAATGGATTCTGGGCCCGGCCCTCTGCATGGCCTGCTCCTGCTTCACCATACGCCTGCTGATTCCCGCCTCTTTTATTCCGGCCATTCTGTTCACCGGACTTTTTTATATTTTTCTCCTTTTTCTCACCGGGCACCTGACCAGGGAAGACCTGCGGATATAAAAAAAAATAAAAAAACACCGCATCCAAAGGATGCGGTGTTTTTTCCATGGTGGAGACAGTTGGGCTCGAACCAACGACCTCTCGCGTGTGAGGCGAACGCTCTAACCAGCTGAGCTATGCCTCCATGGATGGTGACCCGTGCGAGAATCGAACTCGCGTTACCGCCGTGAAAGGGCGGTGTCTTAACCTCTTGACCAACGGGCCGAAAATGGTAGCGGCAGTGGGACTTGAACCTACGACCGTTCGGGTATGAACCGAATGCTCTAGCCAGCTGAGCTATGCCGCCATTTCTTCACTCGCTGCCGTTCGCTGTAAAGCTGTGAAGCGTGGCGAGCAAGATATATTATATGGCCATCTCCCCGAAAAGTCAACCCCTTTTTCGAAATTTTTTCAAAAAAGTTTTTTCTGGTCATTTTTGGGAGATTGGCGCGGAGATTACATCATCCGCGCCGTGTAATAAACTGCCATCAGAAACAGTACAGCGGCCACGGCATACATGGCATAGTAGCCCACACTGCCACCCAGGAAAAAGGCCGCCAGAAGCAGCACAGCCCCCACCACGGCCACAGTGGCCACAAGGGCATGCTTGGTGTCATGGTTAAAGACGGTGATAGACACCTTGCCCCATTTCAGCCGGCCCTGATTGGACCGGGTCGCAAGGTAAAGTCCTTCCAGCGCGGCGCATACCACCAGTCCCAGCGCCAGGAAAACACCGGTGGTGCTGGAAAAGCTGTTGCTGACAGCACTCTTGGCCACCAGCCACAGGAAAGCGGCCTGAAGGGTCATGGCTGTGGCAATGGTAAAGAACTCCCGGGGATATACACTATAGATCAAATAAAGGATTGCCCAAACAGGAATGATGACATAGAGAGCCCGCAAAGCCTGCTGCGGCCCGAAATCCACCATCAGATAACCGCACAGGGACAAAAGCAAACCCAGCATCAAAAGGCCGTTGCCGTTGAACAGGGTGGTGCTTTTATAGGCGCCTTTGGCCAGCTGCCGTCCTGTGAGGACCAGACCGGCCAGGGCCAGAACCAATCCCGCCCAGATGCTGCCCTGGGCCACCCCCAGCGCGGTGGTAAAGGAAGAGGCATAGCTCAAACCATTTTTCAGATAGGTAGCAAAGATCAAAAGCAGGATACCTCCGGCAAAAACCGTCAGCACCCGGTTGGTCACATAATCGCTCTCCTGGGCGGCCGTACGCCGCGTCTTATTCTCTGTCTTTTTCAAGATCTCACTCTCCGATATCGAAATTTCCCGTTTGGTACATGATGGCGCACAAAGCGGCCAAAGGCGCCGTCTCACACCGAAGGATCCGAGGCCCGACGGACACAGAAGAAAGCCCTTTTTCCATGGCCAAGGCCGCTTCCTCCTGGCCGAAGCCGCCCTCGGGACCGGTGAGCACGGCGAAGGCGGAAAGCTGCTTATTGTCCTCCAGCAGCCGGGACAGGGATCGCTTATTCTCCTTTTCGTACAAAAGCAATGGACAGGGGCTTTGGGCCATCTCCTCCACCGCCTGGGCAAAATCCATCACCGGCCCTACCTGCACCACACGGCCCCGCAGGGACTGCTTGCTGGCTTCCAGGGCAATTTTATTCATCCGGGCCAGTTTTTTCTCCCGCTCCTTTTCCGGCAGCTTGACCACGCAATAGCGGGACAGCACCGGCACGATGCGAAAGACCCCCAGCTCCACGGCCTTTTGGATCAGCAGATCAAACCGTTCTCCCTTGGACAAACCGGCATACAGCGTCACCTGAACACGAGGCTCTGTGCGGTTGGGAAAGCGGTCTGTGATGCGGGCCTTCACTCCCTGGGGAGACGCTTCCAGAATACAGGCCTCATAATCCATGCCCTCTCCATCGCAGAGGGACAGACTGTCCCCTTCCCGACGGCGAAGCACACGGCTGATATGGGCGCTGTCCTCGGAAGAAAGCTGCACCGTGTCACCGCTGATATCCTGACGGTTGATAAAAAAACGCACGGCGGCCCTCCTCTTCTCTTATCTTTGTTAGAAGCAGTATCTATTATTTTATCAAAAACTTTCCAACTTGTCCAGTGACAAAGCTTTTCCCTCACTGAAAGAAGGAAAAATTTTCACCTTGTTCACACCTTTTTCCCCAGGTGGAGTATCGTCCAGCCCTCCCGGCTTTTGCGGTTTTTTACCAACATTCCCTTTTTTTCGTAAGCCTCCAGCACTTCGTCTCCCCGCTCATCAATGATGCCGGAAAGCAGAAGGTCGCCCTCTTCCTCCAGCCAGCGGCACAGGTGGGGCGCCATGGCGATGAGCACATCGGATACGATGTTGGCCGTGATGATCCCATAGCGGTGCTCCGCCAGCTGCCGGTACATGGCCTCATCCTGAAGAAAATCCCCTTGCAGCAAAGTGCAGCGCTCTTTCTCCAAGCCGTTTTTCTCCATGTTCTCCAAGGTGGTGCGAATGGCATTTTCTTCCACATCACAGACCAGCCCCTCCCGGGCCCCCAGCAACAGCGCGGCAATGGCCAGAATACCGCTGCCGCAACCGGCATCCAGCAGCATCCGCCCTTCCAGATCCATTCCCTCCAGCTCTTCCAGGCACAGGCGGGTAGTGGCATGGCTTCCAGTGCCAAAGCTGCTGGCCGGGTCCATCACCAGCACCTTCTGCCCTTCTTCCGGCTGGGCTTCCTCCCAGGAGGGCCGCACCAGCAGCCGAGGCCCTACCACAAAGGGCTTATAATATTGTTTCCAGTTGTTTTCCCAATCTTCGCTGCGCACAGGACGCACAGTCATGGAAAGGCTGCCCAAGGCTTCTTCTCCCTGGCTTTTCAGCTGCTCCACCCGCTGACGGGCCTCGGCTAAAGAAAGCTGCCCGTCTTCGCTGTCCTCCAGATAGAAGCGCAGCGTGACCCCTGTCTGATCGCTCTTCCGGGCCACCAGCCGCTCGTCGATATAATCCCAACGGGGAGAAGGGGCATCCAGCAGATCCTGCACATCCTGGGGATCGTCGATGACAAATCCCTGCGCCACATCCTCCAGCACGGCCGTCAGCTCTTCGGCCCCGGGGCGAGTGGTCTCAATGGAAACTTCTGTGTAATCCATATGCTTCTTCCTATCTTTCTTTTTTGACTCCAAATTTATTAGACGGAGAAAATGGGCATTTTGTTTCCTTTTTGGAATATTTTCTTGCTTTTTCCATTTTTCTCTCTTTTTCACCCTTCGATTATACCACGCTCCGGCCAAAAAGAAAACTCCCTCTCCCCTCCAAATCCCTTGCGGTTTTTCCTTTATTGTATTATACTGTGCCCATAGGGAAAGGCTCATTTTCATCAAAAAGGAGGAAATGATATGAATCGTATGCTGAAAAAGTCTTTGGCTTTGGTCATGGCTTTGGTTATGGTCTTTTCCATCGCTGCTGTGGCCGCCCCCGCCGCTTCCGATGTACAGGTCACTGTGCTGGTAGACGGCAAAGCTCTCACCTTTACCGATGCCACTCCTCAACTGAAGGATGACCGGACCTATGTGCCTTATCGGACCGTGTTCGAAGCCCTGGGCGCCAAGGTGGCCTTTGACGGCGCCACCCACACTGTCACCGCTCGGCGGGACGATACCCAGGTTTCTTTTGTTCTGGGCACAACCCAGGTGACCGTCACGGAAAACGGTGAGACCCAGACAGTGGCCACCGACGCCGCTCCTTACATCGACCCCAACACCGACCGCACCATGGTTCCCGTTCGCTTTGCCGCTCAGGCTCTGGGCTGCATGGTAGGCTGGGATCAGGAAACCAAGACGGTCAATGTCATCGATGTGGATGCTCTCAAGGCCGCTTACCAGGATAAGTTCCAGCTGATGGAGCGTGCTTCCAAGGAAATGCAGGAAGCAATGCCCAAGGAGATGTCTTTCTCCGGCAAGCTGAACATGGAGCTGTCTGTCACAGACACCGGCACCACCTATCCTATTTCCATCACCGGTACCGTCACCGGCGGCATGAATGAAGATGCGGCCAACATGAAGGCCAATCTGTCCCTGGATCTGACCAAGCTGCTGGACGAATCCTCCATGACAGCGGAAGAATACCAGCAGGCTGTCCAGCTCATGGCTGCTCTGAAGAATGTGGAAATCAACTACATCATCAACATGAAGACCGGCATGATCTATCTGAACATGCCCGTTCTGGCTCAGCTGGAGCCCTCTTTCCAGGCCGACGCCTGGTATTCCCTGTCTCTCAATGAGATCTGTCAGCAGATCCTGGGCACAGATGTGGACTTTGCCACTCTGATGACTCAGAGCCAGGAGATGTCCATTGTGGACGCTCTGATGATGGCGGCCAACATGGTCAAGGATGCCCCCGACGCCTACACTCAGGTGGTCACCATGCTGAGCACCTGCGAAAGCATCCTGGGCGACAAGGCCTTCACCAAGAATGGCAATGTGTACACTTCCAACTTTGATTTCTCCCAGAATGGCCAGAGTGTGGGCCTCAAGATGACCCTCACTGAGACCAACGGCAAGATCTCTGCCATGACAATGGATCTGACCGCTGCCGCAGAAGGCATGGAAATTTCCATGAAGATGGCGGAAAACGCCAAGAATTCCACACTGTCCTTCTCTCTGTCCGGCGATGCCTTTACCGGCGAGCCTCTGGAAATGAAGATGGACCTGTCCATGGATTACAGTGAACTCACCGGCACTCTGCTCACCGAGCCTGCGGCCGGTTCCACTGTGTATGACCTGACGGAGATGCTGGGCGGCCAGATCCCCGAACTTCTCACCGCAGAAGTTCCCGCCGCCTAAATACCCCTTCTGAAAATCGAAAAAAGGGCATTTTCCTATGCTGTTTCCCCAGCGGATGCAGCAAATAACAAAAGACGGACGAAGAATTTTCTTCGTCCGTCTTTTTTCTTTCTTATCGGCCCATTACAGGCAAATCTTCTCCATTGCAGCATAATAGGCATCGCCCACCCGGGCCATAGAATGAATGTCAATGCGTTCATCGATTTGATGAGCCATGGTATCTTCTCCCGGCCCAAAGATCACGAAGGGACAGCCCAAAGCAGGCACTACCTGGGAAGCGTCGGTGTAAAAATACAGACCCTTGCACACCGGCTCGATTCCGGCTTCCTTGCAGCAGTCTTTCACCAGACTCACAAACTGATGCTCTTCGGCCACTTCCACAGCCGGGCGGTTGTTGAGCACTTCCATCTCCAGGCGCAGACCAGGGCAGGCCTCCATCATTTCCTGGCACAGTCCCTGGGCTTTTTCCAGAAGGGCATCGTGAGACAGGCTGGGCAGTGTACGGATGTCCAGCTCCATTACTGCATTGGCCGGGATCACATTGGTCATGATGCCCCCTTCCAGCCGAGTGACCGCCATGGTGGTATGGTTCAAGCTGGGATGTGCTTCATCCACCGGCACCATGGCACGGAACCGGCGTTCCAGCTCCATCAGCTTTTCCACGCCATTGATACCGATCTCCGGACGGGAACCGTGGGCCAAAGCACCTACAGCAGAAAACCGCAGCCACAAAGCGCCTTTTTCACACAGACCGATATTTTCTGCCGAAGGCTCGGCCACCACCAGCGCACTGACATCCTTCAGCCAGCCGTTCTCGGAAAAAGCCAGGGCCCCTGTACCATGGGCTTCCTCGTCTGCGGTAAAACACAGCCACAGATCCCGCTTGAGAGGCTGCCCTTTCTTCAGCAGAGCCAATGCGGCCTCAATCATGGACACCAGTCCGCCCTTCATATCGGCGGTGCCCCGGCCATAGATCATATCCCCTTCCCGCTGGGCGCTGAGAGGATCGCATTTCCACAGAGCAGGATCGCCGCAGGACACCGTATCCATATGCCCCATAAAGGCAAGGCCACCTTCCGGACTTTCACCGGGAATATGCAGCGCCAGGCTGGCCCGGCCATGGCCATGATCGATCCACCGCTTTTCTACCGTATCGGGAAACAGATCGGCGATCATCTGCCCCAACTTTTCCTCGTTTCCCTCCGGCTGGCAGGTGTTGGTGGTCACCAATTTTTCCAGCAGAGCGGCGCAATCCTCCGCCCCTACAATGCCTCTGGCCATATTTCTCCACTCCTTTTTCTTTTTCACAAAAGGGCCTCGGCCCCGCTGCCTCCCATGATACTCCCCCAAAGGAAAAATGTAAAGCAAATCACCGTTTTCCGGTGTCTCATACCGCAGATTTTCCCGGTACATCAGCGGCGTCATCAGCTGCCGGTAAAATCCATCCAAATGGCGGAGAAGCTCCTCCGGCCTCCAACGCCCCGGCTGCCACAGGATTTCATAGGAAATCCCATAAAGCAGACAGCGAAGGCCGGTATCCTCCATCCCCAGCCGCTGGTAAAATTCCACCCGACGGCGGCGCAGAAGTTCCTCTTCTTGGCAAGAGGCTTTTTCCGGGCTTTCCACTTCCGCCAGTATTCCGGCGGGATACCGGCGGGCGATCAGCGGAAAAAAGGCGCTGCCATAACCTTTTCCCCGACAGGTGGGATCCATGGCATAATAATCCAGCAACGCACCGCCCCGGCCATCCAAAGCCAGGAAGGCATACCCCACCTGCTCTTCTCCCCGCCAAAGCCCCAAACATTCGTATTTTCCCTGAGAGACAAATTTCAGCACCCGACGAAGAGGCCGCCGCTCAGCCGGTGGAAAATCCCATCGCAGCCATCCCCGATACACCTTCCGGATCTGCCCTTTTTTCATGGTTTTGACCTTCAAAGAGGCATTCAAATCCATATTCTTCTCCCGATCTTTTCGTTCTTTTTCTATCCCTTTTTGATGAAAGCAGCACCTACGGCTCCCGGCCCTGCATGGGTGCCCACAGTGCTGCCGATCTCTGCCCAATCATACTGGGCCACCGGCAATTTTTCCAGCACCTTCTGGGCAAACTTTCCACACAGTTCCGGTGCGGCGGTGTGGCCAAACATCACCATGTGCTCCGGGTCCAGTCCTTCTGCTTCTATCCGGGAAACGATCCAGTCCAGAGCCGGTCCCAGCCCCCGTACCTTTGCCACAGACTCCACTTTTCCCTCCTGCACAGAGATCAGCGGCTTGATATTGAGCAGTCCGCCCAGAGCCGCGGCTGCGCCGGAAAGTCTGCCTCCCAAGCGGAGATACTTCAATGTATCCACAGCGGCATACAGACGCACCTTGTGGCGCAGCTCCTCCAGCGCTGCTCCGATCTCCTGGGCGCTTTTCCCCTCATCCCGCATGGCCGCGGCTTCCCGCACCAGCAGCCCCAGACCAAAGGTAACCGTGCGGCTGTCCACCAGAACGATCCCCTCTTCTCCCAGCATCTGCTGGGCCACCCGGGCCGACTGGAAAGTTCCGCTCAGGTCGGAAGAAAGGAAAATCCCCACCAGGGTATCTCCCTGCTCCCGGGCCGCACCGAAAACCTTTTCGAACACATCCGGGTTGATCTGAGCCGTCTGGGGCAGCTGCTGGCTTTCTTCCAGCTTGTTATAAAACTCCGCCGGGGTCATGGTGACGCCGTCCACAAACTCTTCCTCCCCAAAGCGGACGGTGAGCGGAATGACTTCCACTCCCAACTGCCGGGCCTGCTGCTGGGATAAATCGCTGGTGCTATCGGTGAAAATGCGTACAGACATAAAAATTCCCCTCTCTTTTCCACAAGTCAAAGCCTGTTTATTGATACGAACGCAGATAGTCCTGTACCGCTCCCAAAGCCCGCATCAAAACGGCCATCTCCTCCGGAGACAGGACGCCGGCAATTTTTTCCACCAAATCCCGGTGGAAATTTTCATGGATCTGCTGAGCCCGCAGAGCTTTGTCCGTCAAAGAGAGCAAAACCATCCGCCGATCGGTGGGGTCCTGCTGACGCTCCACATATCCCTTTTTCTCCAGGCTGTTGATGGCCACTGTCAATGTTCCAGTGGTCACACCCAACCTTTGGGCCACGGCTGTTGTCCACCTCTCCCGCATATTTTACCGGCGCAGATGGCCTCGATAATATGCATATCCCTCACAGAGATCTCCTGGGCCTCTCCAGAGCACAAGGCATTTTCTTCAATTTTCAAAATTTCATTGAAAAGCCCCACCAAAAACTCATTGAAATTTTCCAAATATCCCGCCATCTTTCCGCCCCTTTCGTTGTCCTTGTCGATTGTTTTATTTGATATTCAAACAGACCGAAGTGTACCATGCCGTAAAAAGCCCGTCAACTGAAAACAGATAAATTTATGAATAGGTTCTTCTTTTTTCGGAAAAACTATCACTGCGGTCCGAAACGCCGGTCAGCGGCAAGCCCGGCCGCAGAAAGGAAGACGATTGATATGACAAATCTGCAATGCGGCGTCAGTTCCTGCGCCAACAATGCCCAGGGCTGCTGCTGCCTCCAGGGCATCGAAGTAAGCGGCACCCAGGCCAGCCAGTGTGCCGACACCTGCTGCGCTTCTTTCCAGCCCAAAAGCAGCGCCATGCAAAACGGCCCTTCCCAGGGCACACCCCACCCCAACTGTCAGATTTCCTGTGCGGCTCAGAACTGCACCTATAATACAGGCGGCAGCTGCACCGCCGCTCAGGTCACCGTACGCAGCGGCCCGGGCCAGCAGCAGACCGAATGCGCCACCTTCCGCCAGAAATAAGTCTTTCTCCCCCGTTCCGAAACGATCCTTCTTCTGCTTTTCCCACATCTTTTCTCTTCTAAAAGACTAAATGAGCATTGTGAAAAAAAGCGGCGCCGGTCTTCCGGCGCCGCTTTGTGCCTGCTTCTTATTCTTCCCGGCCAGACTCCTCTTCCAAAGAAGATTCCCGGCCGCATTTTTCCCGCATGCTGTTTTCCCGCTTCTTCCGCAGATAACCATACATACAAGCCAGCACTTCATAAAACTGTTCCACAGCTTGTTCTCCCTTTTCCGCCGCCAGCATAGCGTCAAAGGCCGCGCCGTGTTCCACATCATAAGTTTTGTGGCAATCGCTGAGCTGCTGGCCTCTGGGAGTGGCATACAGCAATGTGCGGCTTCCATTGTCCGCCGCTTTGCGTTTTTCCACCAAGCCTTTTTCTTCCAAGCGCTTGACCACCTGGGAAATGGCGCTTTTTGTCCGGTTTCCCCGCTGGGACAACTCGGTGACCGTGATTCCCGGATGATCGGCAATGCGGGTGAGCATATGCACCTCTGTCATGGAGTAGCTCTCCCCCGTACCATAATCCCGGGAAATATTGGTCCTTTCATAATAGGTGGAGACAAAATCGAAAATCAGATCTGTCCTCCCATATTCAGACAGATCCAATGACTTTTTTTCTTCTTCCTGCATGGTTCCGCCCCTCTCGCTACCATCCTACCCCAGGCATGGTGATTTGTCAAGAAAATGTCAATGAAATCTGAAAACTGTTCTGCTCAGAAAAAAGCCGGGGTTTTCGCCCCGGCTTTTTCGTTGTTGATTGGAATTGCTTCTCAATTCAAAGGTTTATTCGCCCCAAGAAACATTCTGCCAGAAGATTGTGCCGCCGTCGGTGATTTCCACACCCTGCAGGCGAGCATCAAAAGCTCTCATGGAGATGGGCTGATAGATGGGGGCCTGAGAGCAGATCTCATTGAGCAGAGCGGACAGTTCTTCCATGATGGGCTTTCTCTCAGCCGCATCCACGGTAACCTTCGCCTTGTCGATGAGAGCATCCACTTCCGGATTGTTCAGACGGGTCTTGTTGGAAGCATTGATGGAGGAGCTATGATACACACCTACCACATAGCCCAGCAGGCTGTCAGAAGAATAACCGCCGATAGCCGCTGTGTAATTGCCTTCGGCTGTGGCCGACAGATAAGTGGCCAGGTCCATGCTCTCGATTTCGCAGTTGATGCCGATTTCCTTCAGGTTGGCCTGAATCACTTCACCGGCCCGCTTCTTGGTGTCGTCAGAGCAGATGATGGAGAACTTGATGGAGGCGGGATCCACACCGGACTTCTCCAGCCATTCCTTAGCCTTCTCTGCATCATAGGTATCGGCGTTCTCTTCGGTAGCGCCCTCAAAGTTCATGGGCATCTGGGAGAGAGCCGGAGTAGCCATACCATTGTAGGCCACGGTAACAACGCTTTCTTTGTCGATGGCGGTGTTGATGGCGTGACGCACATCCTGGTTATCCAGGCCGGGGGTCTCGTTGTTCAACATCAGCCAAGTCAGGTTGGTGGCGTTGTAATCGATAACTGTCAGATCATCATTGCCCTTCAAACGATCGGCATCCATGGCTTCCACTTCAATGATGAAGTCGATTTCGCCGGCTTCCAGAGCGATGGTGCGGGAAGAGCCTTCGGGGATGATCTTCCAGGTCATGTTCTTAATGGAAGGAGCGCCTTCAAAGTAATCTTCAAAAGCTTCGAACTCCAGGCTGTCGCCCCGGTTCCACTTGACAAGCTTATAGGGGCCGGTGCCGATGGGATCTGCATTAAAGTCATGGCCTTCGTCGATCAGCTTCTTGGGAACGATGGCGTTGCCATGATGGCTCAGGTTGCTCAGAACCATGGCATCGGGGCCGTCGGTCTTGATTTCAAGAGTCTGATCGTCCACCTTGGAGATGGAGACGAAGTTCTTATTGTACAGACTGACTTCGGCAAAACCCTGAGCCCACTGGAGGGAAGCTACCACATCGTCAATGGTCATGGTATCGCCGTTGTGGAATTTGACGCCTTCCTTGATCTTGAAGTGCCAGGTGCTCTCGTCCACATTTTCATAGGAATCCACCAGATCGGGAACCGGTTCCAAGGTCATACTGGTTTTGAACAGGGTGTTGTAGGTGAGCAGATTCATATAAGAGCCAGCCACCGCATTGTGCTCCGTGGGAGACAAAGAGGGAGTCTCGCCCATGGTGGCAATGACAATGCTGTCTTTCTTGCCGCCTTCTTCTTTACCGCTGCCCTTTTTGCCCTCGTCACTGGAGCAGCCAGCCAACAGGCCAGAGGCCATCACTGTGGCCAGCAGGAAGCTGAGTATTCTTTTCTTCTTCATAATACCTTTCACCTCATTTTCATCGTTTCACCCGCAAAACACAGGTGACAGCTTGGGGTTCGTCTCCGGATTTTGTCTTCCATTGACTGGCTTTTATTATAGCCTTCTGCTTGATTGCTGTCAAAAATTAAGAAACAATAAATTCCTGTTTTTCGTCTCCGTTCCTCTTTTCGTTTTTGTATATTTTGCGCACTTTACCTTTTCAAAATAGAGAATTTGCACAATTTTGTAGGGTTCCATTTCCTCGCAGGCAAAACTTCATTTAAACATTTTTCACAAATCTATCATGTTATCTTTTGTTTTTCAGAGTCATTTTCTCCAGTTTTTCAAAGTTCATTTGCACATTTTCAATATTTACGAAATTCTTTAATAACATTTTTATTCAAGCGTGAATAAAAAAGGATGCGCAGCTGCGCATCCTTTTACTTCATATCCTTTTCCGATTCCTGGGAGGGAAATAAGCGCCGCTCAGCAGGAATGACCCACTTTTCATAGTTTTCTATTTTGGCATCCAGCCGCTGCAAAGTCTGTTCCATCTCATGAATGCGGCTGCACAGCCTCTGGCGCTGTTCCATGAGAAGCTGCTTCCGCTGCTCCCTGGTGCTCTCTCCCTGACGAAACAGCGCCACATACTCGATCAGGGCCTCTACGGCTACACCGGCGTTGCGCATGCATTTGATAAACTCCACCCAGCTGCAAGACTCTTCATCATAATCCCGAAGTCCACTTTGGGTGCGAGGCACCGGCGGAATCAAACCAATGCGTTCGTAATAGCGCAGCGTATCCACCGACAAATCATATTTCTGCGCCGCTTCTCCAATGGTCATGCCTTTCCCTCCCGGCTTGTCTTTTTCCCATTGTACTCCCTGGAGCTTACTCCAGGTCAAGCGGACCGCTCCGGCTTATTGATTGTGGAACAGCCTTTCTTCGATCTGAGCAATGGTCACCTGCTCCAGGCGATCCAGGCAAATCCCATTGAGCTGGCTGCAAATATCGTCCATCACTCCGGCCATTCCCGAAGCCACCTGACATTTGATGTCTTCCCCGCCGGAATGCCAGGAGCATTCCACAAAGGTGGTTTCCACCGCCTCGGCCACTTGACGCAGTGTCACCTGGTGGGGGTCCTTCTGAAAGCGATAGCCTCCTTCGCTTCCCTCCCTCGTCTCCACCAGCCCGGCCCGTTTCAGCTTGGCCAGCACCTTCCGCACCCGAGCCGGATTGGTGCAAATGTTGGAGGCCATCTTTTCGCTGGACAGCATGGTGCCCATATGATTCAAATAAATCAATGCATGAACGGCAATGGTGTATTCCCCTGTCATCTTTCCTTCTCCTTTCCCAGCTACTGGGGCAGCGCCCCTTCCAAATGCAGCAGTTTCTTTTTTTGTTCTATGCCTCCGGCATAACCCCGCAGTACCCCTGCGGCCCCTACCACCCGATGGCAGGGAATGAAAATGGAAATGGGATTGCGGCCATTGGCCTGCCCAACAGCCCGAGCGGCCGAAGGCCGGCCCACCATCTGGGCCAACTGGCCATAAGTGATGGTAGTCCCATAGGGGATCTGCCTGAGCGCCTGCCACACCTGGCGCTGAAACTCCGTCCCCTGAGGATGCAAAGGCAAATCAAATTCCTTTCTCTTTCCCTCCAGATACTCCTGCAGCTGCCGGGCGGCCTCCTCCAAAAGAGGGGTGCTCTCTTCCACAAAAGCATCGGGGCGCACCGAACCTCCCAAAAACACATTGGTAATGGCCCCGCCCTCCTGGGCGATACCCACCCGACCCAAAAAAGTATCCAGAAATATGGCCTGTTTCATATCTGTCCTCTTTTCTATTCCAGCAAATCGTTTACTTCATCCAACATCACAGCAGGCGCTGTGGGATAGCCAAAGAACACCGGTGTCCAGAATTCCAGCAACAGGCTTTGATCGCCCGATTTCAGGAAATACTGAACCAAATAGGGATTGTCGGTGACAATACCGTCGGGCTGACAATAAATAGCCCGGCGGATGCCCCATTCGCTGTTGGCCGTCCAGGTATAGGCCTCCTTGCCAGCAGCGTGGATCTGGGACACCAGCAAAGGATTGAGGAATGTATACTGAATGCTGTATCCATCTACATAATCGATATTATATTGATCGCCATAAAGAAGAGAAGTGATATAGATTGTTTTGATCTCCGGCGCGATCTCCTTCACCCGTTCCAAGGTCTCCAAATCCATGGAAGCGATGGAGCAACGCTCCTCCGCCTGATTCTTCCGGATGAGGGCCACCGTTCGCTCTACCAAAGACCGTTCGTTTCCGGTGACCTTCAGCTCGATCATCAGGTCCAGTTTTTTCCCCGCTACCTTGATGGCTTCATCCAGTGTGGGAATGGGCTCCACCAGATTGAGCTTCTGCACATCTTCATAAGTCACATCCCACGCCTGGGCATTGTAACCGGTGGTGCGGCGCAGCGAGGTATCGTGGAGCAAAATCAAAGTGCCGTCACTCGTCTGGCGGATGTCGATCTCTGCAATGGCCGACCCACTGGCTTTGGCTGCCCGCAAAGCGGCCAGTGTGTTTTCCGGCGCCAACTGTGCGCCGCCCCGGTGAGCCACCACCTGGATCTGAGTCTCCGGCCAATAAAACACCTGATCGCCCAGCTCGGTTTCACTGAAAATAGCCAGAGCCGCAAGCCCCAGCGCAATGGAGACCAGACGCAGGATCCGGGACAGCCTCCGTCTCTGCTTTCCCTGAGGCTGCCAGTCTCCCCGGAACCGATGGTACAGCACCGTGGTAAGGGCAAAGAACACCACGGAGAAAAGCACAAAAACACCAATACGCCCCAATCGGCTCCAGGCCAAATAGTCCAGCTGAAAAACCGAACGGGCTTCGTCGGTATCATAGCGGAAGTTGGCCACTCCGGCTGTAATATACACAGCCACCAAATAGAGTACCAGTGCTCCCAGGCCGATCCGCAGAAAATAGCGGACCACCTGATTCAAAGCCTGTTTTTTATGCCGTCTCAGAATGCTGAAGCTGCTCTCCCACGCCTGTAAGAAATTGGCTCCATCGGCCATGGCCTGAAAACCAAAAAGGAACCAGAACAACGCCGCAGCCAGCAGCAGGATCAGCAGCACAAACAGCCCCCACACCCAACTATGTTCTTGGGCCAGGCTGAGGAAGGAGGTGACGATCTGCCCTGCAATGCCCATATTGCCGGTGAACGGCGCCATCAGCACTGGCAGTGCCGCTGTCAAGCCAAGGATCAACGGCAAGTTGGCCCACCGAAACAGCCGCACGGAGCGGAGAAAAGCCTTTCCCAGAAGTTTGAAAAAAGAAGAGCTTTCCCGCCGCCAAGCTCGTTCACAGGCCAGAGTCAAGGTCATCATCTCAAAATAAAAATACCACAAAAACAGCAGAAGCCAAAGAAAGCTCACCACCGCTGCGGCAGGGCTTTCGGTCATGGCCCGCAAGGTCTGCTTGGTGACGGTCTCCAGCTCGGAGGTGCGGAGCATCCGGGCCGACATGCCACGAAACAACGGCAAAAGCAGCAAAAACCCTGCCATTTTATGTGCCAACTCAAAACAGAGCAAATATCCCCAGTCCCATACCAGGATCTGCCACACCGGCCTTTTTTCCCTCTCCATTTTTCCCGCTCCCTCGCCTCACGGCTCCCAAATAATCAAAACGCTAATTTTATATTATACACTGTTTCTTCGTTCGGTTCAACTTGCAAACGCTGTTTCCCGCGCTTTCTGAGAAAGTCTGAAATGCTTTCTGTGCCTGTGCATAAAAAATCCACAAGCTTTAAAAAAGCTTGTGGATCTTGGAACAACGATAAAACATTTATGGCACTAAAAAACAAAGGGTCAACCACTTCTCGGGTTTACGGTCTGACTTTGATTCAAATATCCTTATATATCACTTGCTTTCATCATTTCAGTCCTGCGCATCTATGCTCATTCAGTCAAAGGTTCTCAGTTATAAACCAATGCCCCGTTTTTCATGGATTGCAAAAGGCCTATGACAGCAATCATAAAAATCCAATGTTACATTGCTATTCTCCTTTCTCTTGCTTGTACTTATCAATAATAAGCTTCGCCGTTTCCAGATCGATTCTGGAATCCACGGCCAGCCCTTTGATGAAAGTGGAAAAGGGTTCCTCCTCCTTTTTATCGTTCAGTTCTATTTTCTGGATCAGTTTATCCAGACGAAGACGAACAGTGGGATAGGATACCTCATACAAGCGAGCAATTTCTTTGAGCGACCCGGATTTCAGCACAAAATTTTTAAGAAAAGTCGCATCTTCCGGTTCCAATGCAAGAATCCACTGTGGAATCTTATCTATTTCCATTTCAATTTTCCTTTCGTTTTTAATTTAACTATATTGAGTATATCATAAATAATATTAAAGTTAATATTCAAGAAAACCCCGAGAAGAACATAACAGTTCTTCTCGGGGTTGCGATCAGCTGTTCATTCACTTTTGCTGTTTGCGAAAACAGACATATTTTTCCGCCCAGCTCAACCAATTCTACTGGAAATAGTTATGAAAAGAGCCCAGCCAATTTGGCTGGGCTCTTCAAGTGGAATGTTTCCATTCCAGTATGGTGCCGGTGGCGGGGGTCGAACCCGCACGGTGTTGCCACCGCGGGATTTTGAGTCCCGTACGTCTGCCAGTTCCATCACACCGGCGTGTTACTCAAATAGTATAACGGATTGGTTCGGATTTTTCAACTGTTTTTTTCGGCCCGGTCAAAACTTTTTCTTTCCCTTTTCGGTTTTTCCGCAGAAGAATGGATGCTTTTTGTCTCATTGTGTGTTATACTATACTACATCTATTATAGGATTGGCCGTTCCCCAAAAACGATACGCCCGGCCCGCCGGGAGAAAGGATGGAGCATATGAAAAAAGCCTTTGCCATCACCGGACTGGTGCTGGGCATTTCCGCCATGGTGGCCGGCGCGACTGCGGTGGTTTTCAGCTGTCTGGGCATGAAACAGCCCCCTGTTCTGTAATTTGAAAAATTTCTTGTTGACTTCGCCAAACTTTTGTGTTATTTTTTGTAGAAAACATATAGAGATAAAGGAGAGTTGTGCATGGCATTTTATTATGAGGAACCTTCCCATACATTTGGGGAATATCTGCTGATTCCCGGCTACTCTTCCACCCAGTGCGTCCCGGCCAATGTGAGTTTGAAAACCCCCTTGGTCAAGTTCAAAAAAGGGGAAGAGTCCCCCCTGTCTTTGAACATCCCTCTGGTGTCGGCCATTATGCAATCGGTCTCCGATGACCGCATGGCCATTGCCCTGGCCAAGGAAGGCGGGCTTTCCTTCATTTATGGCTCCCAGAGCGTGGAGGATGAAGCCGCTATGGTGGCTCGGGTCAAGGCTTACAAAGCTGGCTTTGTCCGCAGCGATTCCAACCTGACTCCGGAACACACCCTGGCCGATGTACTGGCCCTCAAGGAAAAGACCGGCCACTCCACCATGGCCATCACCGACGACGGCACTCCCGACGGCAAGCTGATGGGTGTGGTCACCAGCCGCGATTACCGTGTCAGCCGCATGGACACCTCCACCAAGGTGTCCGAATTCATGACTCCCTTTGACAAACTGATCTATGCTTCCGATTCCACTTCCCTGAAGGAAGCCAACGACATCATCTGGGAACACAAGCTCAACTCTCTCCCGCTGGTGGATAAGGACCAGAAGCTGAAGTATTTCGTTTTCCGTAAGGACTATTCCTCCCACAAGGAAAACGCTCATGAGCTGCTGGACAGCTCCAAGCGTTATATGGTGGGCGCCGGCATCAACACCCGTGACTATGCCGAACGGGTTCCCGCTCTGGTGGAGGCCGGGGCCGATGTGCTGTGCATCGACTCTTCCGAAGGCTTCTCCGAGTGGCAGAAGATCACTCTGGATTGGATCCGCTCCCGCTATGGCGACAAAGTGAAGGTTGGCGCCGGCAATGTGGTGGACGCCGAAGGCTTCCGCTTCCTGGCTGAGGCCGGGGCTGACTTCATCAAGATCGGCATCGGCGGCGGCAGCATCTGCATCACCCGTGAGCAGAAGGGTATCGGCCGCGGACAGGCTACCGCTGTCATCGAAGTGACCAAGGCCCGGGATGAATATTTCGAGGAAACCGGCATCTATATCCCCCTGTGCTCCGACGGTGGCATCGTCCATGATTATCACATGACCCTGGCTCTGGCCATGGGTGCCGACTTCATCATGTTGGGCCGGTACTTCTCCCGTTTTGACGAAAGCCCCACCAACAAGGTGATTATCAACGGCAACTATATGAAGGAATACTGGGGCGAAGGTTCCAACCGGGCCCGCAACTGGCAGCGCTATGACCTGGGCGGCGATAAGAAGCTGTCCTTTGAAGAAGGCGTGGACTCCTATGTTCCCTACGCTGGCAGCCTGAAGGACAATGTGACGGTTTCTCTGAACAAAGTCCGCTCCACCATGTGCAACTGCGGCGTGCTGAACATTCCCGATCTGCAGAAAAATGCCAAGATCACCCTGGTCTCGGCCACCAGCATCGTGGAAGGCGGTTCTCACGATGTGGTGCTGAAAGACAGCTCTGTGGTGAAATAAACACAAAAAGAATATGCTATATCAAGAAGGCGGAGGAAGTTCCTCCGCCTTCTTGATATTTTAAGCAATTCGAAATGCTTCTTTATTACTTTTGAAAAATAAAAAAATATAATTGACAATGTAAAAACAATAAATTAAACTTTACTCAATTAACAAACGCTTGTGATTTGCCTTTCTGACACAAAGAGGTGAGGAGGAATTAGATGAAACGGAACATGTTGATTTCTGTTGCCGGGTTGGCTCTTGCGACGGCGCTGCTGGTTTCGGCCAGCGTATGGGTGTCTGCAGATCGCCAAGTAGTTTGGGGCCATACGGAAGGGATAACCCAGGATGAAATTATGGAAAAGCTCCATCAACTGACCACAGCGGACTTTCTGAAAGATTTTGACCAGGCTATGGAGGACATCCAAAACGGAAAAGGCGATCCTGAACTGGGGGTTTGCTGGGGGCAGGTTTGCATCGAACGAGCATCTGAGTTTTCAGATGACGAAATCATCAACCGGATTGAAGAGGCGATGGATGATGCCTACCTGCGGCAATGGTGGGTTGAGATGTTTTATCAGAAATATCCCCAAGAGGATCATAACCATCCCAGACTTTTAAAACTCTTGCAAGATGAACATGTGGATCCGTCCTTCAAAACATCCTTGATCCATTTTGTAGGATTCCGCACACCGGAAGAAATGGAAGTCCTGCGCATGCTAACACAGGATGCCGATAAAAATCTGCGTTTTCGCGCTATGAACCGGCTAAATGAAATCAATCAAAAAGCTGCAGTGGACATGGCGAAAAAAACAGTCGCAGCGTACCACTCCAAAGGAGACATGGAGCAACTACCGGAAGCCATTGATACTCTGGTGCAGCAGATGCAAAACGGTGCTTCACGGGAAGAGAAGGATGAAATCATAGCGCTGTGCAATGAGCTTTTAGACTCCGATTTGGAAAGCACAAAAAAGGACTCCCTGGTCTACGACATGCAAATGCTGAGCGACCTGGAAGCGCTGCGAATGGTGGTCCAGCATCCAAAAGTGGATAATATCATGAAAAAAGGGATGATCGATAACAATTATTACCTGCTGGAAGAAGTCTTGCTGAATGACCCTACTCCTCAGGATGTGGAATTTACTGTCACTTGCATGGAACTGCTGCCCATCAAGGATCTGTATATGTCGCTGAAAACAGCGATAGAAGCAATGCCTCAGACGCGGAACGCGTCCGGGAATAACTGGCAAATATTGCTGCAAAACATGCAGGAAGAAGGTGTGGACGCAAAAACTTGGCTCAAAGAAGATTGGCACAGATAGACGGCAAGCAGAACTTTACCTAAATAAACTATCAACAATTCGGCCATAAATTAAAAGTGGGGCAGTCGCCCCGCTTCAGACTGTCGAAAAACCTATATAACGAAAAGGGTCGTCCGCCCTACCCCTATCAATCCGCAAAAAGCCGCGACCTGTGCGTGGCTTTTTGCACTTCTCAAGGGCGGGGCGTCCCGCTGGTCCGGTGGCCGGACGGCCATACTTTCTTTGCCTTTCTGCATCGGACCTGCCCAGCGCGGGAGCGCAGTATGGGAGCGGAGGCACTCCGCCAGCCCCTTGCAAAAACTCGAAAAAGTGGCCTAAGCCACTTTTTCGACACGCTCAGGCGGGGCAGTCGCCCCGCTTTTGATCGTTCCCCAGCATCTGCTTTCTTTTTATGCTGCGCCTGTTTTGAACCCTTCTCCCAGCACTTCATTGGATTCCAGAATGATGATGAAAGCCTGGGGGTCCACTCCCTTGGCCGCCTGACGCACCAGATGCATCTGTTTATTGTTGCAGGCGCACATCACCACTTTCTTTTCTTCTCCCAGGAATCCCCCCTGCCCCTGAAGCAAAGTGGAGCCCCGGCCGCAGCAGGTCTCAATGGCGTCGGCCACCTGCTGCCCTTTCCGGGTGACCACAAGGGCCAGTTTGCCCGCATCCACGCCGTACATCACCCGATCCACCGCAATGGCCATGATGTAGCTGACGATCATGCCGTAAATCACTCCATCCACATCCCCCATGAGCAGTCCTCCCAACAGCACCACCGTCACATCGGTGATAAAGGTGATCTTGCCCAGGGTCACATGGGGCCATTTCTTTTTGGCCGCCATGATGATAAAATCGGTACCTCCGGTGGAAGAGGAACGAAGATAAATCAGGGCATAGCCCAGCCCGGCCAGCACACCGGTGCAGATGGCCGCCAGCAATCGGTTGCCTTCATAATGGGGCAGTAAGGGCGCTACATAGTCAATGAGCAGCGAGGAAAGCACCATACACCGAATGGAACGGAAGAAAAACCCTCGTCCCAGCAGCCGGAAACACAAAATAGCCACCGGTACATTGAGCAGCACAGTGGAAAGGCCGATCGGCACCCCCAAAAAACGATAAAGCAGCAGGGAAATGCCGGAAAAGCCGGTCATGGGAAAATCGGCTTCCAGGGCAAAGTTGTAAACGCCCAAAGCAATGAGCATTCCACCCAAAATCTCCATGGCCACATCGGCCCCGATCTTCCGATATTTTGTCATACACTTTCCGCTCCTTTTCCAAAAATAAAAAAAGAGCGCCTTGCAGATCGGGTATGATCCGCAAAACGCTCTTTTCTGTATTCAGCATACCACGGTACAGGCTCTTCGTCAAGCCCTATCCCCGCTTCATCTTGAGGGACAGCTTTCCTCCCCGGTATTCTGCCTGGGCCAGGGCGCCGCATACCAAGGGCATCATGGGAGGCAGATGGCCGATGTCGGCATCCAGAATCACCGGGACGGAAAACTCTTTCAGCACTTCTGTCACCGCCTGGTATTGATCCAGCCCCATCATCTGCTGGCCGTGAACGCCAGGGCGGCCGATGAGAAAACCTTTGGCGTGCCGGAACCAACCGGCCTCTTTCATCTGCCACAAAGCCCTACGAATGGCAAACACATTCAGATCACAGCTTTCCAGGAACCACAAAATCCCGTCCTGCCGGTAGGCGTCGCAAAACTCCACCACCTTGTCAAAACGAGTACCAGTGAGATTTACCAGGCAGTCCATGCACCCGCCCAGGAGCCGGCCGGAAAAAGCGGCATCCTGCTGAGGAAATGCCAGAACCCGGTTTTCTTCCGTGACATGATAGGGCTCCAGGGGATGGTTTTCGTCTTTCAGGCTTTCCTTTTCCCATTTGTCATAGCTTTCCACCGTCCACTTTTCCCCGGTAAGCAGCCCATGGGCGTCCTTCAGAGAGGGGTGCCAAGGCTCCATGCCGAAGGCCGGAGCACAGGGACCGTAAACGGAAGCCTGATTGCACAGGGTAGTGAGCAGAAAGGTCAGATTGGTGTTGTCGGAATAACCCATGAACCATTTGGGATTTACTTTGCTGATGGACTCAAAATCCACATGATCCAGGATCTGGCACATCAGTTCCCCACCGCCACAGGACAAAATGGCCTGCACCGGCTGATGGAGGAAAAACTCATTGACCTCTTCCCCGCAGGCCTGGGGCGTGTTGCTGATTCCCACGCCCTGGCCTTCATAGCAGTTGGGCCCCAGCAAAGTGGAGTATCCCAAGCTCTCCCATTTTTTCAGAGAATTCTGGAAAGCCAAACGATAGGGCTCAATAGCACAGCCAAAGGAAGGGGCAATAAAGCCCAAAGTATCCCCTTTTTTCAAAAGTTCCGGGTAACGCACTTTCCTTCTCCCTTCTGTTTACAGCTTGTCCACCAGACGATAGAGCATCAGCTCATGGAGTTTGAAAACGGTTTCGGCATCCCCAGTATAGGCCACCGTCCGCTGGCTCAAACGGCGCATTCCGGGAATGAGCATGGCGGTATCGGCCATGTTGGAATCTTTATAGTCCACTTCCATGGTCACTTCGTCCCCCAGACGCAAAGGCTGGATCTGATCCCGCCGGGCGAGCCCTGCCTTGACCCCCTCATAGATCAACTGCCGGGCCTTGTTGGGATGAATAGAAATGGCAGCAAAGCGGGAAACCCCCTCTTTCACCACAATGGCCTCACAATTCGGCACAAAGGCCTGTACCTCCTTGGCCAGGGCCGCATCGCCGATGCAGGCCACCAGAGGCACTCCGTAATGACCGGCCATAGCTGCATTGGCCACCGTTTCGGTGTTCATGGTAATGCCGTTGAAACGCAGGTTATACACCTTTCCCCCATTGTAGCAATGGTCGATGACGCCGCCGGGAGTCAGACCGGCTCCGGCATGGCCAAAGGAAATGTAAGCATCAAAGGAGCTATCGATGGCCTCCATCTGCAGACTCTGGCGCATGGCGCCGGAGAGCAGCTTGATCCGCTCGTCCAAATCTTCAATGAGCAGATTTTCCATATCGGCGTGACCATCGCACACCAGCACTTCGTCATAGCCGCTGTCGAAACAAGCACGGGCGGCGGCATTCACATCCAAGGCCAGGCGCTTGCGGGCCACGGCAAAGTCCGCCCCCTGGCGGGAGCACTGGATGTTTGTGACAACCCCTTCCATTCCCTCGATATCCGCAGAAATATAAGCCTTTTTCACTTTCGCATCCTCCCTTTGTTTTTTCTGATGATACCACATCCCCTCTTTTGCTGTCAAATAGCCCCACTGCATTGACAAACCCGCTATAACGGGAGTAGAATTGATTCATAATCCACAAATGGAAGGGCAAATACCGGAGTATTTATGTATTTTATACATAAATTTTTATGTTTTTCGGCAACTTGCCGAATTCATCCTTTCCGGCTGACCCTCCCACCAGAAAAGGAGAGGAACTTTTATGTTGGACATCGCTGCCACCCGTGCTGTGGATCAGGCCGCCCAGGGACTGACTGAACTGGCTCAGAAGATCTGGGAAACTCCCGAAACCGCCTACAACGAAGTCAACGCCTGCCAGTGGCTGGCCGATTATCTGCGTCAGCAGGGCTTCACTGTGGAAGTTGGCTATGCCGGTCTTCCCACTGCCATCCGGGCCACCTGGGGCAAGGGTCATCCGGTGATCGGCTTTTTGGGAGAATATGACGCCCTTCCCGGCCTGAGCCAGAAGATCTGCACCCAGAAAGATCCTGTCACTCCCGGCGCACCCGGTCAGGGCTGCGGTCATAACCTGCTGGGTGTAGCCTGCGTCGGCGGCGCTCTGGGCATGAAAGCTCACCTGGAAGAGACCGGAAAGGAAGGCACCGTGGTCTTCTATGGCTGCCCTGCCGAAGAAGCCCTCACCGGCAAAACCTTCATGGCTCGCGGCGGCGCTTTCAAAGAGCTGGATGTGGCTCTGGCCTGGCACGGCGGCTCCATGAACGGGGTCAACCTGGGCACTTCCAACGGCCTGAACAGCGCCATTTTCCATTTCCACGGCGTTACCGCCCATGCCGGCGGCGATCCTCACAATGGCCGCTCGGCCCTGGACGCCGTAGAGCTGATGAATGTGGGCGCAAACTATCTGCGTGAGCATGTGACCAGCGATGTGCGCATTCATTATGTGATCAAAGAGGGCGGCACAGCCCCCAATATCGTTCCTGACAACGCCAGCGTCTGGTATTATGTGCGGGCCATGAGCCGCCAGGCCATCGAGGATACCTATGCCCGTCTGGTAAAGGTGGCCGAAGGCGCTGCCCATATGACCGAAACCAAGCTGGAAATCGAATTCCTGGGCGGCTGCTATAACTCCATGAGCAACAAGGTGCTGGTGGAAGTGGCCCATGACATGATGGAGCAAATCCCCCTGCCCCAGTGGACAGCGGAGGAACTGGACTTTGCCCAGAAGCTTAATCTGGAAAGCCCCCAATATGAAAAAATGAAGGAAGCCGGTTTGCTGGACGGCCCTGCCATCTGTTCGGTGGTGCCTCCCATTGCCAATCGCAACGGGTATGGCTCTTCCGATGTGGGCGATGTACAGCACATCGTGCCTTGCATCATGGTGAGCACCGCCACCTGTAACCGGGCCGCTCCGGGCCACAGCTGGCAGATCACCGCTTGCGCCGGTATGAGCATTGGCCACAAGGGTATGCTCTATGGCGCCAAGGTGCTGGCCGCCACCGCCAGCAAGCTGGTGGACGATCCTACCTTGGTGGAAAAGGCCAAGGAAGAGTGGAACGAGCGGATGCATGGCGATACCTATCATTGCCCCATTCCCGAAGAGGTCCCCATTCCCCAGCCCCAGAAATAAGAAAATAAAATACCTCTACTTCCCCGAGGGTTTCCTCGGGGAAGTCAGACTGTCGAAAAACCTATATAACGAAAAGGGTCGTCCGCCCTACCCCTATAAATCCGCAAAAAGCCGCGACCTGTGCGTGGCTTTTTGCACTTCTCAAGGGGCAAGTGTGCGCCAAAGGCGTGCATACAGCCCCTTGCAAAAACTCGAAAAAGTGGCCTAAGCCACTTTTTCGACACGCTGACTTCCTCGAGGGTTTCCTCGGGGAAGTTTTTCTTGCCAAGCGCTTTCCTCTGTGGTATTCTTTTTTCCGGGAATGAAGTTCTCCCCCGGCCTTCTGAGGCCCAAACCGCTTTTTGGCTGATGACTTCTGCGACATTTTCCGCAGGGGCATCAGCTTTTTTTGTTGCCCCGAAACAGAAAGGAGCAATCGAAATGCTGTATAGCCTAGCACTTGTTTTTCTACTGGGGATGCTTTTGGGAAAAGCATCTCAAAAACTGGGGCTGCCGCCCCTCTTTGGAATGCTTCTGGCCGGTATCCTGCTGGGGCCTTCTGTGTTTGACCTGCTCTCCCCTTCCCTCTCCGCCGTGTCTGCCGATCTGCGCAAGGTGGCCTTGCTAATCATTCTGGCCCGGGCCGGCCTCAACCTGGATGTGGGAGAACTGCGGCAGGTGGGCCGCCCTGCCTTCCTCATGTGTTTTCTCCCCGCCACCTGTGAAATCGTGGGCATGATCCTCTTGGCTCCCCCTTTGCTGGGTCTTTCCCTGCTGGAAAGCGCTTTGCTGGGCGCGGTAATCGCTGCCGTTTCTCCGGCAGTAGTGGTTCCCAAGATGCTTTCTTTGCTGGAAAAGGGATGGGGTAAAAACCACCACATTCCTCAGCTGGTCATGGCCGGGGCCTCTGCCGACGATGTGTATGTGATCGTGCTCTTTTCGGTATTTTCTGATCTGTGCGCCACTGGCCACTTTTCTCCTCTGAATCTCCTGCGCATCCCCACCTCCATTGTTTTGGGATGCCTTGCAGGGCTTTTGCTGGGGCAAATTCTGGCACGCTTCTGTCAAAAATGGAATCTGCTTCCTGTGCGCCGTCTGCTTTTGGCTCTGTCCTGTGCCTTTTTGCTCTCCTCCGCCGAAGACCTGTTCACCGGCTTCATTGGTTTTTCCGGCCTGCTGGCCGTGATGGCCATGGGAGTTTCCTGGCGTCACGCTTCTCCCAAAACCAGCCTTTCCCTCAGCGGGCAGCTGTCCCTTTTGTGGAGCGGTGCGGAAATTCTGCTCTTCGTGCTGGTAGGTGCTCAGGTGGATGTGTCCTATGCCTTCAAAGCCGGACCTATGGCGGTTTTGCTGCTGCTGGGCGTGCTGCTCTTCCGCATGATGGGAGTGGGACTCTCCCTTCTGAAAACGCCGCTGAACAAAAAAGAGCGGCTGTTCTGCGCTCTGGCCTATACCCCCAAAGCCACTGTACAGGCGGCCATTAGCTCGGTGCCCCTGGCCATGGGCCTGCCCTGCGGAGAGCTGGTGCTGACGGTGGCGGTACTGGCTATCCTCATCACGGCCCCCTTGGGTGCCTTTGCCATTGACCGCACTTTCCCCCGGCTGCTCCAAAGCCCGGAGGAAAACTGACCTTGTTCCCCCGCCCCGCCTCTGCTATGATAGAAGGGATCTGATCTGGTCCCACACGGGATTTTTACCCTTTTGCACCCTATCACATTTGCAGGAGCGTTTTATCATGAGCCACATCACCTTTCCCCTTCTCACTTCCGGGGGCGAGCCTTATTACCTTCAGCTCTACCGGCATATTTTGAAAGAAATTCAAAAAGGCGGGTTGCAGGCCGGGGAAAAACTGCCTTCCAAGCGCACCTTGGCCCAGCATCTTTCGGTGAGCGTCAACACAGTGGATGCCGCTTACCAGATGCTTACCACCGAAGGCTACCTTCGTGCCGCACCCAAAAGCGGTTTTTATGTCTGTCCGCTGCCGCAGCTTCCTACACCTCAGCGGCCCCTTTCTCCCCCACCGCCGCCCCAGGCGCCCAAAGCTTCCTTCCCCTTTGACTGCTCCCCCGGCTCCGCCGACCCCAGCGCCTTTCCCTTTGCCACCTGGGGCAAGCTCACCCGGGAAGTGATGGGACAAGGAGAGCTTCTGTCCAAAGGGGAAGCCCAGGGAGATCTGTGCCTGCGCCAGGCCTTGTGCCGTTATCTTCACCAATACCGTGGCGTTCAATGCCAGCCTTACCAGGTTCTGATTGGCGCAGGGATGGAATATCTGCTCACTTTGCTTTGCTGCCTCCTGCCCACCGAGACGGTGTACGCCATGGAAGAGCCCGGTTATCCCAAAGCCGCCCAATCCTTTCGCAATCTGGGGCGGAAAGTTGTCCACATCCCGGTGGATAAAGATGGAATGGACTCGGCGAAGCTGGAAGAAAGCGGGGCCTGCTGTGCCTATCTCACCCCTTCCCACCAGTTTCCCACCGGCGGAGTGATGCCTGCTCCCCGCCGGGCCCAGATGCTAAGGTGGGCAGCGGAACAGGAAGGGCGGTATCTCATCGAGGACGATTACGACAGCGAATACCGCTATGCCGGCCGTCCCATCCCCGCCTTGCAGGGCAGCGATCTTCACGACCGGGTGATCTACTGCGGCACCTTTTCCCGCAGCCTGGCCCCTTCCTTCCGCATCGCCTATCTGGTACTGCCTGTGTCCCTGCTTCCCGCTTATCACCGGCTGTTCTCTCTCCAGTCCTCCACTGTTTCCCGCTTTGAGCAGCACACCCTGTGCCGCTTTCTGGAAGAAGGCTACTGGGAACGGCATCTCAACCGCACCCGCATCCTGTATAAAAAACGGCGGGAGGAGCTGACATCCAGCCTGAAAGCCTCTCCCCTGGGGCCAAGCCTGGAAATTTTAGGTTCCCAGGCCGGGCTCCACTTCCTCCTCCGGTTCCATGGCGGCCTTTCGGAAGAAGAAATGGCCCGCAAAGCCTGGGAACAGGGAGTGGATCTTCTTCCTTTGTCCCACTGTTACCATGACCCCGTGTTGGCACCCCCTTCCACCCTGCTTTGCGGTTATGGGCGGCTGCCTTTGGAAGAGATCCCCGCCCTGACCCAGGCTCTCGTCCGCGCCTGGGCCAACTAGAAAAAGAGGGTAAGGCATTGGCCTTACCCTCTTTTTTGCTGCTTATTGGAAAAAAATCACTGTATCTCCCAACGAAATGGACTGCACTTTTTCCGGCTGGATGGCTTTGGGGAAGAGCCACCGTCCAAAGAAATGACCGGTACCATTCTGCTTTTCCAGTCCATTCCAGAAACTGGTGACGCAGTCCTCCTTGTCCAGAACCAGTTTGGATCCATCCTCCATTATAAAGGTCACCGTGGACTGGCCAAAGCCTGCATGATCGCTTCCGATCTCCACGCTAAAAGTCATGGGGGTGAGGACGATGCGGTTTACCGGGCACCCTTCCACCTGGGTTCCCGGGGTATAGACCAGCTGATCCGGCGTCTCCAGGTCGATCTCCAGCTCCCAATTTCCTTCCACAGGCTGTGTCTTGGGGTAATAGAAATACAAGTCCTCCAACACCAGATCATTTAGGATCTCCGGCCCCACGCCTCCATAGGCCAGGTCATAATAAAGCTCTCCCTCCCAGTCAAACAAGGTCTGGGTAAGACTTTGGTTGTACTGAGCTTCCTGGCCGGTTCTGCTGCGCAGCGTGGTGAGCACATTCAGATACTCCAGACAGATGTCTTCCGGACACTTGACCTGCACATGGAACGCTCCATCGTCTCCAAAGCCCAGGGCCGAAAGAGAAAATCCCTTTCCGCCTTCCAAAGGAGCCGCTTCCTCCCCCGGTTGGAGCACAGGGTTCTTTTCCCCATCTTTCTGGGTGTTTTCTGCCAGGATGGTTTTCTGGATCTGGGAAGAAATCTCCGTCTGCGGCAAAGAGGCTGTGAATTCCTCCTGGGCGCTGATTTTCTGTAAGGTCAGCTTTGCCAGCTGCTCTTCTCCTGTGGTTTCTCCACTCCAACTCACTTTCACCAAGGCGGTGCGGCTTTCCGGGTCGTAACCCAGACATTTCTGACCCATGGTAGCCATCTCCTGGGAAGGCAATTCCAGATTCCAGTCACCTCCATAGGACCCCAGACTGGTATTCTCCCCAAGACGATCTCCTGTTTTGTCCTGGATTTCCAGATAGATCTGGGTAAAACCATCATCGGATAGGGCGGACACTGCCCGGACAGAGATGCCCTTGTCCTCCGTCTCCACGTCAGAAAACTGCTGGCTTTCCTCCTGCCAGCCGCCCAGGTGCTGGTTCAGAATCTGGCGCAGGCCGGGGGAAAATGCAAAGACCGCCGCCGTGAGAGCACACACTGCCAGGCAGGCCACCGCCAGACGCCGTATCATCCGGCCTTTCCGTTTCTTTTGAGGAGCAAACGCTTTTTCCAGGATCTCTTCCTTTTTTTCTCCCAAGGTCAGCCCGGACAGGGCCTGATCCATATCCTGACGAAAATCCCGCTTATTCTTCATCGTAATACCATCCTTTCAGCTGCTCTTTCAGCTGCCGACGGGCCCGGGACAGACGCACCGTCACCGTGGACAAGGGGACATGGAGAATCTCTGCAATCTCCCTCACCTTCAGCTGCTGATAGTAATAAAGCAAAACGACTTCCCGGTAGGGCCGGGACAGAGCCATCACCGCTCGTGGCAAGGTGTCATCGGTCTCCGGCATGCCAGGGGCCGGCAGCTGTTCCAGCACCTGAGCGGGCAGACGGCGCCAATGCCAGGGCGAGCGCAGATAGCCTTTGCATACATTGATGGCAATGCGGGTCAGCCAGGTGGCCATAGCTGCCTGACCCCGAAATTCGTCCATGTGCTGAAAAGCCCGCAAAAAACTTTCCTGCACCGCATCCTCCGCCAGATTCCGATCCTTCAGATAGAGGGTACACAGCCGCAAAAGCCGGTCCCCTTCTTCCTCCAGCATTTTCTGAAAAAGGACTTTCTTTTCCTCCTGCTCCATCCCGCTTCCTCCTTTCAACCATTGGATTCCTTGTCCTGGCTTTTTGCTTCCTTATGGCAAAAAAAATCCCCAAAGCCAAAAAGACTTTGGGGAAAGGGCGGGTCACCAGGGTTCTTTGGCATCCTCCCGCAAGGGCAGGCGGAAAATCCCTTCCACAGCCCACTGATAATCAGCCGGTTCTGTGGCCTTGCGAAGGGCCTTGCCCAATCCCTGCTCATCTTCAAAGAGGAAAATCATGCACCGCCAAACATCCTTCATGCGGCAAATGGCGTTTTTGGGGCTTTGGAATGCCTGGCAGTACCCTTGGTACAGAGTGTCATGAAACAGCCGCAGCTCTTCCCTCTGAGCCGCTTTGCCCCCTTTGGCCTTGCGGAACACCGCCGGGTCGGCAATGGCCCCTCGTCCCAGCATCAGCCCCCGCAGCATGGGATACTCTTGCTCCATCCGAGCGCAGTCGGCCGCAGTCACCAGATCGCCATTATAGCAAAGAGGCAGACTGGTGTGTTCTGCCGCCCACCGGAAAGCCTGAGGCCGCACCGGTTTTCGGTAAAGATCCTGACGCACCCGGGGATGCAAAATCAGCTCTTCCAAGGGGTATTTTTCAAAAATGGCCAGAATGGGAGGAAATTCCTCCTCCGAAGTCATGCCCAACCGGCTTTTCACCGAAATTTTCACCGGCAGAGCGGCGGAAAAGATTTCTTCCAAAAAGTGATCCAGCTCCTGTGGATGGGCCAGAAACCCCGATCCCTTGCCCTTGGCGGTGACGGTCCCCGAAGGACATCCCAGATTCAGATTGATGTGCTGGTAGCCCAGTTCCCACAGTCTGCGGGCCGCGCCAATGAAATCCCCACTGCGCCGGGTGAGCAGCTGAGGAACCAGAGGCAGACCCTGGTTTTCCTCAGGGGCGATGTCCCGCAGCTCTCTTTTGTTCAGCGTGCCCCCTTCTCCCGGAGAAAGAAAGGGGGTATAGTACCGATCGACGCCGCCAAAAATTTGATGGTGCGTCCGCCGGTACAGAGGGCCGGTGATCCCCTCCAGAGGGGCCAGATCATAGCGCACGGGAAGTTCCTCCTTTGTTCTTCCTTCTTCATTCTCAGGACCAAACTATGGCCTATGGCCGCTTCTTCATCACAAAAGACCGGTTGTCAATGGCCCGCATGGTAGCCAGGATGCCATCCAGATGATCGTATTCGTGTTGGATCAGCTCGGCCATGTCATCGTCCATCTGTTTTTCCTGTTCCACCCAATTTTCGTCCCGGTAGCGCAGCAAACAGTGGCGATGCCGGCGTACCCGGACCAAAAGCCCGGGAAAAGACATACAGTCGTCCATCAGCTCCATGGTTTCCTCACCGATGAAGGAAAGCTGGGGATTGATGATCACATAGGGCCTGTCGGTGAGCATACAAATCACCCGTTTATGCACCCCGATCTGCGGGGCCGCAATGGCCCTTCCGAAACCATAATCCCGGCGAATGCCCCGGATGCAGTCGAACATATCCTCAAACATAGGGCGCAGCTGCTCCAGTTCTTCCTCCCTGACCTCCTGGGAAACCTGGTACAGTCTGGGATCTCCCAGCAGCAAAATCTCTCTTTCCATGTCGGCTTCTCCCCTTCCCTCTGCTTTCTTTTCTCCGGGCCGTGTTTCCCCCGAAGAAAAGGGGTGACTTTGAATCAACTTCAGCTTTTCTGCCTTTTTCAGCTTTTTCACCTGCCGCTCCCGGCGCAAGGCATCGCCTTGACTGGGACAGCTTTCCCAGTAAACCAGCGTCAGTTCTCCCCGGCCCCGGGTGTATTTGGCCCCCCGCCCTTCCCGATGGGCCCGGAGCCGCCGGGGCAGATCGATGGTCACGCCGGTATACAGGCTGCCATCGCCGCAGCGGAGGATGTACAGGCACCAGCTGCCCCTTTCCGGCAGGTCTTTTTCCATCACAGGCGGTTACTCTTGCCGGTGATATGGATCAGGTCCACGGCAACCACCTGCACCATGGGGAACTTTTCGATCTCCTTTTCCCACTCGCTTTCATAACCAGGGGAATACTTCTGGCAGATGGCCAAAAGGGCCCGCTGTGCTTCCTCTCCCTGGGCCAGCCGGGCTTTTCCCTGGGCCACCACCGATTCATAGGCCATGGTCATTTCCTTTTGCAGCACCTGGGTGCGCCCCAGGGCGCACAGGCAAACCTGAGGATTCTTCTGGATGTTGTCCAGCTTCTCTCCCGCCGGAGCGCAATGAAAATACAGAGCATTTCCCAACACCACCGGAGAGACCGGCACGGTGTGAGGCGCTCCCTCTTCATCCACTGTGGTAAACAGTGCATATTCACATTCTGCCAGCAGTTTCCGGGCTTTTTCCTCTTTCATCGCCCGGTTTCCAAGACGCATGGGACGGTTCATAGGGTTTCCTCCTTTATTTGATGGTGATGAACTGGCTGGCTGTGCGCAGCATCATCATTTTCGTACCTTCGGCAAACTTCACTTCCATCAGCACATCGTTTCCCATAGGCGTGCAGGCCTGCACCACGCCATCCCCAAAGGCCTTGTGGGTGATGGCCTGGCCGGGGCGCACAGAGGGCAGATCCTTTTGCGCCTCCTTGGCGCGGCTTCCAAAGGCCGAGGCAAAGCTCTTCTGCACGGTGGGCCGGATGTTGGCAGCCTGACGGCGCTGAGGAGCAGGACGGGCCTTTGCCTTTTTCTCCATATACTCCTCCGGCACTTCCCCGATAAACCGGGAAGGCCGGCAAAACGAAGTCTGACCATAGAGCATCCGCCGCTGAGCGCAAGTGATGTAAAGCTTCCGCTTGGCCCGGGTCATGGCCACATAGCAGATCCGCCGCTCTTCTTCCAGTTCCTCGTCGCTGTCTATGCTCCGATGGGAGGGAAAAATGCCCTCTTCCATACCGCAGAGGAACACCGTATCAAACTCCAGTCCCTTGGCTGAGTGCATGGTCATCAGCGTGACGGCGTCGGCCTGCTCGTCGTACCGGTCAATGTCAGTAAACAGGGCCACTTCTTCCAAAAAGTCCAGCAAAGTGCCCCCTTCATGGGTGCTTTCAAACTCCACAATGTTGGATTTCAGCTCCATCACATTTTCGATCCGGGTCTGGGCTTCGATGTTCTCCTGGCTGCGCAGCATCCGCAGATACCCGCTCTCTTCCAGCAAGGCGTCATACAGTTCGCCCAAAGACAGATCGTGGGCCTTGTCTTGCAGGCCCTTGATCATCCTGGCAAAGGCCTCCAGGCTGTCCTTGGCCCGAGCCAGATCGGGATATTCTCCCGCTCTTTGGATCACGGAAAAATCGTCGATATTTTCCATGGATGCCAGGTCGGCCACATGCTCCAGGGTCTTGGCGCCGATCTTCCGGGGAGGGTTGTTGATAATCCGCCGCAGACGGATGCCGTCCGAAGGATTGGCAATGACCCACAGATAGGCCAGCATATCCTTCACCTCGGCCCGGTCGAAAAACCGCAGGCCGCTGACCATCCGGTAGGGGATGGCATTGCGCTTGAGGGCTCCTTCAATGCTGTTGGACAAAGCATGGTTTCGGTAGAGCACGGTAAAATCAGAAAATTTCTGGCCTTTCCCATAGCCTTTGAGGATTTCGCTGGCAATAAACTGCCCTTCGTCCTCCTGGTTATCCCCGGAGAAATAGACGATCTTATCTCCCTCGCCGTTTTCCGTCCACAGGCGCTTGCCTTTCCGGGCGGTGTTGTGGGAAATCACCTCGTTGGCCGCTTCCAGGATGCTCATGGTGGAACGGTAATTCTGCTCCAGGCGGATCACCCGGGCATTTTCGTACTGCTTTTCAAATTCCAGGATGTTTTCGATGGTGGCCCCCCGGAATTTATAAATGCTCTGGTCATCGTCGCCCACCACGCAGATGTTCCCATAGCCCCCGGCCAGCAGGCTGCACAGCACATATTGGGCGTGGTTTGTGTCTTGATATTCGTCCACCAGCACATAGCGGAACTGGCGCTGGTAGTGCTCCCGCACATCGCTGCACTCCTGGAGCAGATGGACGGTCTCCATGATGATGTCATCAAAATCCATGGCCCCGGCCCGGCGCATCCGGTTTTGGTATTCTTCGTAAATACGGCCCACGGCCTTCTGGTAATAGTCGTCTCCTGCCTGCTGCTGATACTGCCGGGGGGTGATCAGTTTGTCCTTGGCCCGGGAAATCTGACTGATGACCCCCCGCAGATCGAACTTCTTTTCATCATAGCCCAGCTCCCGCAGAGCCTGGCCCATCATTTTCTTTTTGTCGTCTTCATCGTAGATGGTGAAGTTGCCGTAGCCGATCCGCTCCCCATACCGGCGGAGAATGCGCACACAGGCCGAATGGAAGGTATGGGCCCAGATGTCCTCAGCCATGGCACCGCAGGCTTTTTCCAGCCGGTCCTTCAGCTCCCCGGCCGCCTTGTTGGTAAAGGTGATGGCGATGATCTGCCAAGGACGGGGAGGGTCTGCGCTGCACAAATCCACAATATCCTCCGGCGTCGCCTCTTCCGGCTGGGCCAGATAGGAAGCCATGCGCTTTAAGTCCTCTTCGGTGGCTCCCACAGGAGCCATTTCCTCTTCGTAGCCTCTGCCGTATTTCAACAGATTGATCACCCGATTGATGAGCACTGTGGTTTTGCCGCTTCCCGCACCGGCCAGCAGCAACAGCGGCCCTTCGGTGCAGAACACCGCTTCCCGCTGCATAGCGTTCAGCCCGGAAAATTCCTCTTCCAGGATGGATTTGCGCAAAGCACTGTATTTGATATCAAATTCCGTCATTTATCTTTGTTCCCTTTCCCTTTTTCTATCGAAGCACCACATTCTGGGGAGAAAGCAGTCCGCCCAGGTTCTGGATCAGTTCCTCCCTCGGTGTGACCCAAAGCTCCTGTCGGGCCAGGAACCGCTTGCCGGTATCACTGTAAAAGATGACCACCGGCGTCTGACCAAGGCTTTGGCGCAGAAGGGCCTTGGTCTGTTCCAATAGCGGGGCGTTTTCTCCACTGAAGCGGAGATACAGCCGGGGGCCGGAGGGCTCCTTTTCTGCCCCTTCCTTCGTCTCCCGGACCTGAGGCCGTGGAGCGGACCCACGGGAGGCATTTCTCCATCCACTATTTCTGTTTTTATTCTGCCATTCCGCCGCACTCTGGGGGGTGAGGACAGCGCACCGGTCACACACCAGCTTGGGCGCTTCATCTTCCCGGGCGGAAATGCGGCCATACACCACCAGGGCGTTGTCCTCCACAAAAGCCCCGGGCGCGCTGTCCATGGCCTTCTGGAACACCAGCAGCTCCATGCTTCCCGACCGGTCCTCCAGGGTCACATAGGCCATGGTGGTGTTGTTTTTGGTGGTCTTCAGCTTGACCGCCGAAACGATGCCAGCCAAAGTGATGTACATCCCATCCCGCAGATCGCTTTCTGCTCTTCCCATGCCCTCTTCTTCTTCCGGGGCAAAGGCAGCCAGCACCTGGCCGATGGGGGTGGCCCCCACCTGTTTCACCAGCTCTCCCTGCTCGTCCAGAGGATGGCCGGACAGATAGATGCCGGTGGTCTGCTTTTCCATGGCCAGAAGTTCCCGCTTGGGATATTCTGGGATGTCGGGCAGTTCTACTTCCGCCGCTTCTTCTTCCTGGGCCATGCCGAACAGATCGATCTGGCCTTCGATGTTCTTCCGCCGTTCGCTCACCGAAGCGTCCAGCACCTGCTCATAGACCCGCAGCAGCTGGGAGCGGCGGTGGCCGAAGTTGTCAAAAGCGCCGCAGCGGATAAGATTTTCCAAGGCCCGTTTGTTCAGATCGGTCTCCACCATGCGGGAGCAAAAATCGCTGAACGAGCGGAAGGGTCCGCCGCTCTGCCGCTCTTTTTCCAAAGCGGCCACAAAGCTCCGGCCCACATTTTTCACCGCCGCAAGACCAAAACGGATGGTCTTGTCCCGGACGGTGAAGTCCGCCCCCGATTGGTTGATGTCCGGTGTGAGGATGGTGATGCCCATTTCCCGGCATTCCAGAATGTATTCCGATACCTTGGCGCTGTCCCCCAGCACCGAGGTGAGGAGGGCCGCCATATATTCCGTGGGATAATGGTATTTTACATAGGCGGTCTGGTAAGACAAAACGGCATAGGACACCGCATGGGCTTTGTTGAAAGCGTAATTGGCGAAGTCCAGCAGATCGTCAAAGAGCTGGGAAGCCACTTCTTCGGAAACGCCGTTGGCCACGCATCCTACGATGCCTTCTTCCTTGTTGCCGTGGATAAAGTTTTCCCTCTCGCTTTTCAGCACATCCATCTTCTTTTTGCTCATGGCCTTGCGCACCAGGTCGGCCTTTCCCAGAGAATAACCGGCCAGACGGCGGAAGATCTCCATCACCTGTTCCTGGTAAACGGTACAGCCATAAGTCACCTGCAAGATATCCCGCAGGAGGGGATGCTTGTACTGCACTTTTTCCGGATGATGCTTGCAATCGATATAAGTGGGGATGCTGGCCATAGGGCCCGGGCGGTACAGAGCGATGGCCGCGGTGATGTCTTCGATGGAATGGGGCTTCATGGCCACCACGACCCCGCGCATCCCGGCGCTTTCCAGCTGGAACACCCCGGAGGTCTTGCCCTGGGAGAGCATCTCATAGACCCCTTTATCCTCATAGTCGATATTGTGCAGATCCAGCTCCACCCCGCTTTGCTTCACCAGTTCCACGGCATCGTGCAGGATGGTCAGGTTCCGCAGCCCCAGAAAATCCATTTTCAAAAGGCCCAGTTCTTCCAGAGTGGTCATGATGTACTGGGTGACAACGCCCTGGTCGTTTTTGGCCAGAGGCACATAGCGATGCACCGGCTCTTTGGTGATGACCACACCGGCGGCGTGAGTGGAGGCATTACGGGGAGTGCCTTCCAGCTTCCGGGCGGTATCCAGAAGGGTGTGCACCCGCTCGTCGCTTTCGTACAAGCTGCGCAGCTCCCGGGAGACCTTCAAAGCCTTGTCCAGGGTGATTTTCAGTTCCTGGGGCACCAGTTTGGCCACCGCATCCACTTCGGCATAGGTCATATTTAACGCCCGGCCGCAGTCCCGCACCGCCGCCTTGGCCGCCATGGTGCCGAAGGTGATGATCTGAGCCACATGGTCTTCTCCGTATTTTTCCACCACATAGTCGATGACCTCCTGCCGCCGCACGCCGCAGAAGTCCATATCGATATCGGGCATGGACACCCGTTCCGGGTTCAAAAACCGTTCGAAGTACAGGTTATAGCGCATGGGGTCGATGTCGGTGATACCCAGGCAATAGCTGACCATACTGCCTGCGGCGCTACCCCGACCAGGGCCCACCGGAATATCCCGGGACCGGGCAAAGCGGACGAAATCGGCCACAATGAGGAAATAGTCGGTAAAGCCCATGCGGCAGATCATGTCCAGCTCGTATTCCAGACGCTCCCGGTAAGAAGTATCCTTGTCGGGATACAAGCGGGCAAAGCCCTCATCGGCCAGATGACGCAGATACCCCTCGGCGTCATAGCCTTCGGGCACATCAAAGGCCGGCAGGTGCTGCTCTGAAAAATCGAACTCTACTTGGCAGCGCTCTGCTATTTTTACCGTATTAGAAATGGCCCCGGGGAATTTGTCCTCCGGAAAGAGCTGCGCCATCTCCTCTCCGCTTTTCAGGTAGAATTCTTCCCCTTCAAAGCGCATCCGATTGGGCTCATCCACCGTTTTTCCCGTCTGGATGCAAAGGAGCACATCCTGGCTGGAGGCATCCTCCCGCTTGAGATAGTGGGCGTCGTTGGTGGCCACCAATCCCACGCCCAACTCTTTGGCTAGGCGGCACAGGCCCTCGTTGACCTTTTTCTGTTCCGGGATGCCGTGGTCCTGCACCTCGATAAAATAGTTCTCCGGGCCAAACAGATCCCGGTATTGTGTGGCCAGCTCCAGGGCCCCTTCATAGCTGTCCTGGTCCAGCAGCCGGGGCACCTGCCCGGCCAGGCAGGCCGACAGACAGATCAGTCCTTCATGGTATTCTTTCAGCAAATCCCAGTCCACCCGGGGTTTGTTGTAAAACCCCTGGAGGAAACCCTGGCTCACCAGATAGATCAGGTTTTCATATCCCTTCTGGTTTTGGCACAAAAGCACCAGGTGATAGGCTTCCCCGTCCAGTTCGGCTGTTTTGTCAAAGCGGCTGCGAGGCGCCACATAGACCTCGCAGCCGATGATGGGATGGACTCCTTCCGCCTTGCAGGCTTTATAAAAATCAATGCACCCGTACATCACCCCGTGATCGGTGACGGCCAGGGACTGCTGCCCCAGCTCCTTGGCTCTGCGGGGCAGTTCCGCCACAGGGCAGGCACCGTCCAACAGGCTGAACACGCTGTGCACATGCAAATGGACAAAATCAATGGCCATAGTATCTTTATCTCCCAATTTCTTTGCCTTTTCTCAATCTTCCAATTTGGCCGCCAGTTGCTCCAGCTTCCGCAGCCGGTTATTCAGCCCCGGTTTGGAAAGGGGCGGATCAAAATGCTGCAAAAGCTCAGCGAGGGACTCTTCCGGATGCCCTAGGCGCACCCGAGCCGTCTCCCTCAGGCTTTCGGGCAGCTGCTCCAGCTGGCCCGCTTTTTCCAATTTGCCAATGGCATGACACTGGCGGGCGGCGGCTTCCACTGTCTTTCCCAGATTGGCCGTCTCACAGTTGACCTTCCGGTTGATGTTGTTGCGGAAGTCCTTTTCCACCTTCCGCAGCCGGAAATCCATAGCGGCCCCCGGGGCCCCCATGCGGCCGATGATATCTTCAATCACATTGCTGTCTTTGTAGTAAAGCACAAAATTCCCCCGGCGGGAAACAAACCCGCAGCTAAGGCCCATTTCTTCCAACAGCAGCACCGTCTGCCGGGCCACATTGTAATGGGAGGTCACCAGCTCCAGGTGATACCCTCGCCCGGGGGCCGACACATACCCACCGGTGAGAAAAGCCCCCCGAAGGAAGGCGATGCGGCAGCAGTCCTCCTCCACCACCGCCCGGTTGAGATGAAGGGCGGTCCCTTCAAATTCATACCCAAAGGCGGAAAAAACCCGCCGCAAAGAAGGCGGGTCTTCCAAAACCAAGGCGTTGGTCCCATCGGGCCGGGGAGAGATCTCCACACCGGCACACCGGCGGAGAAGCTGCCGTACTCTCCCCCGCACTGCCGCCAGGTCACTGTGTACCCGCAAGCGGCTTTGGGAGAAAACCGCGGCAAAGAGCAGCATCCCATAACACTCCGCCCGAGCGCAGCAGTCCTTGCCCGGCCCCAGGCGACAAAGCTCTTCTTTGATCTGTTGTGTAAAGGACATCTTATTCCTCCTGCCGCAGCATCAATTCGTCATAATAGCGCAGCACTTGCTGCCGGGGCGCCAGCCGGGCGGCGGTCTTCATCACCGCATAGGCCAAGCGCAATGGGTCATGGCGGACAAAGTGAGCGTCCCGGGACAAAATGGATTCCCCTGTCAGCTCCACTCCCATCTGCCGGAATTCCCGCGGGTCGGGCCACAGCTGCCGGGCGCTTTCGCCGGCGTATTTTTCCAGCAGCCTGCGGGCCGCCCGGTCGGTGTTATAGAGGCATACATCGGCTTTGCCGCCGTGGCTCATCAAAGCCTTGAGATGATCCGAGGCACTGTACCCCTCGGTCTCGCCGTCCTGGGTCATGATGTTGAGAATGTAGATTTTCAGCCCCTGAGAGCGGCGAATGGCCTGAGCCACTCCATCCACCAACAGGTTGGGGATAATGCTGGTGTAAAGACTCCCCGGCCCCAGAATAATCAGATCGGCCTCATCAATGGCCTTGATGACTTCCGGTAAGGCCTTGGCCCCTTCCGGCTTAAGCCTCACCTTCTGGATCACCAGATTGTTCTGCTTTTTGGCCTTGGTGATGGCGGTCTCCCCCGTGACGCAGGAGCCGTCTTCAAACTGGGCACACAGGCTCACATTGCTGGTGGTCACCGGCAAGACCTGGCCTGTAACCGCCAGAAAATCATTCATCCGGGCCACGGCGGTACGGAAGGAGCCGCACACCCCATTGAGGGCCAGCAGAAACAGGTTGCCGAAGCTCTGGCCCTTGAGGGAACCTTCGGGAAAACGGTAATTGAGCAGTTCGTTCATGGCATCGCTGGTGTTGGCCAGCGCCAGCAGGCAGTTGCGGATATCCCCCGGCGGGAGCATCCCGTATTCATCCCGCAAAACGCCGCTGCCGCCGCCATCATCGGTGACGGTGACAATGGCGGTAATGTTGTCGGTATATTCTTTCAGCCCCAGGAGCAGCGTGGAAAGGCCGGTACCTCCGCCGATGGCCGCCACCTTGCGTCCCGCCGCCCGGGCGGCCCGCAACAGATCATGGGGCACTTGGTTTTGCAGCATACCACCGGCCTCCTAGTGCTTTTTCACATCCCGATGGCGCACGGTCACATTCCGGGCATGCCTGCCCAGCAACTGGCCCAGATGCCGGGCCACCGACACCGAACGATGCTGACCGCCGGTGCAGCCGATGGAAACCACCAGGCTCATCTTCCCCTCTTCGATATACCGGGGAACGAGAAATTCCAACAGCGAACAGACCCGCTCGCAGAAATCCTCTGCCGCCGGGTCGGAAAACACATAGTCAAACACATCCTGATCCAGGCCGGTCTTGTCTTTCAGTTCCGGCACATAGTAGGGATTCTTCAAAAAGCGCACATCAAACACCATGTCCGACTCCCCGGGCATTCCGTATTTGAAGCCAAAGGAGCCGATGGAAATGACCATATTGCCCCCTTCTTCTCCACCGGCAAACAAACTCACCAGATAGGCCCGGAAATCGGCAGGAAGCAAGGCGCTGGTGTCGATCATAAAATCCGCCCGGCGGCGAATGGGTTCCAGCACCCGCCGCTCCTGATGCAGGGCCTGTTCCAGATCCATGTCCGCCGTCTGCAAAGGATGACGCCGACGGCTTTCCTTGTGCCGGTTGGTCAAAATGGCGTTGCGGGCGTCGAGAAACAGGATCCGGTAGGAAAAATCCGGCCCTCGGGCATCGTCCAGTTCCTGACACAGCTCCTCAAAGCCGTCACCGCTGCGGGCATCCACCACCAGGGCCACCCGGTCGAATTGCTCCCGGCTTTTTTCAAACAACTGAATAAACCGGGGAATGAGGGAAACCGGCATATTGTCAATGCAATAATAGCCGATATCTTCCAGCACATCCACCGCCATGCTCTTGCCTGCACCGGCCATGCCCGATATAATCAAACATTCCATGAAAAGTCACACTCCTTTCCAGACATCGTTTCGGCGATCGTTACCGCCGGTGAGTCACCACCCGCACTTCTCTTTCCAGAGAAACGCCGGTCTTTTCCAGCACCACTTCCTCAATGTGCTCCATCAAGGCGATCACATCAGATGCAGTGGCCTTGCCGGTGTTGACGATGAATCCGGCATGCTTGGGAGAAACCATGGCTCCCCCGATCTGATATCCCTTCAGGCCGCACTGCTCGATGAGTTCCCCGGCATAGTGGCCTTCGGGGCGCTTGTAGACGCTGCCGGCGGAAGGCTGATCCAAAGGCTGCTTCTCCCGGCGGCGGGCGGCGTAATCGCTCATCTTCTCCTGAATTTCCTTCTGGCCTCCCGGCTGAAGCTTGAACTCGGTGTAAAGCACCACATTTCCCGGCTTCTCCTTAAACAGGCTGGTGCGATAACCAAATAGATGATCCTGGGGCGCCAGCATATGCAGTTTGGCATTTGCGTCCATATAGCAGGTACGCTGCACCAGATTTCCCACTTCTCCGCCGTAGGCCCCGGCGTTCATGCACAACGCACCGCCCACAGTACCGGGAATGCCCTGGGCAAATTCCAAACCGGTGAGGCCGTTCTGGGCCGCCACCGTGGCCACCTGGGACAGAAGTGCTCCGGCTTCTGCCCGGATCACCCCGCCGTCATCCACATAAATGCCCCCATAATTGGGCACCGTCTTGATCACCAGTCCCTTGTACCCCTCATCGGGGAAAATCAGATTGGAGCCATTGCCCATAACCATGCAGCGGAAGTTGTTCTTTCCCGCCAGATAGACCAGGCTCACCAGCTCCCGGATGTCCCGGGGCTGGGCCAGCATGGCGGCGGGGCCGCCCACCTGCATGGTGGTGTGACGGCTCATGGGTTCATCCCAATAGATCTTGATATCTTCTTTTTCAGCGGCTTGGCTCAAGGAATTGTTCTGTTCCATAGTGTCCTCCCAATGCGCACAATATTCTACTATAATTATAGCACAAACCCCTCTCCATTGGTAGTGGAGAGGGGAGATTTCTCCCGCCTATGGGAAAGAAAAAGGGCGGACATCCGGTCCGCCCTTGGGCAGGTGTGGTCTAATCGTTTTCTTCCGGGTTCTGCTGGGCCAGCATGGTGCGGTACAGCTTGTCGCTCAGCTCTTTGGCGGCGTTGTGGCCCATGCGCTTGTTCCGGTTGTTCATGGCGGCCACTTCCAGGATCACCGCCAGATTCCGCCCAGGATGCACCGGAATGGTCAGGGCCGGTACCTTGATATCCAGGATGGTCATGGTCTCTTCGTCCACACCCAGCCGGTCATAGGGTTTGCCGTCCTCCCATTTTTCCAGACGCACCACCAGATCCACTCGCTCGGTGGGCTTCACCGAGCCCATACCGAAGATGCGACGCACATCGATGATACCGATGCCACGCAGCTCGATAAAATAGCGGATCATTTCCGGCGCCGAACCGACCAGCGTCTTGGCCGACACCTTTTTGATGTCCACGGCGTCATCGGCGATGAGCCGGTGGCCACGCTTGACCAGCTCAATGGCGGTCTCGCTTTTGCCGATGCCGCTGCCGCCCAGCAGCAGAATGCCTTCGCCATACACCTCCACCAGCACGCCGTGAAGGGTGGTGGTGGGGCCCAGGTGCACATGGAGGGAAGAGGTCATGGCGGCCATCAGGTCGGTGGTGTATTCCCCGGATCCGGCCACCGGCACGCCGTATTTTTCGGCCATGGCCAGGCACTCAGGGAAGGGTTCATAATCCCGGGCAAAAATGAGCAAGGGGATCTTCTTTTCAAACAGCAGCTCAAAGACCCTCTCCCGCTGGTGGGAATCCAGCCCCTGTAAAAAGGCCCACTCCACTTTTCCCAGCACCTGGATGCTTTCGGCATCAAAATGATCGTAAAAACCCACCAGCTGCAGGCCCGGACGGTACACATCCATGCTGGTCACATGGGACTCCAGACAGCCCACCGGCGCATAAAACAGATTCAAATGAAATTCATCGATGATCTGATGCAATTTGACAAAGGGTTTCTCCATCGTCAAAAACCTCCTTTTAACATCGGCCACGCGGCCTGTCCTATCTGTTTCCATTATAGGGGATGGAAGAAAATTTGGCAACAGAATGATTTTTTTCGAATAATCCTTGATTTTGAAAAACAGTTGTGGTAATATAGCTTGTGTCGCTTTGTAGCTTATGGGTAAAGGAGGTGCAGAGAAAATGGCAAAGTGTGATATTTGCGGCAAGGGCGTCAGCTTCGGCATCAAAGTCTCCCATTCACACAGAAGATCGAACCGGACCTGGAAGCCGAATGTGAAGCGTGTAAAAGTGCTGATCAACGGCACTCCCAGCCATGTCAATGTCTGTACCCGGTGCCTTCGTTCCGGCAAGGTCACTAGAGCTATCTAAGGCCTTTCCCTGGAATATGTGTGAAACATCAAACCCTCTGCTTTGGCAGAGGGTTTTTGATTTTCCTTTCTTTGTTATACACAAAAAGCCTGCCCGGTTTTTCGGACAGGCTTTTTCTTTTACCAGTTGATATGCTGCATCCAGCTTTCCTGGGTCTCGCTCTTTTTATCCCGGGTCATCAGCGCCCGCACAGTCTCGTCCAGAGGCTTGCCCTCATAGAGCAGACCGTAAACCGCCTGGCAGATGGGAAGTTCCAGATCCTTCCCCTGGGACAGGGCGTGAACGGCCTGGGCGGCAAAATACCCTTCCACCGTGGCCCCCACCTTCTGGATGGCCTCTTCCGGAGAAACACCTGAGCCGATGAGCAATCCGGCCCGCCGGTTGCGGGAATGCTGGGAAATACAGGTGACGATCAGATCTCCCACGCCGGAAAGGCCGGTGAAGGTCTCGGGCCGTCCACCCAGAGCCACGCCGAAGCGGGCCATTTCCATGATGCCCCGGGTCATCAGCATGGCTTTGGTGTTGTCGCCAAAACCGGCGCCGTCGCTGATGCCCACAGCCAAAGCCACGATGTTCTTCATGGCGCCGCCCAGCTCGGCTCCCACAATGTCCGGGGTGGTATACACCCGGAATACCGGGTTCATAAAGACCTCCTGGGTCAGGGCCGCCGCCTGCTGGTTCACGGAAGCGGCCACCACAGCGGTGGGGATTCCTCTTCCCACTTCTTCGGCGTGGGAAGGGCCTGTGAGGGCCACCACCGGCACCTCGCCCAGGAACACCCGCTCCAACAGATCGGACAAGAGCGAATAACCGCTGTTTTTATCAAAGCCCTTGGACAAAAGCACCATCACCTGGTTTTTGCTCACATAGGGCCGCATCTTCTGGGCGGTTTCAAACACAGCAAAGCTGGGCACCGCCATCACCACCATATCAGCCCCCTGCACACAGGCGATATCGGTGGTCACCTGCACCCGCTCCGGCAGAAGAATGCCGGGGAGCAGCGCGGGATTCTCCCGCTTTTCCTGCAAAAGGGCCGCTTCTTTGGGATCAAAAGACCACAGAGTCATGTCGTGGCCGTTTTCGCTGAGCATCTTGGTGGCCGCAATGCCCCAACTGCCCGAACCGATGACAGAAATCTTCATAGTAACCTCCGGCCGCGATGGCCCTGCTGAAAATGGATCTATTTTTTCTTACCCAGCTTGGATTCTTCTCCGTGCAAAAGCCGTTTGATGTTGCTGCGGTGCTTCCAGACCACAATGACCGCCGTACACAGGCCCGCTGCCAGATAGCCGGAATGATCCCGGTAACAAACAAGGAGCCCTGCGGCAAAAGCCACCGCCGCCATTATGGAAGCCAACGACACATAGCGGGTGAACACGGCCACCAGCAAAAAGACGGCCAGCACAAAGAGAAAGATCCGCCAGTCAAACACCAGGATCATAGCGGCGGCGCTCATGACGCCTTTGCCGCCTTTGAATCCATAATACACCGGAAAGATATGTCCCAGCACTGCCACGCATCCTGCATAGAGTACGGCCTGCGGCCCCACCAGGATTTTAGCCAGCACCATAGCCAGCGCCGCTTTGAGGCCATCCCCCAGCACCACCAGCAATGCCTTTTTCACTCCGAAATTCCGCAGGGTGTTGGTAGCTCCTGCATTGCCGCTGCCCATCTTGCGGATATCGGTTTTGTAAAAAAGTTTGGAAACGGTGATGGATGTGCTGAAAGACCCCATCAGATAAGCGCAGACCAAGGCCAGCGCCCAGGCCCACAGGCTGTGCGGAAACATTTCTTCTCCCCCTCAACTATTTTGATGGTCAATTTACATCCAGTTTACAACAAAGGGTACCGGTTTGTAAACCGCAAAACAGGAAAAAGAAGCCTATTCTTCTCCTTTTTGCCGTACAATCATCTTGATGGGAGTGCCTGTGAGAGAAAAGACTTCCCGGATCCGGTTTTCCAGATACCGGAGATAGGAGAAGTGGAACAGGCGGGCGTCGTTGCAGAAGCAGACAAAAGTGGGGGGCTTGATCCCCGTCTGGGTGATATAGTAAATCTTCAGCCTGCGGCCTTTGTCTGTGGGGGGCTGCACCCGCAGGGTGGCCTCAGCCAGAATGGTGTTCAGCGTGCCTGTTGTGATCCGCATGGCATTGTTCTGGGCCACGGTGTTGATCAGGGGGAACAGCTGCTCCACCCGCTGGCCGGTGAGGGCCGACAGGAAGATCACCGGGGCATACTGCATATAGGCCAGCCCTTCCCGGATCTTCAGCTCAAATTCCCGCTGGGTGTTGGTTTCTTTTTCCACCAGGTCCCACTTATTCACCACAATGACGGCGGCCTTGCCGTTTTCATGGGCATAGCCGGCCACCTTGGTGTCCTGTTCGGTGACGCCCTGGGTGGCGTCGATCATAATCAGGCACACATCGGCCCGCTGAATGGCCATGATGGACCGCAGAGCACTGATTTTTTCAATGTCCTCGTCCACCCGGGCTTTTTTCCGGATACCGGCGGTGTCCACCATGATATAATCGCCGTATTTGTTGCTGACCCGCTGGTCAATGCTGTCCCGGGTGGTACCGGGCACATCGCTGACGATGACCCGCTCCTCCCCGGCGATGCGATTGAGAAGAGAGGATTTGCCTGCATTGGGCTTGCCGATGATGGCCACCCGGATGCAGTTTTCCTCTTCTTCGCTCTCTCCGGCATCCGGAGGAAAATAAGCGTAGCAGGCATCCAGCAGATCGCCAGTGTTGTTACCGTGGATGGCCGACACGCCGATGGGGTCGCCCATGCCCAGGTTGTAAAACTCATAGAACTCCGCCGGCGGATCGCCGGGAGCATCCAGCTTGTTGACGCAGAGCACCACCGGCTTTTTGGACCGCTTGAGCATGGCGGCCACATCCTGGTCGGCAGCGGTGACGCCGGTGCGCACATCGGTGATGAAGATGATCACATCGGCGGTGTCAATGGCGATGAGCGCCTGCTCCCGCATGAATTTCAGAATTTCGTTGTCGGTTTTGGGCTCGATACCGCCGGTGTCGATGAGCTCAAACACCCGGCCCCGCCATTCACCCTCGGCATAGATCCGATCCCGGGTGACGCCGGGAGTATCCTCCACAATGGACTGTTTCCGGCCGATGAGCCGGTTAAAAAGCATGGACTTGCCCACATTGGGCCGTCCCACAATGGCAATGACAGGCTTTCGCATAGCTGCCCCCTTTCGATCTTAACGGCGTGAAAGCCGCCTTCTCTCTATTCTTCCCAGGGGAAGATGGCGTCACAGAAGGCGCCGCCGTCCACCGGCAGCACCCGCACCTTTGTCCCCAGTTTCTGCTCCATTTCCTCCACCGACACATCGTCCAGAAAGACGGTCTCGCCGTGGCGAAGCATACAGTCGGGAATCCACAGTTCTTCTCCCGGCCGGAGCACATCCTTCACCTGGCGGATGATATCCCCGCCGGTGAGCAGGCCGGCCACAACCACACCGTGGCCGAAAAAGTCGTTTTTCACCGGCTGCACCCGTCCCTGCAAGTTCGGGCACTTCTCTTTACACAGCGCCACCATTTCCTCCATAAAGGGAGCGGCGGACACGCCGGTGGCGATCAGGAAGGCCGGAGGATTTTCCGTGGGCTCAGCCATCAGCAACGCCCCCTGGAGTTCCTGGCGGAACAAAGACATCAGCCCCACACCGTTTTCCAGCTGGGGATAACCGTTATAGTATTCCTCCCCCGGCAGCGGCCATCCTGCTATGAGGTAAAACTCGTCGGCTGCATAGAAAAAGGCTTCACCGTAAGTTTTCAGGCACTTTTCCCGGGCCTTGTCCACCACTCCGATGATCTGCCGGGCTTTTTCCCGGTCCACCGGGCGCAGCGGCTCCAGCCCTTCCCGGTGACGGGTCAGACCCACCGGCGCCAGAGCCACATGGGCGATGCTGGGGTGCATGGCCGCCAGATCTTCCAGTGTCCGCTCCAGCTCTTCCCCATCGTTCCAGCCGGGGCACACCACGATCTGGCCCATGATCTTGAGTCCGGCCCGAGCAAACCGCCGGAGGTATTCCAGGCTTTCCCCACCCCGTGGATTGCCCAGCATCCGGCTGCGAAGATCCGGATTGGTGGTGTGGATGGACACATTCAGCGGGGAAATGTGCATGGCGATGATCCGCTGTACATCGGCCTCGCTCAGATTGGTCATGGAGATATAATTGCCCATGAGAAAGGAGAGACGGGCGTCATCGTCTTTGAAATACAGCGAAGGACGCATCCCTTTGGGCAGCTGGTCAATAAAGCAAAAGACGCATTTGTTGGCACAGCTGCGCTGCTTGTCCATGAGATAGGTCTCAAAATCCAGCCCCAAAGGTTCCCCCTCGGCCTTTCCGATGGAAAGGAACTTTTCCTCCCCGTCCTTCTCCTGGCTCAGGGTCAGCTCCAGGCGGCTGTCATAGGAATAAAACTTGTAATCCAGCACATCGCGGATGGGATGGCCGTTGATCTTTTGCAGCCACCATCCAGCGGAGATCCCGGCTTTCTCAGCCGGGCTGCCCTGATCCACATGCACAATCTTAGCTGGCACAGGCCGTTCCTCCTTTTCGGCAAACATTTGGTCAAAAACATCCGCATAACAAAAAATAGAGAAGGTGGTGTCCCCTCTCTATCTTTCATGCGTGTGTTATTTGCTGACCTCGACTTTGAGGACCTCACGGCCTTTATATGTGCCGCAGCTTCTGCATGCTCTGTGGGGCATGACCAGTTCGCCGCACTTGGGGCACTTGACCATACCGGGAACTTCCAGCTTCCAGTGGGCACTACGCCGCTTGTCTCTTCTCTGTTTCGAGATTTTACTCTTCGGGACCGCCATCGGTGACACCTCCTCGATCTATGAAAACATATTATTTATTCCTGAAAAAGCTGTGTGAGCTTTTGAAGGCGTGGATCGATCTCCCTGCGGTCACAGCCGCAGTCTCCTTCGTTCAAATCGTGGCCGCACTTGGGGCACAGTCCCTTGCAATCCTCTTTGCAAAGCACTGTCAGTTCCATGTGCAGAAGCAGCTCTTCCCGGACGATGTCGTCCAGCTCAAAGCTGTCCCCTTCCACCACATACACATCCTCGGCCAAATCATCGCCGCTGACCGTCTGGGTGATGACCAACGCAAGATCCAGATCTTTCACATACTCCACCGGCTTGCCGCAGCGGGCACAGCGGGTGGAAACGGGAACCGAAACGGCGGCGGTGAGATAAAACACATCGGCCTTGTTTTCCAGTTTCCCCTGGACCTTCACCGGCCCCTGAAACGGACGCTCCCCATAAAGCTCCTCTTCCGCCAGGGAAAAGGCATAATCAAAGGGCAGACACATCCCCTCGGAAGCCAGCACATCACGGAGGTTGAGCAGCACAAATACACACCTCCCACAATGATACATCGAATATTATAGTGTTCTGCCGAGGGTTTGTCAAGAAATAGTTTCAAAAAACCCACATTTCCCAATTTTTCACCCTGGCTTCAGGCGGCCTGTTTGCAAAAGACAGCCGCTGGTGTATAATGATACCACAACTTTAAGAAAAAAACAACCCGACAGGAGAACGCCATGCGAGAGATGACCATCGGCAAAAACGACGCCGGCCAGCGTCTTGACAAGTTCCTTCAAAAAGCCCTGCCCTCACTGCCTCCCTCCCTGATGCACAAATATGTGCGTCTCAAGCGGATCAAATGCAACGGCAAACGGTGCCAGACCAGCGACCGGCTGACCGAGGGAGATGTGCTTTCCCTTTATATCAATGATGAGTTTTTCCAGCCTGTAAAGGAAGAGGAAGCCTTTCGCCGGATCACTCCCCGGCTGCACATTCTCTATGAGGACGATCACATCCTTTTGTGTGACAAGCGCCCGGGCATGGTGGTTCATGAAGACGACCAGGGCACGCTGGACACCCTGATCAACCACATCAAGGCCTACCTCTATGAAAAAGGAGAATGGGACCCGGACAAAGAGCGATCCTTTACCCCTGCTCTGTGCAACCGGATCGACCGGTACACCGGCGGCATTGTCATGGCCGCCAAGACAGCAGAAGGGCTGCGGGTGCTCAACGAAAAGATCCGGCTGCACCAGGTGCATAAATTCTACCTTTGCCTGGTTCATGGCACCCCATCCCCCCGGCAGGCCGTCATTCAGGATACCCTTTTGAAAGACAGCAAACAAAACCAGGTGCGGGTGGTGAAAAAGAACACCCCTGGCGCCCGTACTGCATCCATGAGCTACAAAGTGCTGCAAAGCCGGGGCAAGCTCTCTTTGGTGGAATGTGAGCTCTTCACCGGCCGCACCCATCAGATCCGGGTGCAGCTGTCCCATCGTGGCTGGCCCTTGGTGGGCGACACCAAGTACGGCACCATGGAGCGCAATCGCCCCTACGGCATGACCCACCAGGCCCTGTATTCCTACAAGCTCCATTTTTCCCAGGAGGGAGACTGGGGAGAGCTTTCCTATCTCAAGGGCAAGACCTTCCAGGTGGAAGATGTGCCCTTCCTTCCCTTCTTTTATGATCAATCAAAAAACTGATACAAGAATAAAAAGCCGTCCCTGGGGACGGCTTTTTGTTCCTCATTTTATACAGTCCGATCCATAAAGCGGTAGAACATCAGCGCCATCTGCTCCCGGGTCGCGGTATCCTGGGCCGCAAACCGGCCGCTGCCATTCCCCTTCACCATGCCCAGCCCCTGGGCAATGGCGGCATAACCGTAATATTCCTTGGGGATCTTTCCGGCATCGCTGAAATTGCACTGGTAAATCTGCCACATTCCGGCCGCTTTGCCATAGCCCGACATATCCAGAATGATCTTCACCAGCTGGCCCCGGGTGATCAGGGCATCCTCCTGCCGCTGGTTCTTTTCCAGGATCCCCAGCTCATAGGCACTCCAGTACAGGCTTTCCAGCTCTTCCGGCACCCGAGGATCGTAATACTGCCCCTGGGCCGACACCAGGAAGGCCAGCAGATCCGCCTGAGTCAATGCCTTGTCCTTTTGGAACAGATCGCTCTTAAAGCCCACCCCCATCTGGGCCAGGGCTAAAATCTCGCTGTCTCCTTCCTTCACATCGGTATAGGAAACCTGCACCTGCTCCCACTGATTGCGCAGAGCTTCGCCAGACAGTGCATCCACACCATAAACCTGCTTGGCTTCCTCCGCATACTGATAGGCCAGCATCAATTTATCCCCTTGATCGGTGGGAGCCGCCGAATACCCCAACTCCACCGGACGGGCTTCCTTCCAGATGTTCTCGGCCTGCTCCAGGGAGATGATCCCCTCTTTGCCTGCAAAGGTCACATCTTCATCCCATTGCCCCCGGAAGGACAGCAGGTCGCCGGTCTGCTTGTCAAAACTCATGCGATAATAGTTTTCCGGGAAAGGCACGCCATTTGCCTGACGCACCAACACCACGCCTTCTCCTTGCAGACTGCTTCCCTCATAGGCTCCCACCTGGCTGAACTGCTGGGGGAAATAGGTTTCCAGGAAGGCCCGGCCTTTGGCCATAGCCGCTTCTCCTTCCAAAGCCTCCCGCTCTTCGTCTCCAAAGGCAAAGAACCGGATCAGCTGTCCATCGGAAGCATTGACGGTGGCTATTTTATATTCCCGTACCTCTCCTTTCTGCCGTGTATAGCTGAGGGAGGCGGTATAGCGATCGTCTTCCTTGTTATAATAGTAGGCCGTCTCGGCCAGCTGAAAATCCTGCAGGGCCAGCTGAGGCATTTGCCGCAGCAAACTGTCCAGTTTCTTTTCTTCCAGGACCTGATCCAGCTTGCCCAGCCCTTCCAGCTCCACTTTGCTCAGGCCGCCGCCCGCATCAGATTTGCTGCCTCCGCTTTCCTGATCGCCGGATCCCTCATAATATTCTTGCCGCAGCTGAGACAGGTTGACCGCTTTTCCGGTAAAGGCATCCACCACATAATTGTCCCCGCTCACCGGCACATAGCGCAAATGAGCCTGCTGGCTCTCTGTACCATTTTCCATCTGCCGGGTGTATTCCAGCTGAAGCTTCTGCGTTCCCTGCAAAGTGCCCCGGCCCTGTTCCAGAGTCACCGAAGGCTTGGGGTTGTCCACACCGCCCCGATAGTGCTCCGGATTGGTGCGGCGATAGGAGATCACCGTTCCATCTTCCCCGTCCAGAGTGATCCGTCCGGACAAGGGGGAAGGCAGACCATGAAGGGCGATGTCAAAATAAAACCGGATCTCATCGCCGCCCCGGCTGATCCGGGAAGCGTCCAGCTTCACGCTTTCCCCTTCCAGCAGCAGCTTGTCGATGAAGGCCTGGGCCAACTTCAAAGCCTGAGCGTCACTCACCTTGGGCACAGAGGGAGCAAACCCCGGCTCCTGAGAGGAATAGTCCCCATCATCCAGCCGGTATTCCATCACTTGCCCTTGAGAGGTCGCTTCCACCGTCAGCCGCAGCTCATCCAAGCTCCAGTTGAGCACCCACAAAGGCACCCCTTCGTCGGTCTGATACTCGCTGTGGAAACCGGTGTACTCATCGCCGATCCCGAGAAGAGCCTTGACCTTCCCGGTGACCTGCTGGGCCTGCTGATTCCACTCTTCCGATGCTCCCCAAACGCCGGGGGCCATCCCCAGCAGAAGCACCATTGCCACGATCCACGCCATGATCCTTTTCATGTCCCGTCCTCTCCTTTCGTGTTTCAAAGAGCTGCTTACTTACTTTATTAGACGATTCCCTTTTCCAAAAGTTCCTTTTTCTCCCTCTTCTAAATCTTTTCGTCTTTTTGCATAAAATATGCTAGATAGTTATAGACACATTCAATAATATCCCTTTACCCTATCGCAATATTAAATAATTAAATAAAGGTTGCATTCGCCTTTTTCCCCGCTGCAATACCCTAATCTACGGCGTATGATCCTGCCGTACAGAAAAGGGGCAGAAATGTCACCGGAACATCAGCCGGGGCCGCTCCGGTGACATTTCAGGCCGAAATAAGTACATTTCGTGCAGTTGACTGCACAAACCGCGAAAAATATGCTATACTCAGCGTGTAAACCTGCAAACCGATCCGGGGGCGCCCCCGGACCCGTAGGAAGAACTCCCTACGGGATACCCCCTGCCCGCGGGAGCTATGCCCCCGGCAGGGAATGAAGTGAAGGAGGAGACCTATGAAAAAACGAATTTTAAGCTGTTTTATGGCGCTGGCCCTGTGCCTGACGCTGCTGCCAGCCACGGCGCTGGCGGCGACGCCGCACACGCACCCTATCTGCGGGAAAACCTGTTCGCATACAGGTTCAGGCATGCCGCACCCGGACAACGCCTTTGAAACGAAGCTGTACAGCGAAAGCGGTGATTATAGCTGGCATACTAAAAAGGGTATGAGCGATGCTGCGAATCTTGAGCTTGACACCACAAACAACCAGTGGAAACTGCCGGCAGGCAACTATTATCTGGACGGTGACACGAGTAATATTTATAAGACCGAACGCACTATTAAGATCACGGGCAATGTCACCATTTGCCTGAACGGCAAGGAGATTCAAAAAACAAAAGGTGATGCAACCCCCGTGTTCGAGGTTCCATCCGGCTTCAGGCTGACCCTGACGGATTGCAAAGGTACCGGCAAGGTTACATGCGGCACCACCTCGATCGACTCCGGCAGCGGCGTGTATGTGACAGGCGGCACCTTCGATCTATACAAAGGCCAGATCACCGGAAACAAGGGGCAAGAAGGCGAGAACACTGATCGCTACGGCGGCGGCGTGTATGTCAGCGGCGGCACCTTCAACATGTACGGCGGCGCCATCACCGAAAATACCGCGAGCTACGGCGGCGGCGTGTATGTGAAAAGCGGCACCTTCAACATGAACGGCGGCACCATCACCAAAAACACAAGCGACAGGGGCAGCGGCAACGACAGCGGCGGCGCCGGCGTGTATGTGGAACAAAACGGCAATTTCATCATGAACAACGCCGCCAGCGTCACCGAGAACAAGATAAAGCGCCTGAGCAACGGCGGCGGCGTGTATGTGAACGGCGGCACCTTCACCATGAACGGCACATCAAGCGTCACCAACAACATAGCGGACTACAACAGCGGCACCCTCAACGGCGGCGGCGTGTATGTCAGCGGCGGCAACTTTGAAATGAACAAAAACGCCAGCGTCACCGGCAACAAGGCGAACCGAGGCACCGCCCTCAACGGCGCCGGCGTGTATGTGACCGGCAAGAGCAGCAAGTTCGAAATGAACAACAGCGCCAGCGTCAAGGACAACACGGCGAACCAAGGCGGCGGCGTGTATGTGGAAAGCGGCACTTTCAACATGAACGACGGCACCATCAGCGGCAACACGGCGAAAAACGACAAAACGCCGAGCGACACCAACGGCGGCGGCGTGTATGTCAACAAGAGCGGCACTTTCAACATGACCGACGGCACCATCACCGGCAACACGGCGACGAACACCGACAAGAAGAACACCACCTACGGCGGCGGCGTGTATGTCAGCGGCGGCACCTTCAACATGAACGGCAACGCAACGAGTGTCACGGGCAACACGGCAACCAACGGCGGCGGCGTATCTGTGTCATCCGGCAAGTTCAACATGAACGACGGCAAGATCAGCAGCAACACCGGCAACGGCGTGTTTGTGAACAGCGGCACCTTCACCGTGTCCAACACGCCGACCGTCACGGGGAACACAAAGGGAAGTACTGACAGCGCTGCCAGCAATGTGTATCTGGCTGGGGGCGCCTACATCACCATTGACAAGAAGGGTCTGACCGACGGCGCAAGCATCGGCGTGACCAAGAAGAAGGAGGTCGACAACGGCGTCATTGCCACCGGTGTGAATCAGGATTACAGCAGCAAATTCTTCAGCGACGACAACACATATAAGGTCAAGTACAAAAACAACCAGCTGGTGCTGGAGAGGATCGCCGGGACGCACACCCACATCTGGAGCTATCAAACGAAAGGCGACGATTCTTCGACGATTTATGTCAGCTGCACAGGCGATGGCAACTGCGAACACAAAACCAAATCCGCGTCTGTGAAGATCAGCATGACACAGTCCACCTATCCATATTCCGAAAATATGGAAGCGCCCACGGCGAAATTAACCTATTCCGATAATTGGCCCACGGACGTGGCAAAAGCCCAGGAGTCTGACATCACCTATTGTGAATTCGCCGCCAGCGGCGATTCTACAGAAATTTCCGGCGCTCCCACCAAGGTCGGCAAGTACATGGCAAAAATCACCGTGGGCGGCCAGACCGCTTCTGTGAAATATGAGATTGTCTCCAGCACGACCGGGAAGCAGGAACAGAATACGCTGTATGTGACATCCGACAAAGAATACCTTGCCGTTGGCGAAACGCTGACTCTTTCGTTCAAAGGCGGCTCCGGCTCCGGTGCAGTGGAGTACAAAGTGCTCGGTGGTGGAACCGGCAAAGCTAAAATTGAGGGCGATGTGCTGACCGCCGAAAAGGCGGGAACGGTGAAGGTCACAGCTGTCAAGAAGGGTGACGCGACCTTTAAGGATGCCGTTAGCGAGCCCCTTCCCATTACCATTACCGAGAAAACCGGCGGCACCACGCCTTCTCAGCCCGGCGGCTCTTCCTCCGGCGACTCCGGCAGCTACGACAGCAACCCCATCATCAAGACGGAGACGAAGAACAATCCGGACGGCTCCACCACCAAAACGGAGACCCGCAAAGACGGCACCGTGACCCAGACCACCACCGGCAAGGACGGTTCTGTCTCCAAGACCACCACCAACCCCAACGGCAGCTCCGTCACCGAAAATAAGGCCGTCGACGGCTCCACCGGCACGGTGAAAACCGGCAAGAACGGCCAGACCGAGGCGAACGCCAAGGTCAGCGATAAGGCCATTGAGAACGCCAAGAAGAACGGCAAGCCGGTCAAAGCTCCCGTTGAGGTGGAGGCCGGCCGCAATTCCGGCACCGCCCCCACCGTCAAGGTGGAGCTGCCCCAGAACTCCGGCAAGACCGAGGTGGAAATTCCCGTTTCCAACGCAAACGCCGGCACCGTGGCGATTATCGTCCGTCCCGACGGCACCGAGGAGATTTTGAAGGATTCCATTCCAACCAAGGATGGCATCCGGCTCACTGTGGACGGCAGTGCAACGGTGAAGATCGTGGATAATGCCAAGAACTTCATCGACACCCAAAACCATTGGGCCAAGGACGAGATCAACTTCGTCAGCGCCCGTGAGCTGGTGAACGGCATAAGCGCCACGCGCTACGCGCCCGACGCCACCGCCACCCGCGCCCAGCTGTGGACGATCCTGGCCCGGCAGAACGACGCGGATCTCTCCGGCGGCGCCAACTGGTACGAAAAGGCGCAGCTGTGGTCCAAGGATAAAGGTATTTCCGACGGCACGAACCCCGACGCCACCATCACCCGCGCCCAAATGGTCACCATGCTGTGGCGCACCATGGGTCAGCCCGCCGCAACGGATAAGGTCAGCTTTGCTGATGTTCCCGCCGGCAGCTACTACGCGCAGGCCGTGGCCTGGGCCGTGGAAAGCGGCATCACCCAGGGCGTGGGCGGCGACCGGTTCGACCCCAACGCCACCTGCACAAGAGCACAGATCGCAGCCTTCCTGGCACGCTCCATGAAGTAATGCGAAAAAACACAGCCCCGGTACCT
>NZ_JAHLPO010000016.1:0-69868 GCF_018917925.1 Intestinimonas sp. MSJ-38 | reverse complement strand
CCCTACCCCTATCAATCCGCAAAAAGCCGCGACCTGTGCGTGGCTTTTTGCACTTCTCAAGGGGCAAGTGTGCGCCAAAGGCGTGCATACAGCCCCTTGCAAAAACTCGAAAAAGTGGCTTAAGCCACTTTTTCGACACGCTCAGGGCAGCGCCAGAAGGCGCTGTCCTTTTGTTATGAAAAAATCAAGATCCCATCACAAAAAGATGCCGAGGCCAATATACTGGTAGTACAGAGTATTGGAGTGTTGCACATGAGACCTTGCTGTAACAGACGGGGATGCCTGCCCTGCCTGGCTGCGCTGGTGGCCGGCATTTTGTTGGCGATGCTTCTGCCGCCCTGGCTGTGCTTTGTCATCATCATGGCCGTCCTTGTCTGCCTGTGCCTGCTTTGACGCTGGATTGGGAGGTGTGTTGGGTGAAGATCATGGTGGTGAAGGCCCCGAAAATGTTCCGCGGCCTGCTGCGGAAGGTGTTCGGCATCGGCGGCGAAGAATGAAGCAAAAAAGGGGTCGTTTCGGAAATTTTTCCGAAGCGGCCCTTTTGTCATATCTTTCGGGACGAGGGCGTATAGATGCAATGATCAAAATTCGGGAAAGAAGGGTTACAATGGAACTGATCAAAAGCCGCGCCCTCCAATATGCAACGGTATCCTGCGCGTCCACCAGCCACGAAGAGTCCCTGGATGCCATCGTGCCGGATACATTCCCCGATATAGAGACCATCTGCTGTGCTCTGGGTTCGCTGGAGATCCGGGAAAAGCTGGTGCAGACCGATCGGGTGATGGTGTCGGGGAACATCCGGGGGACCTTGGTCTATAAAGGGGAACAGGGCGGGCCGCTGTGTGCGCTGGACAGCACCATTCCCTTTGCCGCCTTGGTGGAGGCCAGAGGGTGCAAGGGACAGGATCTGGTGTTTGTCAAAGGCTCCCTCCACCGACTGGAGGGGCGGATGCTCAACCCCCGGAAATTCACTTTGCGGGCCCAGTTCGGACTGGAGACCCAGGTGTGCGCCCCCAAAGAGTATGAGGTGTGCCAGGGAATCCGGAACGGAGAAGAAGAGGGGATGCAGGCTTTGACCCAGACTTTCTCCTTTGAGTCCGCCCTCTCCATGAAGGAAAAAGGATTTTCCCTCCACGAAGATGTGCGCCAGAAAAGCCCGGAAGGATCAACAGGAGACAAAGCGCTGCGCACCTGCTGCAAACTGGTCACCGAGGACATCCGGGTGATCTCCGGAAAGGTGATGCTCCGGGGCAGCGCCCAGGGGGAGGCCCTGCTGCTGCGGCAGAGCACCGGGGCCATGGAAAAAGAGAGCTTTTCCATTCCCTATTCCCAGATCGTGGAGCTGGAAGGGGCGGAGGAAGGGGATACCGCTCAGGTGGAATACAGCGTGAAAAACTGCGCCTGCAATTTGTCCTCTGACGAGGAAGGCCCCTTCCTTTCCTGGGATATCGCCGCCGATGTGATGGTGTCCATTCACCGGCCGGTGCAGTATGAAGTGTTGATGGATGCTTTTTCCACCAAAGGGGGATGCACCCTGCAGCAGGAGCCGCTGGATCTGCCTCTGGCCCGGTGCGAGAGAGAGGCTTCCGCCGAAATGCGGGCCACTCTTTCGCCTCCGGAGCAGGCCGACGCACTGCTGGATTGGTCGGCCAGCGTGAAAAGCTGCGGGGCCATTGGCAAAGAAGGGGTGGCTCATGGAGAAGTGTGTGTCAATCTGCTGTGCATGACAGGGGATGGCCAGCCCATGCAGTATGACCAGGTGGTTTCCTGGGAGGGACATTTTCCACCCATGGAAGGGGAGGACTGCCTGTGCCAGTGTGATATTTCCGGCCTGAGCCTGAAATGGGCCGACGGTGCATGCCAGCTTACAGGACCGGTGGCTTTCCATCTCACCGGTCAGAGCGGAAAGCCGGTGCGTCAGGTGGTGGATTGCCAGATGGACGAAAACGCCCCGGCGCCCGCACGCCCCAAGGCTTCCCTCATTCTTCGCCGGGCCGAGGGCGGGGAAACCGTGTGGCTTCTGGCCAAGAGCTTCCGCACATCCCCGGGGGATATCATGGCGGCAAACCATCTGGAAACGGGCGGCGCTTTGGAAAAGGGCCAGCTGGTGATGATCCCCTTTCAGCGCTGAGAGACAAACATCCGCAGGGAGGAATAGCAGTGGAAAAGAGCAGCATTTATGAGGATATCGCCCTTCGCACCGAAGGGGATATCTATATCGGCGTGGTGGGGCCGGTGCGCACAGGCAAGTCCACCTTTATCAAGAGCTTTATGGAGACCATGGTTCTGCCCCGCATCGACAATGTGTATCTGCGGGAGCGGGCCAAAGACGAGCTGCCCCAAAGCGGCAGCGGCCGCACCATTATGACGGCGGAGCCCAAGTTCGTCCCCGAAGACGCCGTAGACATCGCCCTGGACGAAAACACCCATTTCAATGTGCGGATGATCGACTGTGTGGGGTATATGATCGACGGGGCCTTGGGCCAGCTGGAGGGAGACGCTCCCCGGATGGTTTCCACTCCCTGGTTCGATCACGAAGTCTCCCTGCGGGAAGCGGCGGAGACCGGCACCCGGAAGGTCATCACCGAGCACTCCACCATCGGCATTGTGGTCACCACCGACGGGACCATTTCCGATCTGCCCCGGGAGGAATACATCCAGGCGGAAGAGCGGGTGGTGGAAGAGCTGAAGGAGCTGCAAAAGCCCTTTGTGCTGGTGCTCAATAGCGTGGAGCCCCGTTCCCCCGAGGCCCAGAAGCTGCGGCGGCAGCTGGAAGAGCGGTACCAAGTGAGCTGTCTGGCCCTGGACTGCGCAAACCTCACCCAGGGAGATATCGAAGGGGTGCTGCGCACCGTGCTGTACGAATTCCCGGCCAAGGAGTTCCGCTACACCCTGCCCAGCTGGGTCAATGTGCTGGAGCCGGACAACGAGATCCGCTGCCAGATCTATGACACCATCTATCGCTGTACTGGTCAGATCAGCCGGATGCGGGATGTGAAGCAGGCCCTGGAGGGACTTTCCGAGTGTTCCTATATCAGCGACAGCCTGATCACCTCCATGCCCTTGGGTGAGGGAGCAGTGGAAATCCGTATCATGGCGGAGGATTCCCTTTATTACACCATCCTTTCCCAGCGCAGTGGCATCCCCATCCGGGACCAGGCCGACTTCCTGCCTTTGCTCTGTGAGCTTTCCAGCATCCGGGAAGAGTACGGCCGCATCCGCAGCGCACTGGATCAGGTGCGGCAGACGGGCTACGGCATCGTCATGCCCTCCCGCAGCGAAATGACCCTGGATGAGCCGGAGATCGTCCGCCAGGGGGGACGCTTCGGGGTGCGGCTCAAGGCCAGCGCCCCTTCCATCCACATGATCAGGGCCGACATCAAAACCGAGGTCTCTCCCATTGTGGGCAGCGAGCGGCAGTCGGAGGAGCTGGTGCACTACCTGCTCAGCGAGTTCGAGGACTCCCCGGAGAAGATCTGGGAGAGCAATATCTTCGGCAAATCCCTCCACGAGCTGGTGAACGAGGGACTGAACAACAAGCTCTACCGGATGCCCGAAGAGGCCCGGGCCAAGATCCAGGAGACCTTGCAGCGGATCGTCAACGAAAACAGCAGCGGGCTGATCTGCATCATTTTGTAGCAGGGAAGCAGAGGAGGGATTCCATGCAAAGCCGAAGATATAAACCGGTGAAGGCGGCCCGCAGGGCTTACAGCCGAGGCTATGGCCGCAGTCGGGAAGAAGAAGGAGGGCCGCGGATACGCACCATCCTGCTCTGCGCTCTTGTGGCGCTGGCCCTCTATCTCCGTTTTTCCCCCGGCGAGACACCTCAGGCGGTACGGCAGACGGTGGCATCCCTTTTTGGCGGGGATATGGATCTGAAGGAAGCGGTGGCCGTGCTGGGACGCCAGGTGGCCGGGCAGGAAGACGAAGAGGACACCCTTTTGGTCTTTGGCAAAAAACTGCTGGGCCAGGACGGAGAAGAAAGCGGGGAGGAAGAGGAAAAAACGGAAAAACAGGAAACACAGGAAGAAGATCAGGGGAGCGCGGCGGACTATCAGGAGCCTTCTCAGGGGGAGATCGATGAAATTTCGCCGGAATCCGCCCAGATCGAAAAGACGGCCGGAGTGAAAACCGGCCGCCTTTTTTTATGGCAGAGCGAAACCGGCGGCGTGTGTGAAGCCCCCTATCCCGCCTGGGAGGTGTCCCAGCTGCAGTTGATCTGGGGGAAAGGGGAGGAAAGCGCCGATTCCTCTTTGCCGGAAGAGGTGGACGGCAGCACCTACACCTTTTCCGCTCCCTGCGCCGCACCTTTGCAGGGCGTGGTCACATCCCCCTACGGATGGCGGGATCACCCCATCGACGGAGAATATAAATTCCACCACGGGGTGGACATCGGGGCCAACAAGGGCACTCCCATCGGCAGCTTTGCCGGAGGGACGGTGCTGGAGGTGGGAGTGGGCACGGTGTATGGCAACTATGCTCTGGTGGATCACGGGGACGGCTTCACCTCCTTTTACGGCCATATGGACAGCGTGACGGTGAAAAAGGGCCAGCAGGTGGAGGTGGGGCAGGAGATCGGCAAGGTGGGTTCCACCGGCCAGTCCACCGGGCCCCATCTTCACTTCCAAATGAAAAAGAACGGCAAGATCGTCGATCCCAACGATTATGTAAAGCTGGGGGCTTAGAGATATGGGAAAAAAATACGGTCTTTCCGGGGCCTTTGTGCTGCTTTGCGCCCTGCTGCTGTGCTGCGAGAGCATCTCTCTTCTGGCCGCCCTTTTATTGGCCGTGGCCATCCACGAAGGCGGGCATATAGGGGCCATCTGGCTGTGCGGCGGGCAGGTGGAGCGGCTGGTGCTGGGACTGGGGGGCATGGATATCCGCTACCGATGCAGCCGGGACACCTATGGAAAGGACGCTTTCATCGCCCTCATGGGGCCGGGGATGAATCTGCTTTCCTGCGGGGTGGGGGCTTTTCTGGCCAACCGGCTGCCCTGGGAGGGAATCTATCTCTTCTGCGGATGCAGCGCCATTCTGGGATTTTTCAATCTGCTGCCCGCTCTGCCTTTGGATGGTGGTGTCTTCCTCCGGGCCATGCTGCTGCGCAGGGGAGAGCTGGAGCGGAGCGACCGGGTGCTCACCGCATCCTCCCTGGCGGTGGGGGTGCTGCTCCTTTGCGCCGGGACCGTCCTCTTCGTTTCTTCCGGGGGAAACTGCACCTTGCTGGTGTGCGCCGGGGCGGTGCTGTGGCGTTTGGTGCGAAATTACTTTACACCGGGCCGGAAAAGCTTTATAGTATAAGGTATCGAATGGCTTTTCGGGAGGAAACATGGACTATAAAATCAAACAATGTCTGGACAATGTGCGAAAGCCTGCCCGGTATACCGGCGGGGAATACAATCAGGTGGTGAAGGACAAAGAGCAGGTGGACTGCCGCTTTGCCCTTTGCTTTCCGGAGCTTTATGAGATTGCCATGAGCCATCTGGGCTCCAAGATCCTCTATGGCCGCTTAAACGCCATGGAGGGAGTGTGGTGCGAGCGGATGTATGCTCCCGCCCCGGATATGGAGCGGGAGATGCGCCGTCATGGCGTGCCCCTTTATGGACTGGAGAGCAAGGACTACGCTTCGGAATTTGACATTTTCGGCTTTTCTCTTCAGTATGAGCTGAATTATACCACGGTGCTCAATATGCTGGATCTGGCGGGGGTGCCCAAGTTCTCCCGGGAGAGAACCGAGCTGACCCCGCTGGTCATTGCCGGCGGCCCCTGCGTTTACAATGTGGAGCCGGTGGTGGATTTTTTCGACATCATTCTGGTGGGAGAAGGGGAGGAGAACCTGCCGGCCCTGGTGGAGCTTTACCGCAAAGCCAAAAAAAAGGGCTGGGACAAGGAAACCTTCCTGAAAGAGTCCCTTTCCATCGAAGGGGTTTATGTGCCCGCCTTCTACGATGTGACCTATAATGAGGACGGCACCGTTCAGGCCATTACGGCGAAAAACGGAGCGCCCCAGCAGGTGAAAAAGGCCATCATCCGGGATCTGGACAAGGTCTATTATCCCGACAGCTTCATCGTCCCCTCCACCGACATCGTCTTTGACCGGGCCATGGCGGAGCTGTTCCGCGGCTGCCGCCGTGGCTGTCGGTTCTGCCAGGCCGGGTACACCTACCGGCCCATCCGGGCCAAAAACGCCGCCACCCTGGTGGAGCAGGCCAAGAAACTGGTGGAGAGCACCGGTTATGACGAGGTATCCCTCACCTCTCTCAGTTCCAGCGACTATCCGCAGCTGGACGAGCTGTGCACCGAGCTTGTGGATTACTGCGAGCCCCGCCATGTGAACCTGGCCCTGCCATCTCTCCGGGCGGACAACTTCAACCTGGAACTGATGGAGAATGTGCAGAAGGTACGCAAAAGCGGCCTGACCTTTGCACCGGAAGCAGGTACCCAGCGGCTGCGGGATGTGATCAACAAAAATCTGTACGAAGAGGATCTGCTCCATTCCTGCGCCATCGCCTTCGGCGCGGGCTACAACAGTGTCAAGCTGTACTTTATGATGGGCCTGCCCACCGAGACCGACGAGGATCTGGCGGGTATTGCCCAGATCGTCCGGGATGTGATCTACACCTTCCGGAAGACCGCCAAAAACAAGGCCCGGGGCATCAAGATCAATGTGGGCGTGTCCACCTTTGTGCCTAAGGCCCAGACCCCCTTCCAGTGGGTGGGGCAGGCCACCCGGGAAGAGGTGCGGCGGAAGCAGGAGCTGCTGCGGGAACAGCTGAAGATCAAGAATGTCAGCTTCAACCTGCACCATGGGGACGCAAGCTATCTGGAAGCGGTGTTTGCCCGGGGTGACCGGCGGCTGTCTCAGGTGATTTACAAGGCCTGGGAGAAGGGCTGCAACCTGGACGCCTGGGATGAATATTTCAAGTTCGATGCCTGGATGGAAGCCTTCCAGGAGTGCTCCCTGGACCCGGATTTCTATGCCTACCGCTCGCCGGGGGAAGAAGAGGTTCTGCCCTGGGATCACATTTTCTCCGGCGTGTGCAAAAGCTATCTGTGGAGCGAATACCAGCAGGCCCTCAAAGGGGATGCCACACCGGACTGCGCCGCCGGATGCCGGAATTGCGGCGCGCTGACTCTGTCCTGCGGGAGGCCCTGTGATGTTTAAAGTGAGAATCAAATTTGAGAAAAACGAATATTCTGCCTATATTTCCCATTTGGACCTGATGAATACCCTCCAGCGGTCCCTGGTGCGGGCCAAGCTGCCTGTGCGGTACACCGAGGGGTTCAATCCTCATATCTATCTATCCATTCTGGTGCCTCTGTCCACCGGCTACCAAAGCCAATGCGAGTTGGCCGATTTTGATCTGACTACCGACACTCTGCCGGAGGATCTGGCCCATCGGCTCAACGGGGTTTTGCCCCACGGTCTGCGGGTGCTGGAAGTGGGACAGGCCTCCCGCCCGGTGAACCAGATCGCCTTCTGCGGCTATGAGGTGCACTATTCCTCCCCCTGGGATGCGAGCATCCCCGCTTTGTTTGAGGGAGAAGTGAAGATTTTGAAGCATTCCAAGCGGGGCGACCGGGAAGTGGTGCTGGGGGATTATGTGCGCTCCCTGGAGTTTTTTCCCGAAAGGGAAGGCTTCTGCTGCCGGTGCGTGCTGAAGGCCGGGGACGATCCGCTGAACCCCAGCTACATCACCGACATCCTCCGTTTCCATGACAAAATAGAGCGGGAGGACAGGCCCCTTTATGTGCGCCAGAGCATCCTGGATGGGGAGGGGAAGGACTTTTTCCAAATAGGGAAAGGGAAATAAAACCATTCCTCTTTGGCGCCCGGGAAAGAAAAAACTTTCAAAAAAACCAGGAAACCCTTGCAATCAGGGGATTTGTGTGGTATTATAATCGGGCATGTATTACGGATGGTCCTCTGCCGCAGTCAGGGCACGAACATCTATGAACGAAAGGAAAGAGAATTATGGATCTCGTAAAAAAACTGACCGAATCCCAGCTGAAGCCTGACGCTGTCAACTTCGGCATCGGCGACACCGTTCGGGTGCACGCCAAGATCAAAGAAGGCAACCGTGAAAGAATTCAGGTCTTTGAGGGCACTGTCATCGCTATGAAGCACGGCGGCATCCAGGAGACATTCACCGTTCGCCGCGTATCCTACGGCGTAGGCGTAGAAAAGGCTTTCCCCGTCCATTCCCCCAACCTGGAGAAGGTGGAAGTGGTCCGCAAGGGCAAAGTCAGAAGAGCCAAGCTTTACTACCTGCGTAACAGAGTTGGCAAGGCTGCTAAAGTCAAACAGGATATCTAAGAGGATGCAGGGACGGAGCAATTCTGTCCCTCTTCTTTTTATACCCGGCCGGGCCTATGAAACGGCCCGTCCCACGCTTTGGAGGATGATGTGATGGACGAACAGCAATTCCGTGAGGAAGAGGAAACAGAGCTTTCAAAGCAAAAAGAGCCTTGGGAGGACGATGGCAAAAAGCGCTCCGTCAGCGCCGATCTGTTCGATTGGGCCGAGGCGTTGGTCTATGCCCTGGCCGTCCTAGTGGTGATCTGCGCCTTTTTTGTGCGTCTTTCCGGTGTGGTGGGGTCTTCCATGTATCCCACCCTTCACGAGGGGGATCAGCTTTTGATTTCTTCCTTCGGCTATGATGAGCCGGAGCGAGGGGATATTGTGGTGCTTATGGCCGATGGCTTTATGGATGAGCCGTTGGTCAAGCGTGTCATTGCCTTGGGGGGCGACACGGTGGAGATCGATGGGGAAGAGGGCGTGGTCTATGTGAATGGCGAAGCCCTGTATGAGCCCTATATCAACGATCTGGCCGGCCAGGCCATGTACACCGGTGACCTTACCGGCGCCTTTACTGTGCCGGAAGGGGAAGTGTTTGTCATGGGCGATAACCGCAACGGCAGCTCGGACAGCCGCAAACTCTATGAAGTGGGCACGATCCCATATGAAAAAATCGTGGGGAAGGCGATCTTCCGTATCTTCCCCTTTAGCAGGGTGGGTTCTTTGTCATGAAGATCAACTGGTATCCCGGCCATATGGCCAAAACCAAGCGCCTGATGCAGGAGGATATCCGCCAGATCGATCTGGTGTGCGAGCTGCTGGATGCCCGGATTCCCTGGGCTTCCCGCAATCCCGATCTTTCCGCCCTGGCCGGGCAGAAAAAGCGGATCATCGTCCTCAACCGGGCCGATCAGGCCGATCTCCAGCGCACCGAGGGCTGGAAGGATTATTTCAAAAAACAGGGTTTTCCGGTGATTGCTCTGGACAGCCAGAACGGCGGCGGCTACGGGGAGTTTCTTCCCCTGGTGCGCCAGGTGATGGCCCAGCAGATCGCCCGCAATGAGGAAAAGGGGCTGAAGGGCAAAAGCATCCGCATTATGGCCTGCGGCATTCCCAATGTGGGAAAATCCTCTTTTATCAACCGGATCTTGGGCCGTCGTTCGGCGGTGGCTCAGGACAGACCCGGCGTCACCCGGCAGAAACAGTGGTTCGCCCTGAAAGGGGGCGTGGAGCTGATGGACACCCCGGGGATGCTGTGGCCCAAAATCGAAGATGAAGAGACCGGTTTGATGCTGGCTTTCACCGGCACCATCAACGACGAGATCCTGGAGCTGGAAGAGCTGGCCTGCCACCTCATCGACACCTTGCGCCAGCAGGCACCGGGTGCTTTGGAAAAACGGTATAAGGTGGAGAGCACGGCGGACAAGCCTTCCTATGATGTACTGGAAGAGCTGGCCCGGGCCCGGGGGTTCCTCCAGGCCGGAGGCTATTGCAACACCGAGCGGATGGCCCGGGTGCTGCTGGATGAATTCCGCAGCGGCAAACTGGGGCGGATCACTTTGCAGCCGCCTCCGGAGGACGCCCATGAATAGAAGCAGCGAGCTGTATCTGTTTGATGAGCTTTTCCGGCAAAAGGGGTTTTCGGCCCTTTGCGGCATCGACGAAGCCGGTCGCGGGCCTTTGGCCGGGCCGGTGTGCGCCGCAGCGGTGATTCTGGACCCCACAGAGCCTTTGGAGGGGCTGGATGATTCCAAAAAAATCTCGCCCCGCCGCCGGGAGATCCTGTTCAGCCAGATCACGGCCAAGGCCCTGGCCTTCGGGGTAGGGTGGGCCGATGAAAAAGAAATCGACCAGCTGAACATTTTGCAGGCCACCTTTTTGGCCATGCACCGGGCGGTGGATCAGATGGGCCTTGCCCCTGATCTGTTGTTGGTGGACGGCAACCGGGACCCGGGATTTTCCGGGATCGAAACGGTATGCGTGGTAGGCGGAGACCGGCAGAGCGCCAGTGTGGCCGCCGCGTCCATCCTGGCCAAGGTGAGCCGGGACCGGTACATGGAAAAAATGGAGGAGGCCTATCCAGGCTATGGCTTTGCAAAGCACAAGGGCTATGGCACCAAGGAGCACCGGCAGGCCATTGTGGAAAAGGGGCCCTGTCCCATTCACCGGGAGAGTTTTCTGGGTAAGATCCTGAGCGGTGGCAAAAAATGAACACCACCCTGGCTGGAAAGCGAGGGGAGGCTCTGGCGGCGGAATACTTGCGGAAAAAGGGTTATACCTTGCTGGAGGCCGGTTACCGCAGCCGCTATGGGGAGATCGATCTCATTGTGAAAAAACGGGGGATCGTCGCCATGGTGGAGGTGAAAAGCCGGAAGAGCGACCGGTTTGCCAAGGCCTTGGAGGCGGTGGACGCCCACAAGCAGCAAAGGCTGCGGCTGACCGCTTTGCAATGGCTGGGGGAGCAGGAAAAGCCGCCTCAGATCCGCTTTGATGTGATCGAGGTCTATCCCGGCGGTGAGATTCATCACCTGGAAAACGCCTTTGAATAAAAGGAGGGGAGCATGGCGCTCTATACCATTGGAGACCTGCACCTGTCGGAGTCCAGCGGCAAACCCATGGATGTGTTCGGGGGCGTGTGGCAGGATTACCGGCGAAAGATCGTGGAAGCCTTCTCCCAGACCCTGAAGGAGGACGACACCGTGGTGCTTTGCGGCGATCTGTCCTGGGGGCTCAACCTGGAGCAGGCCCTGGCCGATTTCAAGCTGGTGGATTCCTTCCCGGGGAAAAAGATTCTCATCAAGGGCAATCACGATCTTTGGTGGCAGACGGTCACCAAAATGAATAAATTTTTTGAAAATCATCAAATAAAGACCTTGTCTTTTTTGCATAATAATTGTATTTTTTATAAGGACACCGCCTTGTGCGGCACCCGGGGTTGGTGCTATGATCCATCGGACCCGGCCGCAGGGGATGAAAAGGTGTTCAAACGGGAGCTTTGCCGTCTGGAAGCGTCGCTGCATGCGGCCCGGCAGCAAAGTCCCCAGGGAGAAATCTTCTGTTTTCTCCATTATCCCCCCATCTTGGCAGGGAAAGACCCTTATGAGGTGCGGGAGATCACCGGGCTGCTGCGCCGTTATGGCGTCAGCCGGTGCTATTACGGCCACCTTCACGGGGAAAGCCTGCGGGGGGCCTTTTCCGGCGAGCGGGACGGGGTGAGTTACCAAGTGGTATCCGCCGATTATCTCCGCTTCCGGCCAGTGATGATAAAACCTTAAAAGAAAGATATTTGTATGAGGAGGAAACTCAAATGCAGCTGAAGGGCATTGAGAAAAAGGAAAAGAATCAGGTGGAGCTGACCATCGAAGTCGGCAAGGAAGAGTTCGAAAAGGCCATGGAACAGGCCTATCGGAAAAATGTGGGCCACATGCGCGTCCCCGGCTTCCGCAAGGGCAAGGCTCCCCGGAAGATCATCGAGAAGTTGTATGGCGAAGGCGTTTTCTTTGAGGACGCTGTGAATATGTGTTATCCCGAAGCCTATGACAAGGCCGTGGAAGAGAGCAAGATCCAGCCCGTGGATCATCCCCAGATCATGGTGGACGACATCTCTCCCGAAGGCTTCACTTTCAAGGCCACTGTTACCGTCAAGCCCGAAGTGAAGATTGAGGGCTACAAGGGCCTGACCGTGGAAAAGGGCCGGGTTTCCGTCACCGAGAAGGATGTGAAGGAAGAGCTGAACCGCATGGTGGACCGCAATGCCCGCCTGGTCACCGTGGAGCGGGAAGTGAAGGACGGCGACACCGTTGTCTTTGACTTCGAAGGCTTTGTGGACGACAAGTCCTTTGAAGGCGGCAAGGCTGAAAACTACACCCTGGGCATTGGTTCCGGTATGTTCATCCCCGGCTTTGAGAGCCAGATGGTGGGCAAGAAAGTGGACGAGCCCTTCGATGTGAATGTCACCTTCCCCGAAGAGTACCAGGCCAAGGAGCTGGCCGGCAAGCCCGCCGTGTTCAAGTGCCTGATCCACGAGGTCAAGGAGACCCAGAAGCCCGAGCTGGACGACGAGTTCGCCAAGGATGTGTCCGAGTTCGACACCCTGGATGAGCTGAAGGCCGATCTGAAGACCAAGATCCGGGAGCAGAAGGAAAAGGCTGCCGAGAACGAGTATGACGAGAAGCTGATCGACGCCATGCTGGAGCACTTCGAAGCCGACATTCCCGAAGTGATGATCGAAGCACAAATCGACAGAATTGTTGAGGACTTTGGGTATAGACTGTCCATGCAGGGCGTCACACTGGATATGTACCTGAAGATGAACGATATGTCCATGGAATCCTTCCGCAAGCTGTTCCGTGAGCAGGGCGAGAAGCAGGTGAAGGTCCGCCTGGCTCTGGAAGAGATCGCCAAGCTGGAGAACATGGAAGTGAGCGAAGAAGAGCTGGAGAAGGAATTTGCCAGCCTGGCCGAGCAGAACAAGATCGATGTGGAGCGGGTCAAGCAGCTGCTGCCGGCCCAGTCCCTGAAGGACGATCTGCTGACTCAGAAGGCTGTGGAGCTCATCAAATCCACCGCCAAGAAGCCCGCCAAGAAGACGGCCAAGAAGGCGGAAAAGACAGAGGAAAAGGAAGAGGAGAGCAAGTAAGTCCTGCCGTGCCTTCCTTCCTGTGCTGCAGAAAGGAGTTTTCCCATTATGTCCCTTGTACCTATGGTAGTGGAGCAGACCAGCAAAGGGGAGCGTTCGTACGATATTTATTCCCGGCTGCTCAATGACCGCATCATCATTTTGTCCGAGGAAGTCAACGACACCACCGCAAGTCTGGTGGTGGCCCAGCTGCTCTATCTGGAGAGCCAGGACCCGGACAAGGATATCAGCTTTTATATCAACAGCCCCGGCGGCTCCATCAGTGCCGGTATGGCCATTTATGACACCATGCAGTATATCAAGTGCGATGTGAGCACCATCTGCATCGGCATGGCGGCCAGCATGGGCTCCTTTTTGCTGGCGGCCGGCGCCAAGGGCAAGCGCTATGCGCTGCCCAACAGCGAGATCATGATCCACCAGCCCCTGGGCGGGATGCAGGGTCAGGCCACCGATATCAAGATCCACGCCGACCACATCATCCGCATCAAGGACCGGATGAACCGTCTGCTCAGCCAGATGACCGGCCAGCCTTTGGAGGTCATCCAGCAGGACACCGAGCGGGATAATTTCATGACCGCGCAGCAGGCTCAGGAATATGGCCTGATCGACAAGGTGTTTGAGCATCGGGAGTAATCTCTGATTTTCAAAATGTCAAACCGATGGAAGAGGTAAGTCATGTCCGAAGAAGAAAAAGAGATCCGCTGCAGTTTCTGCGGCCGATCTCAAAAGGAAGTGCGCCGGATCATCGCAGGCCCCGGGGCCTATATCTGCAACGAATGCATTGAGATCTGCAAAGATCTTCTGGACGAGGAGCGGGCGGAGGAAGCCCGCTCCCGGGGCAAGAAGAAAGAGGATGAACTGCTCCGGCCTGCCGAGCTGAAAAAGATCCTGGACGAATATGTCATCGGCCAGGACCGGGCCAAAGTGGTGCTTTCGGTGGCGGTGTACAACCACTATAAGCGCATCCGCTCTTTGGAAAAAGGCGGCGAGGACGGGACCGATGTGGAGATCCAGAAGAGCAACATCCTTATGCTGGGTCCCACCGGCAGCGGCAAAACCATGCTGGCCCAGACGCTGGCCCGCACCCTCAATGTGCCCTTTGCCATTGCCGACGCCACCACTCTCACCGAGGCTGGGTATGTGGGCGAAGATGTGGAGAACATCCTTCTGCGCCTGATCCAGGCTGCCGATTACGATGTGGAGCAGGCCGAAAAGGGCATCATCTACATCGATGAGCTGGATAAGATCGCCCGGAAGAGCGAAAATCCCTCCATCACAAGAGATGTGAGCGGAGAAGGGGTGCAGCAGGCCCTGCTGAAAATTCTGGAGGGCACTGTGGCCAATGTGCCGCCTCAGGGTGGACGGAAGCACCCCCAGCAGGAGTTCATCCAGATCGACACCAGCAACATCCTCTTTATCTGCGGCGGCGCTTTTGACGGCCTGGGCCAGATCATCGAAAAGCGCTGCGGCAACCAGGGACTGGGCTTCGGCGCCCAGGTGCTGTCCAAAAAGCAGAGTGAGAAAAACGACATTCTCCAGAAGGTGGAGCCTCAGGACATCCTGAAGTTCGGTATCATTCCCGAACTGATCGGCCGTCTGCCCATCATCACCGCTCTGGACCCCCTGGACAAGGAGGCTCTGGTCAGCATCCTCACAAAGCCCAAAAATGCTCTGACCAAGCAGTACCAGTATCTCTTTGATCTGGACGGGGTAGAGCTGGAGTTTGAAGAGGACGCTCTGGAGGCCATCGCCGAAAAGACCATGGAGCGGAACACCGGTGCCCGTGGCCTTCGTTCTGTGCTGGAAGATATCATCACCGGCATCATGTTCGATGTGCCTTCCGACCCCACCATCAGCCGTGTGGTGGTCACCCGGGATGCGGTGGAGAAGAAAGCCGCCCCCAAGGTGGAACACGACCGGAAACCGCCGAAGAAAAAAGGATAACACCGGAATATGTTTAGAAAAAGTGGCTTTCGGGCCACTTTTTCTTTTTCACTCCATTTGAATGAAGAGGCGTCATTTTTTGCGAAGTGCACAATCTTTTTCTGCAAAAACTTGTGAAAATTGCGGCGATGTGCTATACTGATTTTATCTATGATGACTTATATAAAACCGTCCCCCATGGGGATGGGAAGGAGAACTTATGCAGAATACAGAACAAAACACCTCGGCCCGGCCGATGCTGCTGCTGCCCCTGCGGGGCCTGGCGATTTTCCCGGGTATGGTGTCTCATTTTGATGTGGGGAGACAGAAATCCATCAAGACCCTGGAGCTGGCCATGTCCCGGCGGGAGCCGGTGTTTTTGCTGGCCCAGCGGGATATGAAGGTAGACGACCCCCAGCGGGAAGATCTTTATGACATCGGCACTGTGGGCCATATCAAGCAGATCCTCAAGATCCACGGGGATGTGTTCCGCGTGCTGGTGGAAGGGGAGTGCCGGGGCAAATTGCTGGAGCTGACCAGCACGGAGCCGGTGTTCTCCGCCATGGTGGAGCCCATCCAGCCGGAAGAGCCGGCCCATCTCACCAAGCGGGATGAGGCCATGATCCGCAATGTGCAGGAGCTGTTTGTGGATTATACTGATCTGGTGCCCAAGGTCAACAGCGATGTGGTGCTCAATGTGATGGAGAGCCGGGACATGGGTTATCTGTGTGACTATGTGGCCCAGAACACCGCCCTCAAATACCCGGACAAGCAGGAAGTGCTGGAGCAGCTCAACCCCCGCCGCCGGATGGCTTTGCTCATCAAGAAGCTGGCCAGTGAGGTGGATATCCTGCGCATCGAGGATGAGATCCAGAACAAGGTGCGCAGCCAGATGGATCAGAACCAGCGGGATTACTATCTGCGGGAGCAGATCAAGGTGATCAACGAGGAGCTGGGGGAGGACGAGGACACCGCCGCCGAAGCCCAGCGCTACACCGAGCGGATTCTGGCCCTGGGCCTTGAGGAGCGATCGGAAAAGAAGATGCTCAAGGAGGCCGCCCGCCTCCAGAAGCTGCAGCCTTTTTCTCCCGAGGCCGGTGTGGTGCGCACCTGGCTGGACACCTGCCTGGATCTGCCCTGGAAAACCGTGACGAAGGAGAATACCAGCCTGAAAAAGGCGGAAACCATTCTGAACAACCAGCACTACGGCCTGGAAAAGGTGAAGGAGCGGATCCTGGAGCTGTTTGCCGTCAAGCAGAAGGTGGGCAGCATCAAGGGCCAGATCCTTTGTCTGGTGGGCCCGCCGGGCGTGGGCAAAACCTCGGTGGCCCGGTCGGTGGCCGATGCGCTGGGCCGGAACTATGCTCGGCTTTCTCTGGGCGGCGTGCGGGATGAGGCCGATATCCGGGGCCACCGGAAGACCTACATCGGCGCTATGCCCGGACGGATCATCAACGCCTTGCAGCAGGCGGGCAGCCGGAATGCACTGATTCTGGTGGATGAGATCGACAAGATGGCCAGCGATTTCCGGGGCGATCCGGCCTCGGCCCTGCTGGAGGTCTTTGACACCGAGCAGAACCACGCCTTCCGGGATCATTTTGTAGAGCTGCCCTTTGATCTCACCGATATTCTGTTCATCACCACGGCCAACACCCTGGACACCATTCCTCGGCCTCTGCTGGACCGGATGGAGATCATCGAGCTGCCGGGGTACACCGTGGAGGAAAAGGTGCAGATCGCAAAGCGCCACCTGATCCCCAAGCAGATGGAAAAGCACGGTTTGAACGGCAAGGAGTTGAAAATCAGCGAAAACGCCCTGCGGAAGATCATCTCGGGCTATACCCGGGAGGCCGGTGTGCGTACCCTGGAGCGGCAGATCGCCCGGGTGTGCCGGAAAACCGATAAGATCCTGCTGGAAAAGAAGCAGAAGTCAGTGTCTGTGACCCCGGCCAACTTGGGAGATTTCCTGGGCGTGATCCGGTATAAGGAAGAAGTCCATTCCCAGCGCAGCGAATGCGGTGTGGTCAACGGCCTGGCCTGGACCAGCGTAGGCGGCGAGATATTGGAAGTGGAAGTCAATGTGATGGAAGGCAGCGGTAAGCTGGAGCTGACAGGCAACCTGGGCGATGTGATGAAGGAGTCGGCCAAGGCGGCCATCAGCTACATCCGCACCCGCACCAAGACCCTGGGCATCCAGGATGATTTCTACAAGAAGAAGGATATCCATATCCATTTCCCCGAAGGGGCCGTGCCCAAGGACGGCCCTTCGGCGGGCATCACCACCTGCACCGCACTGGTGTCGGCTTTGATGGATGTACCCATGCCCCAGGACATCGCTATGACCGGGGAAGTGACCATCCGGGGCCGGGTGCTGCCCATCGGCGGACTGAAGGAAAAAACCATGGCAGCCTATCGGGCCCACATGAAAACCGTGATCGTGCCTGCGGACAATGAGCCGGATATCAGCGAGATCGATCCGGTGGTGGCCAAAAATCTGCGCTTTGTCTATGCCAAGCACATGGACGATGTGCTGGAGGCCGCTCTGGGCGTGCGCACCGGGCCGGAGGAATCCCCCCAGGTGCTGCCCCATCCCACAAAGGAAAGCGAAAGCCTGCCTTTGCGGCAGTAAGAAACAAAAGGCGGAAATAAGATGAATTTTTCCAAAGCGGAATTTGTGCGCTCGGCGGCATCGTCCCGGGATTTTCCCCGGGACAGCCTGCCCCGGGTGATTTTTGCAGGCAGGTCCAATGTGGGCAAGTCCTCCACCATCAACTGCCTGCTTCAGCGGAAGAACTTTGCAAGGGTCAGCGCCGTGCCGGGAAAGACGGTGTTTGTCAACCTGTTTCTGGTGGACAAGGCGCTGTGGCTGGTGGATCTGCCCGGCTATGGCTATGCTCGGGTGTCCCAGCGGGAAAAAGAACGGTTTTCCCAGCTGATCGAGGAATATATGAACGCTGACAGGTCCAATGTGGGCAGGGCCTATCTCATTGTGGACGCCCGCCACGATCCCACTGCCGACGACCGGCTGATGGCCGATTGGTTCCGGGCCTACGGGATTCCCATGGCGGTGATCGCCAACAAAGTGGACAAGCTGAAAAAGAGCCAGGTGGAGCCCAATATGGAGCGGATCCGCCAAGTGTTGGAACTGGAGGAAAACACCCCGCTGTTTCCCTTTTCCGCCGAAAAGGGGACGGGCCGGGAAGAGGTGCGCCGGGATATCCTGGGGCTTTTGAACCGTTAGAGAGAAAAAGGAGGGGAGATCATGGAAGAATATCAGAGCTTTTCCCTGGGCAGCCAAGGGGAACTGACCATGGGAGGGGTGAGCCTTCCCGCTTTGGCCGAAAAATACGGCACCCCCTTGTATGTGATGGATGAGGAAAAAATCCGCCATACCTGCCGGGCCTATCAAAGGGCCATGAAGCGGAACTTTGGAGATGCGTTCCATGTGTCCTATGCCAGCAAGGCCTTGTGTGTCAAAGGCATCTATCCCATTTTGAAAGAAGAGGGAATGTGTGCCGATGTGGTGTCTGGCGGAGAGCTTTACACCGCTTTGCAGGCCGGGTTTGATCCGGCAAAACTGCATTTTCACGGCAACAACAAGTCCTGGGAAGAGATGGCGATGGCCATCAAGGCGGGCATCGGCTCCTTCATCGCCGACAGCGAGGAGGAGATTCACACTCTTAATGAGCTGGGGGGTCAGCTGGGCAAGACCGTCCAGGTGGCCCTGCGGGTCAAGCCGGGAGTGGACGCCCACACCCATGAGTTTATCTCCACCGGGGATCTGGACAGCAAATTTGGCTTCGGCTATGAAAACGGCCGCGCTCTGAAGGCGGCCTGTCTGGTGTCCAGCCTGCCCCATCTGGAGCTTTGCGGCATCCATTGCCACATCGGCTCTCAGGTGTTCCTGACAGAGCCCTATAAGCTGGCCTGCCGGGTGATGTTCCAGTTGCTCACCGAGATCGGCCGGGAGACCGGAACAGTGCCGCCGGGGCTCAATCTGGGCGGCGGCTTCGGCATCGCCTATGGCCCGGAGGACAAGCCTTTGCCGGTGGATGAGATGATCGACGCCCTGGGGGAAGCGGTGCGGGAAGGATGCCGGAAGCACGATCTGCCCCAGCCCTTCATGACCATTGAGCCGGGACGGAGCATCGTGGGCCCGGCGGGAGTGACGCTGTACCGGGTGGGCTCGGTGAAGCACATTGAGAATGTGCGCACCTATGTGGCCGTGGACGGAGGAATGCCCGACAATCCCCGTTACGCCCTGTACGGAGCCAGCTACCAGGCGGTGAAAGCCACCGATCCCAAAGGGGAGCGCAACCTGCGGGCAGCCATTGCCGGCAAGTGCTGTGAAAGCGGAGACCTTGTCACAAAAGATGCGTTGATCCAGCCGGTACAGGCCGGGGATCTGCTGTGTGTCTTTGCCACCGGCGCCTATAACTATTCCATGGCCAGCAACTATAACCGTCTGCCCCGGCCGCCCATCGTCATGGTGCGGGATGGGAAGGATCGGCTGCTGGTGAAGCGGGAAAGCTATGAGCAGCTGGTGCAGAACGATATGTGAGCAGAACGATATGTGATTGGAACCTTGATAAGGAGACGCCATGTTTGGAAACTCTCTTCAGAAATACATGATCCTCATCCCGGCGGTGCTCATCGCCTTGATGTTTCATGAATTGGCCCACGGCCTTGCGGCATACTGGCTGGGGGACGATACCGCCAAGCGGGCCGGGCGGCTCACCCTCAACCCTCTGGATCATCTGGACCCGCTGGGTACATTGTGTATGATCTTTTTCGGCTTTGGCTGGGCCAAGCCGGTGCCGGTGAACACTAGCCGGTTCCGCCATCGGAAGGTGGGCATGGCCCTCACCGCTCTAGCCGGGCCGTTGGCCAATTTCCTTCTGAGCTTTGTGCTCATCTTGATAGCCCTTCTGATGCAGACCCTGGCTCCCACAAACCAGATTCTGCTGGCTCTCAGCCGGTTTTTCATTCAGACCGGACAGCTCAGCGTCTGCCTGGGCGTATTCAACCTGATCCCCATTCCGCCGCTGGACGGCTCCCGGGTGCTTCAGGTGCTGCTGCCCAACCGGATTTATTATAAGCTTTATCAGTACGAGGCCTATTTCCAGATCGGCCTGATCGTGCTTTTATTCCTGGGGGCCTTCAACAATCTGCTCTACACCCTCCAGGTGGATATGCTCTCCCTCATTGTGGGGGGGGCGGCCCGGGTGCTTTCGGTGCTGGGGCTTCTATGAAAAGCCCGCTGACCTATCATCTGGAGGCCTTTGACGGGCCGCTGGATCTGCTGCTTCATCTGATTTCCAAAAACAAGGTGAGCATTTACGACATCCCCATCGCTCAGATCCTGGAACAGTATATGGATGAGCTGCGCCGGATGGAAGCGATGGATCTGGAAGTCACCAGTGATTTTGTGGCCATGGCGGCCCAGCTGATGTACATTAAGTCCAAAATGCTGCTGCCGGTTTATCCGGAGGAAGGGGAGGAAGATCCCCGGAAGCCCTTGGTGGCGGCCCTGCTGGAATACAAGAAATGCAAAATGGCAAGCGGCCTTCTGGAAGAGCGGATGGAGCTGGGCCGGGACCTTTACACCAAACCCCCAGAGGTGCAGAAAAGAGAAGAACAGCCGGAATACCATTACACCGCCCAGGTGCTGCAAAAAGCCATCGAGACCATTCTCCAGCGCCAGGAGCGGAGGAGCCCGCCTCCTTTGCGGCTGTTTCATGGGGTGGTGGGAAGAGAGCCGGTGCCGGTGGCAGGGAAACTCCAGATGATCGCCCATCGGCTGGCTGTGCAGCACCACCTGGATTTTGAAAGCCTGGTGCTGGAGTGCCGCAGCCGTTCCGAGGTGGTGGCCCTGTTTCTGGCGGTGCTGGAGCTTTCCAAAGCCCATAAACTGGCCATTGTGGAGCAGGAAGAGGGATATCTTTTGACGCTTGCGGGAGAATAGAATGGAAGCCAATGAATTGCAGTGTGCTCTGGAAGCGGTGCTTTTTGCCGCAGGGGAGCCGGTGGCCGTGGATAAGCTGTGCCAGGTGCTGGAAGTGCCGGAGCAGGCTCTCCACGAGGCCGCCCAGGCTTTGGCGGGAGAATATGACTACGGCCGCCGGGGCATCAAACTGGTGCGGCTGGAGGACCGGTATCAGCTGTGTTCCCGGGCCGATTACGCTCCGTGGGTGCGCCGGACGCTGGAGACGCGCCGGGCCCCCACTTTGTCGGCGGCGGCTCTGGAAGTGCTGGCCATTGCCGCCTACCGGCAGCCGGTGACCAGGGTGTATATCGAACAGGTGCGGGGCGTGGACAGCAGCTATACCATTCGTTCTTTGTGCGAAAAGGGGCTGCTGGAGGAATGCGGGAAGCTGGATGTGCCTGGCCGGCCCACTCTCTTTCGCACCACCGGTGATTTTCTCCGTTCCTTTGGCCTTTCCTCCCTTACCGAACTGCCGGAGATCGAGGGGCTGGAGGACGAGCGGATGGAGCAGCTGACCCTGCCCATGATGGAAGAAGAAGCGAAAACGGACACCGAAGGGGCGGAGGCGGCGAACGAGTGAAGATCCTGTTATGGGTACTGATAGGGCTGGGAGGGCTTCTCCTTTTCCTTTTGGTGCTTTTGCTCCTGGTTTTGCTGCTCCCCGCCAGGGTGCGGGTGATGCTGCGGCAGGAAAAGTTCTTTTTATGGGTGGGGTTGGGGCCTTTCCGGCTGCGGCTGCTGCCATGGAAAGAGAAAAAGCCCAAAAAACAAAAAAAGTCTGAAAAACCGGAAGAGGCAAAGCCGCAGAATCGGGAACCCCCACCTTCGCCGCCACCCCAGGCAGAAAGACCCGGGGAGGCGGCCAGGCCGGCGCCTCAGATCCGCAAGGAAAAGGAAAGTACCCCTGTTTCCGGCGGCATGGAGAAACTGGACATCCCCTATATTATGGATCTGATCCATCTGGGGCTTTCGGCCATGGGGCAGTTCCGGCGGGCGCTGCGGGTGGATCGTTTTCTGCTGGATTGTGCCATTGCCACGGGGGACGCCGCCAAAACCGCCATGGCCTATGGGGCCGCTGCCGCGGGAGTGGGGATGTTCCTGCCTTTGCTGGAGGAAAATCTGCGGGTGCGGAAAAAAGACATCCAGGTAATTTGTTATTTTGAAGGAACAGAAAGCCAGATCTTCTTGGAAGTACAGGTATCAGCGCTGGTTTTCCAGCTGCTGATCATTGGAATCAAAGTGCTGCGGGGGTTCCTGCGGCTTCGGAAACAACATGACCAGGAGGCAGTGTCTGTATGAATGAGATCAGCGATGTGATGAAAGAGACCATGTCCAAAATCAAAGAGATGGTGGATGTGAACACCATCGTGGGCAACCCCATCACCACCCCCGACGGAGTGACCCTCATCCCGGTTTCCAAGGTGACCTTCGGCTTTGCCGCCGGAGGCAGCGACGGAAAGACCAAGGAAACCGGCAAGCCGCCGGTGCGTTTTGGCGCGGGAAGCGGCGCCGGTGTGACCATTTCGCCGGTGGCCTTCATCGTCCTCACCGGAGAAAATGCCCGGCTTTTGTATGTAGATCCCCCGGCCAACACGGCGGTGGACAAGATCATCGACCTGGTGCCCCAGGTGGTGGATAAGATCAAGGAATACAAAGAAGGCAAAGAATAATCTTTCCGGCCTGCCCGTAAGTATCCCATGGGCAGGTGAGAAAAATGAAAAAACGATTGACAGCAGCGATTCTGGTGTGTTTGCTCCTTTTTCCCTTGGAGAGCCTGGGAGTGTGGCGGCAGCTGGAGGGAACGCAGGTGTCGGCCAAAGGGGCCGCCTTGTATGACCCCGCGGCCAAAACATTCCTCTATGAAAAGCAGGGGGATACCCAGCTTCCCATGGCCAGCACCACCAAGATCATGACGGCCCTTCTGGTTCTGGAGCATCTTCCGCTGGAGGAGGAGCACATCATAAAGCCGGAGTGGACGGGGATCGAAGGCTCCTCCATCTATCTCAAGGCCGGAGAAAAGCTGACCACCTATAATCTGCTTTGCGGCCTTTTGCTGGAAAGCGGCAACGATGCGGCTGTGGCCCTTTCCTGCCTGGTTTCCGGCAGCGAAGAGGCCTTTTGCCGTCTGATGAATGAAAAAGCGGCAGAATTGGGCCTTGTGAATACCCATTTCCAAAGCGCCAGCGGCCTGGATGGTGATGCACACTATACCACCGCCAAGGATCTGGCCGTTTTGACCGGTGTGGCCATGGCGCAGGAGGAGTTTGCTGCCATCGTTTCGCAAAAGACCATCTCCACCGGGGATCGGGTGATGAAAAACCACAACAAACTGCTGACCCTTTCCCAGGAAGTCTGCGGCGTTAAAACCGGCTTTACCAAAAAGGCAGGCCGGTGTCTGGTTTCGGCGGCCCGGCGGGAGGGGCGGCTGCTCATTGCCGTCACTCTGGGTGCCCCCGATGACTGGAACGACCATCTGCGCCTGTATGACAGCGCCTTTGCTCTGTGTGCTCCCCAGCAAGTGCTGGAGGGCGGAGCGGCGGGAAGCGCACTGGTGCTTTCCGGGGAAAAAAGCCAGGTTGAGCTTTACTATAATGGCTCGTTTGCCCCATTCCTCACAGAGGAAGAAAGGCAAGATGTAAGCGTGCAGGTCACAGGCCCACGGACGGTATGCGCCCCGGTGCAGGCCGGGAAGGTTTACGGCACGCTTCAGGTGCGGCTGGGGGATGGGGTGATCTACGAAACCCCGGTCTATTACAAAGAGACAGTGGAAAAACTGCCTCCGGCCAAAACCTTCTGGCAGAAGATCTGGCAGGGGCGGTGGGGCGGAAAATAAAGAAAAACGGGAAAGGGGGAAGGATCTTGAAGGAAAGACTGCAAAAAATTCTGTCGGCCAGCGGCGTTTGCTCCCGGCGGAAAGGGGAAGAGCTGATCGCCCAGGGGCTGGTGACGGTGAACGGCCAGAAAGCCCAGGTGGGCGACAGTGCCGACCCGGAAAAGGACATCATTGCCGTGCGGGGAAAGCCTTTGGGTCAATCCCCCCCCGGCCTTTACATCATGCTCCACAAACCCCGGGGCTATGTGACCACCGTCCAGGATGAAAAAGGACGGAAAACGGTGCTGGATCTGCTGAGCGGCGTTCCTGGCCGGGTCTATCCTGTGGGGCGGCTGGATATGGATTCGGAAGGATTGCTGCTTCTGACCAATGACGGCGATCTGACCCTCCAGCTGACCCACCCTTCCCATGAGGTGGGAAAGGAATACCTGCTGGAACTGGATACGCCGGAAGAGGACCCGGTGGTGGGGCTGACCCGTCCCATGAGCCTGGATGGACGCCCGCTGGCTCCGGTGCAGGCCAAGCGGGTGAAAGAGGAAAAGGGCCGCACCTTTTTGCTGCTCACCATCCATGAGGGCCGCAACCGGCAGATCCGCCGGATGTGTCAGCAAAGGGGCTACCGGCTGCGCCGGCTCAAACGGGTGGCCATGGGGCGGCTTTCTTTGGGGGATTTGCCGCCGGGGAAATGGCGGCATCTGACGGCCGGCGAAGTGGCCTATTTGAAAAACCTTGGGTCCATAAAGGATAGAGGATAGGGGAAAAAGAGAATGAAACGAATCAACGACGCCATCAACGAATCCTTCGGGGATTTCACCAAAAACCAAAAGGTATTGTCTCAGTTCATCCTCAGCTACTGCGACAAAGCCGCTTTCATGACGGCGGCAGAGATCGCCGCAGCCTCGGGGGTGAGCCAGTCCACCGTGGTGCGTTTTGCCTGGGCCCTGGGGTATGAGAGCTTCACCGCCTTTCACGACGCGCTCCAGAATGAACTGAAATACCGGATCACCGCTTTGGAAAAATTCGAGCTTTTGAACAGCGAGGAGCTCTCCGATTCCTCGGTGTTTGAAAGCCTGGCCCAGGCCGACACCCTGAACATCAAAAAGACACTGGCGGTCAACAGCTCTGATGGGCTGAAGAATGTGTGCACCCGGCTGCAATTTGCCTCCAAGATCTACATATACGGCCAGGGGGCCTGCCAGTGCGGGGCGGTGTACCTGGGTTCCTATCTGCGCACTTTGCTGGGCAGCGTGTGCGTGGTCAATCAGACGGGGGAGGACCCGCTCACTTCCATTGCCGCCATCGGCGGCAGCGATCTGCTGTTTTGCATCAGCCTGCCCCGGCATACCGAGCAGACCCGGATGCTGCTGGAATACGCCCAGGAGCGGGATGCCTGCATCATCACTGTCAGCGAGGGCCCCGAGTCGGAGACGGCGGCCATGGCGGATATCAACCTCAGCGCCGAATGCGGCGATTATGGAGCCGCCGGGTCTCTGGCCCCGCTGCTCACTTTGCTCAACACTCTGGTGTGCCTCATCGTCCGCAGCGATGACAAAGCGGAAAAGCGGCTGCGTCTGGTGGACGAGCTTCCCCGGTATCTGCTGCGGGAGGAAGACCGATGAAAGAGGTTTTGGTCATCGGTGCCGGAGCGGCCGGCATGATGGCGGCCATCTGGGCCGCTCAGCAGGGCTGTAAGGTCACCGTGCTGGAAAAGGGCAGAGGGCCGGGCACCAAGCTGAATATCACCGGCAAAGGCCGGTGCAATGTGACAAACGACTGCGATGTGGACACCTTGATCCGCAATGTGCCCCGCAATGGCCGGTTTCTGTTCAGTGCCTTTCATGGCTTCACTTCCCAGGATGCCATGGCCTTTTTTGAAGAACTGGGCGTGCCGCTGAAAACCGAACGGGGTCAGCGGGTCTTTCCGGTGAGCGACCGGGCCAGGGATGTGAGCGGCGCTTTGCGGGACCGGATGCACCGTCTGGGCGTGAGGGTCATTTCCGCCCGGGCTAAGGAGATTTTAACAGAAGAAGGAAAAGTCTCCGGGGTGCTGACGGCCAAAGGGGAGCGTCTGACGGCCCAGAGTGTCATTGTGGCCACGGGGGGCCTCTCCTATCCCACCACCGGCTCAGACGGAGACGGTTTCCGGATGGCCCAGAGCCTGGGGCACATGGTAGAAAAGCCTCGGCCCTCCCTGATCTGGCTGCGCACCCGGGAAAAAGACCCGGCCCGGCTGGAGGGACTTTCCCTGCGGAATGTGCAGGTGTCCATCCGCAAGGGGAAAAAGAAGATCTATGAGGATTTCGGAGAGATGGTCTTTACCTCCCAGGGGGTGTCGGGGCCGGTGATTCTCAGCGCTTCGGCCCACATCTGCCGGAAACTGCCGGAAGAGGAATTTGATCTGTTCATCGACCTGAAGCCGGCCCTGGACAGAGAGACTCTGGACAAGCGTGTGCTGCGGGATTTTGAAAAGAACATCAACCGGGACTTTATCAATGCCCTAGGTGAGCTTTTGCCCCACAAACTCATCCCGGTGGTGGTGGAGCGCTCGGGTATCGACGGGCGGAAAAAGGTGCATGAGATCACAAAAGGAGAGCGGGAACGCCTTTGTGAGGCTATAAAGGCTTTCCGCTTGACAGTGGTTGATGCAGGCCCTATGGAAGAGGCCATCGTCACTTCCGGCGGGGTGAAAGTGAAGGAAATCGACCCCCGCACCATGGAATCCAAATTGGTGCCGGGTCTTTACTTTGCCGGGGAAGTGATGGATGTGGACGCTTACACCGGCGGCTTTAATTTGCAGATCGCCTGGTCCACCGGCCATGCCGCCGGAATGGCCCAGGGAGAGGAGAGATAAGATATGGGGAAAGAAACCATCAATGTGGCCATTGACGGCCCTTCGGGAGCGGGAAAAAGCACCATGGCCCGGTTGCTGGCCCAGCAGCTTCAATTCGTTTATGTGGACACCGGGGCCATGTACCGGGCCATCGGCCTGTTTGCCCAAAGGGCCGGGCTGAAAGAGGAGAACATTCACCGGCTGGAAGGGATGCTCTGCGGCATTTCCATCGACATCCGCTATGAAGGGGGCTTCCAGCAGATCTTCCTCAATGGGGAGAATGTGTCGGAACGGATCCGTACCGAGGAAATTTCCCGATATGCCTCCCTGGTGTCGGCTCTGCCGCCGGTGCGTCAGTTCCTTCTGGGGCTGCAGCGGCGCCTGGCGGAGGAAAACGATGTGGTGATGGACGGCCGGGACATCGGCACGGTGATTTTGCCCCAGGCCCAGGTGAAGATTTTCCTCACCGCCACGGCGGAAGAGCGGGCCCGCCGCCGTCATCGGGAACTGCTGGAAAAAGGGGAGCAGATCTCCTATGAGCAGGTTTATCAGGATCTGCTCCGGCGGGACGAAAAGGATACCACCCGGGCGGCGGCTCCCCTTCGTCCGGCGGAGGACGCCGTGCTCTTCAACAGCACGGAATACAACCTGGAAGAGACACTGTGTGAGCTGAAAAAAATCATAAGGGAGAAAACCGGCCATGCTGTATAATCTCATTGTGTATGTGGTGTATTTTGCCCTGCTTCCCATTTACCGGCTCAAGGTGAAGGGGGCGGAAAAGATCCCGGAAGGGGCCGCAGTGGTTTGCGGCAACCACACCGCCCGGGTGGATGCAGTGGTGCTGTTTCTGGCTCTGTTCCTGAATGGGAACCGGCCGGCCATCATCGGCAAGTCCGAGTTGTTCCGCAATCCCATCGCCCGGTGGTTCTTCACTTATATGGGCGCATTTCCCGTGGATCGGGGCAAGGCCGACCTGATGGCCATCAAAAAAGCCCTGACTGTGCTGAAACAGGGACAGAAGCTGATTATTTTCCCTGAGGGCACCCGGGTGAAGGAAGGAATGAGCGGAGAGGCCAAAAGCGGCGCTGCCATGATGGCCGTCCGCACAGGAAGCCCGGTGCTGCCGGTGTACATCACCCCTGGCCGGAAGGCCTTCCGGGGCTGCACCGTCACCTTCGGCGATCCCTTCTACCTGCCCAAGCCGGAAAAAGGAGAGCACGACCCTTACAAAAAGGGCGCCGACCAGATCATGGAGAAGATCTGGGAGATCGGCAAAAGCCGGGGGGAGGCAACACCTCGTGGCTAAGATCACTGTGGCCAAAAACGCCGGATACTGTTACGGCGTGCGACGGGCCATTGAAAAGGCCGAAAGCCTAGGTGGAAAAGGGCAGAAGGTGTATACCGCCGGGCCTTTGATTCACAACAAATTCGTCGTGGAGCAGCTTGAGGGGAAGGGCATCTTTTCCCGGGAGGACATTGAGAGCATCCCCGACGGGGCCGCTGTGGTAGTGCGGGCCCATGGCATCACTCTGGAGCAGCAGCGGCGGCTTCTGGAAAAAGGCTGCCAGCTGGAGGACGCCACCTGTCCCCATGTGGGGCGTATTCACCGGATCGTGGAGGAAGAGAGCGAGAAGGGACGGCATATTCTGCTCATCGGCGCGGGAAAACATCCCGAGGTTCTGGGCATTGCTTCCCGGTGCAAAAGCTGCACGATACTGGAAAACCCGGCCCAGGCAGAGGAGTGGGCAGAAAAAAACAGTCAAATAGCTGTATCGGTGGTGTCTCAAACCACCTTCAATCGTGAAATTTTTGTAAATTGCACAAAAATATTAAAAAACGCTTGTAAAAGCATCAACATCTTTGATACAATATGTAATGCTACGGATGAACGCCAGAAAGAGGCGCGCACCCTGGCATCCGGATCTGACCTTGTGATCGTTATCGGCGACCAGACGAGCAGCAATTCGCGCAGGCTCTACGAAATCTGCCTCCAGGTATGCCCCGATACCCTTTTCGTGGAAAACGCCAAAGGGATTCCTGAAGGGTATGGCCGCGGGAAACAAGCGATTGCCATCGCCGCCGGTGCGTCCACGCCAGATCTGATAATTAAGGAGGTATATGACAAGATGACTGACGAAATGAACATCCAGGAAACAGAAAGCTTCGCTGAGCTGCTGGAGCAGACTCTGAAAACTTTACATACAGGAGAAAAGGTGACGGGCGTTATCACACAGATCAACCCCACGGACATCCATGTGGACCTGGGCGTCAAGCAGGCCGGCTACATCCCCACCACTGAGCTGAGCGACGACCCCAACTATGTGATCGCTGACAACATCCACATCGGCGACGAGATCGAAGCCTATGTCATGCGCGTCAACGACCAGGAAGGCACCATCATGCTGTCCAAGAAGCGCCTGGACGCTGTGAAGAACTGGGAAGTTTTGGAGAAGGCTGTGGAGACCGGCGAAGTCTATGACTGCGTCATCACCGATGTGAACAAGGGCGGCGTTATCGCCAATGTGCTGGGCATCCGGGTCTTTATCCCCGCCAGCCAGACCGGCCTGCCCCGGGAAGCCGACCTGTCCCAGATGGTCAAGACCCATCAGAAGGTGCGCATCACCGAAGTGACCCGTCCCCGCCGCCGCGTGGTCGGCTCCATCAAGGCTCCTCTCATGGAAGCCCGCCGGGAAGCTGCTGCTAAGATCTGGGAAGAGATCGAAGTGGGTTCGGTGTACACCGGCACTGTCAAGTCCTTCACCTCCTATGGCGCCTTTGTGGACATCGGCGGTGTGGACGGCATGATCCATATCTCCGAGCTGAGCTGGTCCCGTGTGAAGCATCCCTCTGATGTGCTGAAGATCGGCCAGACCGTTGAGGTGTATGTCATCGCTCTGGACAAGGAGAAGAAGAAGATCTCCCTGGGCTACAAGAAGGCCGAGGACAACCCCTGGACCAAGTTCGAGTCCAACTACAATGTGGGCGATGTGGTTCCTGTGAAGATCGTCAAGTTCATGCCCTTCGGCGCCTTTGCTGAGGTTCTGCCCGGCGTGGACGGCCTGATCCACATTTCCCAGATCGCTGACCGCCGCATCGGCAAGCCCGAAGAGGTGCTGACCATCGGCGAGACTGTCAATGCCAAGATCACCGACATCGACAGCGAGAAGAAGAAGATCTCCCTGAGCATCCGCGCTCTGCTGGACGCTTCCAACACCGAGCCCGAAGAGGTGGAGGCCGAGGAGAACGACGCCGAATAAGACCTGATAGGGTCCATTGATTTGCCTGACAGGGCGTGGGGATAAGCCCCACGCCCTTTTTTGGTACTTTCCCCTGAAAAAACGCATAGAATGGCTTAAGGCCAATCAGGGGGAGGCGAGGAAATGGGCCAGAGGAGAAGACGCCCCCGGCGTCAGATCTTTTTTTATGTGCAGCACAAGGGCAATGCCCGTCTGGCGGCCTTGTTGGCTCTGAGCACTTTTGCGGCCCTGGCTTTTTTGCTCATGGATCTTCAGCTGCGCCCTCAGATCCGGGAATGGGGCCAGGCCCGGGCCCGGTATCTGGCCACCCAGGCCATCAACCAGGCCATCAGCCAGGAACTGGAGGAAAACGGGGAGGAATACCAGGACCTGGTCCGGTTTGAAAAGGATCAGTTCGGGCAGATACTGGCGGTGCAGACCGATGTGGTCAAGGTCAACACCATGAAATCCCGTATGATTGCCCGGGTGTCGCAGAAACTAAACGATGCGGCGGCCGCGGTGATCCGCATCCCCCTGGGCAATGCCACCGGTATGGATCTGCTCTATGGCCGGGGACCGAAGATCCCATTGCGGATGATTCCCCTGGGCAGCGCCAATGCAGACTTCGTCAGCGTCTTTACCAATGCGGGCATCAACCAGACCCGGCATCAGGTGGTCATTGAAGCGGAAGTGGAGCTCAATGTGCTGGCTCCCGGCTCCGAGACCACTCTGACGGTGAGCAGCCAGATCTCGGTGGCCGAGACTGTGCTCATCGGCAATGTGCCCGACAGCTATACTTACCTGGACACCCAGGGAGAAAACTTGCTGCAGGATTATTCTCTTTTGAAAAACAAAGGGGATCAGGCGCCCTGATCCTCTGGGACGGAGGAAATGCCATGACCGTCAAGGAACAAATGGATCGGCTCACCGATGAGCTGATTGTTCATGCCAAAAAATATTACGAAGAGGATGCCCCGGAGATCTCCGATTTTGAATATGACGCTCTGTCCCGTCAGCTGCGCCAGCTGGAGCAGGAGTATCCCCAGTGGGCCAGAGCCGATTCTCCCACCCAGCGCATCGGCGGCGAACCTTTGGAGGGGTTTGACGAGGTGCGCCACGATTACCCCATGGAGAGTTTGCAGGATGTGTTTTTCTATGAGGAACTGTGGGACTTTGACCGGAAGATCAAGGAGCAGTTCCCCCAGGCCCTCTATTCGGTGGAAGTGAAGATCGACGGCCTTTCGGTGGCCCTGGATTACCGGGATGGGCTTTTTTATCAGGGAGCCACCCGGGGCAATGGAGTGGTGGGGGAGGATATCACCCAAAATCTGCGCACCATTCACAGCATCCCGTTGAAGATCGATACATCCATCCCCCGGCTGGTGGTGCGGGGAGAGGTGTATATGCCCTTTGAGGCCTTCCAGCGGCTCAACGCCCTGCGGGAAGAAGAGGAACAGCCTCTGTTTGCCAATCCCCGGAATGCGGCGGCCGGCTCCCTCCGTCAGCTGGATCCGGCGGTGGCCGCAAAGCGCGGCCTGCGCATCCTGTGCTTCAACCTGCAAAATGCCCAGGAGGCGGGCTTCGGGAGCCACTATGACTCCCTGGAAAGTCTTTTGGCCCTGGGCTTCCCGGTGGTGGAGCCCAGACTGCGCACCGGTTCCATGGATGAAGTGATCCGATTCATCGAAAAGGCCGGAGAAGAGCGGGACAAGCTGTCTTTTGGTATCGATGGCATCGTTATCAAGGTAGACCAGCTGGCCTATCGGGAGGAGTTGGGCAGCACGGCCAAGGCTCCCCGCTGGGCGGTGGCCTACAAATATCCTCCAGAGGTGAAGGAGACCCGGCTGCTGGATATCACCATCCAGGTGGGACGCACCGGGGTGCTCACTCCCAACGCCGTGCTGGAGCCGGTGCGCCTGGCCGGAACCACCGTCAGCCGGGCCACGCTGCACAACCGGGATTTTATCAAAAGCAAGGACATCCGCATCGGGGACATCGTCCGGGTGCGGAAGGCCGGGGAGATCATCCCTGAAGTGCTGGAAGTGGTGCGGGAGAAGCGGGAAGGGGAACTGCCGGAGTTCCATATGCCGGAGACTTGCCCGGTGTGCGGCGCCCCGGTGCTGGAGGACCCGGAGGAAGCCGCCGTCCGCTGCACCGGCGCCGAGTGTCCCGCCCAGTTGGCCCGGAACATCACCCACTTTGCCAGCCGGGACGCCATGGACATCGAGGGCCTGGGCCCGGCCATCGTTCACAGTTTGCTAAGAAATGGGCTGATCCGCTCCCAGGCCGATCTGTACTTCCTGAAAAAGGAGGATGTGGCCGCCCTGGAAGGAATGGGGGACAAATCGGCGGAAAATCTGCTGTCCCAGCTGGAAAAGAGCAAGGAAAATCCCCTGGAGCGGGTGCTTTATGCCTTTGGCATCCGCCATGTGGGCCAGAAGACCGCTCAGGTGTTGGCCCGGCACTTCCCCACCATGGAAAAGCTGGAAGCAGCCACTGTGGAAGAACTGACCGCCGTACGGGACATCGGAGGCAAGACCGCTATCAGCCTGCATCAGTGGATTCATTCCCAGCAGGGACAGCATCTGATCCATCGGCTGGAGGAAGCGGGGGTCAACTTTACCCAGCCCCAGACTCAGGTAGGGGATCTGTTCGCCGGAAAGACCTTTGTGCTCACCGGCACCCTGCGTCATTTCTCCCGCTCCCAGGGGCAAAAGCTCATTGAAAGCCTGGGAGGGAAGGCATCCTCCTCGGTGTCCAAAAAGACCAGCTATGTGCTGGCCGGGGAGGAAGCAGGCTCCAAACTGGAGAAGGCCTTGTCTTTGGGCGTGCCCGTTTTGTCCGAAGAGGAATTTCTTCAGATGCTGCCGCCAGAGGCTCTGACCGAACAAGGAGAAACCAAATGAAAAAAGAGGAACGGGAAAAAGCAATATTTGTCGTCACCGTTTGCCTTGTAGGCGCCATCGTCATTTGCTCTATTCCCTATTTCTTTCGTCTGTTTTTGAATTAACGCTTTTGCCACTTTCTCGACATACTCGCCCGCCGGGTTCCCCGGCGGGCTTCAGACTGTCGAAAAACTTATATAACGAAAAGGGTCGTCCGCCCTACCCCTATCAATCCGCAAAAAGCCGCGACCTGTGCGTGGCTTTTTGCACTTCTCAAGGGGCAAGTGTGCGCCAAAGGCGTGCACGCCGCCCCTTGCAAAAATTCGAAAAAGTGGCCTAAGCCACTTTTTCGACGCGCTCTCGCCCGCCGGGTTCCCCGGCGGGCTTTTTCTTTTGCCAAAAGGACAAGGGGTTCTAAAACGGGAGGACGAGCCGTATATCTTCTTATGGGAGGGACACGGAATGAAAGAGGAAAAACAAAGGAAAGATCTGTTTCAGATGGTGCTGGGGCTTCTGCCTCAGAATCTGGCCCGGGCCGCGGATACCCTGGACGAAGGAGAAAGGCTTACCTGCGAAGAACTGCGTCTGCGGGCCGGACAGCCCTTTCTGGCCCGGGCAAAAGGAAAATGGGTCACGCTGCCCCGGGGCGGAGAGCCGGCAGAGGTGACGGCCGGGGACCTGGATCATCTGCTGGCCCGGTGCACCAGCTATTCGGTGCATACCTACGCACCCCAGATCACCCAGGGCTATGTGCCTTTGCCGGGAGGATGCCGTCTGGGCGTGTGCGGCGAGGGTATTCTGGGAGATCGGGGAGAGATCACCGCTTTCCGCCGGTATTCCAGCGCAAATCTTCGCCTGGCCCGGCAGGTGCCTCACTTGGCCCAACCTCTGCGCCCCTGCCTCACAGAAGAAGGCCAGCTGCAAAGTGTACTGGTGCTTTCGCCGCCGGGAGGGGGCAAAACCACTTTGCTGCGGGAGCTGGTGAAGCTTTATTCGGAGGAAGGCAGCGTATCTTTGGTGGATGAGCGGGGAGAGGTGGCGGCCTGCCGGGAAGGGGTGCCCCAATACGATGTGGGGAGCCAGACCGACATTCTCACCGGCTGCCCCAAGGGACCGGCCATGGAGGCCATGGTGCGGGCCATGGGGCCGCAGTGGATCGCTTTGGATGAGATCACCGGAACGGAAGACTGCGGCGCGATGCTGCTGGCCCGGGGCTGCGGCTGCGGTTTTCTGGCCACGGCCCACGGCAAGGAACCGGAAGATCTGTGGCGCCGTCCGGCCTATCGCAGGTTGGTGGAGGAAGGGGTCTTTTCCCGCCTGGTGCGCATTGTTTCCCGGGAAGGGAAGCGGGTCTATGAAGTCTATGCCATCCGAAAGGAGGACAGTGCAAATGCTGAAAGTGTTGGGAGCGCTGCTCATTACCGGAGGCTTGGGGGCGGCTGGATACTTGACCAGCTTTCTCTTGGCCAAAAGAGCGTCAGCCATCCGGTCCTTTGTGGACGGGCTGACATTGCTCTCCAGTGAGATCGGAGAAAAGCGGACGCCCTTGCCCCGGGCCGCAGCTCTTTGCGCCCGGGAAACCCGAGGGGCCGGGGGACGGTTCTGGGAGGAATTCTGCCGCCTTTTGGACAAGGAACCGGGAGAAGATCTGGCCATGCTCTACCGAAAGGCTCTTTTCCAGGGGGATTGGGGGCTGGAGGGCGGCGATCTGCGGGAGCTGGCCGCTCTGGGGCCGGTCCTGGGCCGCTACTACGGAGATATCCAGGTGCAGGCCATCGCCCAGTGCCAGAAGCGGCTGGAGCGCAATCTTCTGGCGGCGGAGCAGGAAGTAAGCAGCCGGGGCCGGATCGCCCGGGCCGCAGGATTTTCCGCCGGTATCGCTCTGGCGCTGCTGGTGATCTGAAAAAACAGGAGAGAAAACCATGCAGATCGATCTGATTTTCAAAGTGGCAGCCATCGGCATCATTGTGGCGGTGCTGGGCCAGCTGCTCATCCGCTCCGGGCGGGAGGAACAGGCCATGCTCACTACCCTGGCCGGGCTGATCGTGGTGCTGATGATCATCGTCCAGCAGATCGGCCAGCTGTTTGAAACCATCAAAAATGTCTTTGGGTTTTAAATATGGAGCTTGTGATCAAAAGCGCAGCACTGGCCCTGGTGGCTCTGGTGCTGGCGGTATTCCTTCACCGGTACAGCCCTCAGATGGCGCTTCTCACCGCTCTTTGCGCCTGTATGCTGCTGTTATTCTGGCTCATTCCCCAGCTTTCCGCCCTGGTTTCGGCGGCGGGAAACCTGGCCGCCCAGGCCGGGCTCTCCCAGGGGGAACTGCTGCCTTTGGGCAAGGTGATGGCGGTGGCCATCTGCACCCGGCTGACATCGGAACTGTGCCGGGACAACGGAAACCGGGCCCTGGCCGCTCAGGTGGAGCTGTGTGGCGCCGTCTGCGGCCTTTTGTGCGCTCTGCCCTTGGTGAAACAGGCCCTGGGGCTTTTGGGAGCCATCTGAAAAAGAAGGGAGGAGCCATGAAAAAACTGTGCCTTTTGCTGCTTCTTCTGCCTTTGCTGATTCTGCCGGTGCGGGGAGCAGGGCTGGAAGAGGTGCGGGATCAGATGCCGGAAAGCGTGCAGGAAGTTACCACCGATCTGGGGGATTCCATGGTGTCCTCCTCCGGTCGCTCCCTGCTGGAAAAAGGGGTGGGGCTGTGGCGGCAGCATCTGCGGGAGTCCTGCAAGGCATCGCTGTCCATTTTGGCGGTGTGCGTGCTTCTGGGGCTGGGGCAGAGTTTTGCAGGAGCCTCGGGCATTACCCTGCCGGGAAACCTTTTGTCCATGGCAGGGGTGTGCGCCGTGGCCCTTATCGCCCTAGCGGGCACAGGGAGCCTGCTCACCGCCTGCCAGGAAGCTTTGGAGGAAATGGACGCCTTGCTCAAAGGGATGATGCCTGCTTTTGTGTCAGCCATGGCAGCCTCGGGCAATCCGGTATCTTCGGTGATGGCCTCCAGCGCCACGCTGATGGGGGCGGGACTTCTGCTCTCTTTGGGAAAGAACCTGGTGTTTCCCGCCATCCGGCTGTTCATCATTTTGTGGGCCGCAGGGCTGATGAGCGAAAACCCCACCTTGCAAAAGGCGGCGGGTTTTCTCCGGTGGCTGTGTTTTGCCTCATTCAAAATTCTGCTCATCGGCTTTACCATGTATATCACCATGTCCGGCGTCATGTCCTCCGGGGCCGACGCCGCAGCGGTGAAAGCGGCCCGGGTGACCATTTCCGGGGTGGTGCCGGTGCTGGGTTCTATTTTGTCCGACGCCTCCGACACCCTGCTCACCGGCGCACGGGTGCTGAAAAACGGGGTGGGGGTCTTTGGCATGATTGCGGCAGTGGCCGTTTGCCTGTCTCCCTTTATCCGCTGTCTGTGCTTTTCTCTGGTTTATAAGGCGATGGCTGCTTTGGGCCATTCCTTTTCCGGCGGCACAGTCTCCCGGATGCTGGACGGCGTGGGGGATGCCTATGCCATGGCCCTGGGGCTGCTGGGCAGTTGCTGCGCCCTGGTGTTCATTTCCATGGTGGTGTGTACGGCGGTGGTGAATGGCACATGATGGAGAATATTCTGTTTCTGGCCCGGCGGCTTTTTCTCTGCGGAATGCTTTCGGCCCTGGGCATGACCCTGGTGAAGGGAAGCAGCCAGGAAAACACCATGCGCCTGTGCTGCGCCTGTCTGATGGTCATCACCATTTTCGGTGCGCTGCCCCAGATGAAAACCGGGATGGATTGGTCCTTTCCCCAGAAGGAAACCATGGAACAGGCCGCCCAAAGAGGTCTGGAAGAAGGGTGGGAGAGCCAGAAGGAGCTGATCTGCACCCAGGCGGAGGAATATCTGGAGAGCCGTGCCCTGGATCAAGGGATCTCGTGCCGGGCCGTAGTGGAAGGGGAGATCGACGAAGAGGGCGTTTTTTCGGTAAAGAAGGCAGAAATTCTCCCGGCGGCTTCCCTCAGTGCCCGGGAAAAGGAGACCCTGCGCCGTTTGGCAGAGGAAAGCCTGGGGCTTGCAGGAGAGCAGGTCATCATCGGAGAAGGAGAGGGACATGGAGAAGAAATGGACGATGCCGGAATATATCCGGAAGGCCTTTGATAGATATAAGTATGTCCTGCTGGTGTGCTGCATAGGGTTGGTGCTGGCCCTGTGGCCTTCCGGCGGGGGAGGGACAGCAAAGCAAACGGAAGCGGAAGGGTCAGGCGTCCTTTGGGAAGAAGCCGCCCCCGATGCTTTGGAAGAGCAGCTGGCCCGTCTCCTGGGCAAGATGGAGGGAGTGGGCCGGGTGGAGGTGCTTCTCACCCTTCGCCAGGGAAGCCGGCAAAACTATGCCTATAACAGCAGCACCAGGGAAGATGGAGGTGAGGCCCAGTTCGGGAGAGAAGAGCAGAAAGAGCTGGTGGTCATCAGTCAGGGTGGGGAAGAAAGCCCGGTGGTGTCTAGCGTCAGCGGTCCGGAATACCAGGGAGCGGTGGTCCTGTGCGACGGGGCCGACGACCCCAGGGTGTGTCTGGAAATCACCCAGGCCATTCGCTCGCTGACGGGGATCACCTCCGATCACATCAAAATTTCCAAAATGAAACAGTAGGAGGAAGCACGGTATGGTCATCAAAAGAAAAAGCGCGATTTATTCGGTGATCGCCCTCATGCTCTGCGTGGCGGTCTATCTCAACTGGAGCTATCAGCGGGGCGGAGAAGGAGGGGAGACAATGCAAACCAGCCAGACCGACGACAACAAGATCCTGGGAGAGAGCCAGCTGGTGGATAAGACCGAAAGCGGCGAGGAGCCTCTGGAAACCGCTTCGGGAGAGAAAGAGCAGCCAGAGGGCGAGACCACGGCCGCTTCCGACTATTTCTCTCAGGCCCGGCTTTCCCGGCAGCAGGCCAGAGACGAGGCGGTGAGCATTTTCAAGCAGACCAGTGAGAATCCTTCTGCTGACGCCCAGTCCAAGGAGCAGGCCGAGGCCTCCATTGCCACCATGGCGGAAAACGCCGTGAAAGAGGCCCGCATCGAAAACCTGGTGGTGGCCAAGGGATTTGCCGACTGCGTCACCTTCATCAACGAAGAAGGGGTCAATGTGATCGTGCAGAAAACCGAAAACAGCCTGGGGGAAGAGGATGTGGCCAAAATAAGGGACATCGTCATGAGTGAAACCGATTTTGCCGCCGATGTGATCAAAATTATTGAAACCGCCTGATTTCTCTTGCATGAAGGCCCCGGATAGGGTACAATATATTGTACATATTCATCCGAGGAGGAATGAGACATGAGCGATGTAAAGGAGTACTGGCCCTGCGCCGGAGAGATCGCCGATGGCAATATAAAGATTTCTGAGGATGTGTTGGCTTCCATCGCCACCATTGCCGTCACCGAGACCGAAGGCGTGGCGGCGGCCGCTTCCACCGTGGGGGCGGAGATCACCGAGATGTTCAGCGGCCGCAAGGGCAGTACGCCTCGGGGCGTCAAGATCCGTTTTGACGAGGAAGTTCAGGGTTGTGTGGTGGAATGCAGCGTCATTCTCAAATATGGCAGCTCGGTCACCGAAACCGCAGGCAATCTGCAGAAAAATGTGAAGACCGCCATCGAATCTATGGCCGGCATCAAAGTGGCCCGGGTGGATGTGCAGGTCTGCGGCATCCAGCTGCCCAAAAAACAGTAAAAGCCCCATCGCCTTCCGCGCCAGAAGAGCCGGCCGCCCAAGCGGCCGGCTTGAGCGTGTCGAAAAAGTGGCTTAGGCCACTTTTTCGAGTTTTTGCAAGGGGCTGTATGCACGCCTTTGGCGCACACTTGCCCCTTGAGAAGTGCAAAAAGCCACGCACAGGTCGCGGCTTTTTGCGGATTTATAGGGGTAGGGCGGACGACCCTTTTCGTTATATAGGTTTTTCGACAGTCTGAAGCGGAGAGGATGTGGTCCTCTCCGCTTTTTTATCGGCTTTCCCGCAGTGTGCGGAAAAATTCTTCCAACAGGCAGGAGCATTCCGCCTCCAGCACACCGGCCACCACCTGGGGACGGTGGTTGAAATCCTCCCAGAACAGGTCCAGCACGCCTCCCATGGCTCCTCCTTTGGGGTCCCGGGCCCCGAAAAACACCTGAGGGATGCGGGATTGCAAAATGGCCCCGGCGCACATGGGACAGGGTTCCAGGGTCACATACAAAGCGCAGTCGGAAAGACGCCAGCGGCCTAAAGTCTGGCAGGCCTCATTGATGGCTTCGATCTCGGCATGGAGAAGGGCATTTTGCTTTTCTTCCCGCCGGTTGCGGCCCCGGCCTACCACCTGGTCACCTTGTACTACCACGCATCCCACCGGCACATCCCCGGTGTCCAGAGCCTGCCGGGCCAGTTCCAGGGCCTGCATCATATACTCTTTGGGTTCCATGAGAAAAGCCCCCTTTTGACAGCAAAGATCATTTGCATTATACTGCAAAGAAGCAAAGAAAAAAAGGTGGTACAGCATGGACGAGATGAAAGAAGAAATGGAGAAGATCCTCCATACATTAAAAGAAAAAGGGGTAGACTTCGAGGAATATCACCACGAGGCGCTGGACAATGTGCTGCAGCGGGAAGAGAAAGATCTGTGTTTTGACGCGAAGATCTGCAAAAACTTGTTTGTCACCACCCGGAAACGGGATCGGGTGTTTTTGGTGATGGTGGAAGCCCATAAGAAAGCCGATCTCCACCGGTTGGCCCAGGCCCTGGGAACCACCCATCTGGGGTTTGCGCCCCAGGAACTGTTGGCAGAGCGCTTGGGGCAGAAGCCCGGGGCCGTAGGCCCCCTGGGTATCCTCCACGATCGCCAGGGAACGGTGGAAGTGGTGTTTGACGAAAGCCTGCGCCAGGCCAGCCGGGTGGCCATGCATCCCAGCGTCAATACAGCCACCGTGGTGCTGCCTTTTGAGCAACTGGAAGATCTGATTCGAAAAAATGGAAATTTAATCTATTTTATGAATTTTTAACAAAAAATATGGAAAAAACTCCTTGTTTGTCCATCTTTCTGGTGGAGATGACCCAAGAATTTGGTAAAGAGCGAGAAAAAAGTTTGCAATTTGTTTGTAGAATCTCCGGGAGGATTGTATTATAATGTGTCATATCAATGCGTAAGCCCGGCTATTTGCCGGAAATACAGGCTCCCGACCGCCGGCAAAGACCGGCCAGACAGAAAGGGGAAGATTCCTGATGGAGACCCTGATGAAATACAAGGCCAAGCCGCTGTTCTCCCGATCCAAAGAAAAGGATCGTGCTGCTGAAAAAAAGGGTAAGGGCGGCAATGTGCTCAGTTGGGCACCGGTTCAGATCTTGCTGCTGGCCTTGGGACTCAATCTTTTGATCGAACTGCTCAACCACAAGGGATTGGGCGGGCTGCTGTCCTTTATCGGCGAGCACCCGTTGGCGTTTTTTGCCAACTGTTTGATCATTCTGGTGACGCTGGTTCCCGCCCTGTTTTTCAAACGGCGCATATTCTATATGGGCATGGTGGGCATCGTCTGGGCCATTGGCGGTATCGCCAACGGTATTATTATCCTCAACCGCATGACTCCCTTTACCACAGCGGACCTGGCGGTGTTCGCCACCGGCTTTGAGATCCTGCCCACCTATTTCACCAAGTTTGAAATAGTGCTGCTGGTCCTGGCCGCTGTTGTGGTGATTACAGCTGCGGTTCTGCTCTTTTTGAAAGGACCCAAGAGCAAGGACCCCCTTCCCCGTCGTTTGCTGGTGGGCGTGGCGGCCACTGTGCTGACAAGCTGTGCTTTGGGCCTGACCATCAAGCAGGGGCTGGAAGGCGGCGGCCTTTCCACCATCTTCAGCAATCTGGCCTATGCTTATGAAGACTATGGCTTTGGTTATTGCTTTGCCAACACCTGGCTCAATGTGGGCATCCGTACCCCAAAGGACTATTCCGCCGAGGACATGGGCCGGATCATGAGCGAGATGGATGACAATGCCGCAGCGCTCCCCCAGGGAGAAGCCATGACTGATGTGAATGTGGTCTATGTGCAGCTGGAATCCTTTTTTGATCCTCAGCAGATCAAAGGGCTGGAGTTCAATGAGGACCCGCTGCCTAACTGGCATGCACTGCAGGAAGAGTACACTACAGGCTTTCTCACAGTACCGGTGGTGGGGGCCGGCACGGCCAACACCGAGACTGAAGTGCTCACCGGTATGAGCACCCGGTTCTTTGGTCCTGGAGAATATCCCTATAAGACTGTTCTGACGGAAAATACCGCCGAAAGTGTGGCCTATATTCTGAAGGATCTGGGGTATGGCACCCATGCGGTGCATAATCACCGGGGTGTTTTTTATGGCCGGAACAAGGTCTATAAGAACCTGGGATTTGATACCTTTACTTCTATGGAATATATGTCCAACACATCCATGACTCCCAAGAACTGGTGTAAGGACAAGGTGCTCACTGGAGAGATCGAAGCGGCGCTGGATTCCACCGATACGCCGGACCTGGTGTACACGGTTTCGGTGCAGGGGCACGGCAAATACCCTACTGTTCCGGAATTGGAGGACCCGGCCATCACCGTGGAGAGCATTCCCAATGAGGAGCAGCACTATTCCATGGAATACTACGCCAACCAGATCCATGAAATGGATGAATTCATCGGCGAGCTGGTGGAAATGCTGGAAAATCGGGATGAGAAAACCATTCTGGTGCTGTATGGCGACCATTTGCCTGCTTTGCAGATGGACGAGGATACTCTGCTGACCCATGACCTTTACAAGACCGAATACCTGATCTGGAACAATTTCGGCCTGGAGAAAGAGGACGAGGGGATCAAAGCCTACCAGCTCACTTCCAAGGTGCTGGCCAGCATGAATATCAGCGACGGCATCTTCAACCGGTATCATCAGACCTGCAAGGATGAGAGCACCTATCTGCTGGACCTGCGGAAGCTGCAGTATGACCAGCTGTATGGGGAGCATTATGTCACCGGTGGCGAGCCGGCTTATGAGCCTACCGATATGAAGATGGGTGTGCGGCCTATTCGGGTCACTGGTTATATCAAGCTGGAAGAAACCTGGTATCTGGAGGGTGAAAACTTCACGCCTTACAGTAAGGCTACGGTCAATGGAAAGATTCTGGAGACCGAATATCTCAATGGCCACCTGTTACGAGTGATCGACGATAAACTGATCCAGGAAGTGGATGAGGTGAGCGACATCAAGATCAGCCAGGTGGAAAAATACAAAGAAGTGCTCAGTGTAACGGAATAAGGAAAGAAGGCTGTCCCAGATGGCCCGATGTCAGTAAGTTAAGCTGACAAATCCTCCTACCCTCAGAAATGAGAGGGTAGGAGGATTTTTTTCGTAATAATTCAAAACAGGGCTTGACAAAAGCATCATTTCGTGCGGCCATTTTGCTAACTTCGGTTAGCAAAATGGCCTTTGTAGTTAGAAGCGTGTCCCGACACGCCAAACTACGAGGAGGCTTACTTATGAATCCAAAAACCGTAAAAAAAGCGCTGAAAGATGCAATTCAAGCTATGACAGACTACAAATGGCTCTTTTCCGCAAGACCCGGCAAAGACAATACCAGGAACAGGAAGTTTCCCTTTCAAAAAGTGATTCCCTTCATCCTGGCCTTTAGAGGCGGAACGCTTAACCACGAAATTATGGATTTCTTTGGCTTGGATCCCTCTGCGGGAACTTCTTCTGCTTTTATCCAACGACGATCTACAATCCTTCCAGAGGCGTTTGAATCCCTATTCCATGACTTCTCCAGAAGTGTCGACGAAAACAAGCTGTACAGAGGCCTCCGTCTTCTTGCCGTTGACGGCTCCGATTTGCAGATCGCAGCCAATCCCAAAGACCCGGATTCCTACTATCCGGGGGTAAACGGGCAGAGAGCATACAACCTGCTGCATATCAACGCTATGTATGATTTGCACCAGCACATTTATGTGGATGCCCTTGTTCAGAAAAGCAGAAAGGCTGACGAATCCGCTGCATTAACTGCCATGGTAGATCGCTCTGCTATTGAAAGTGCTTTGCTCCTTGCGGACAGAGGCTATGAATCCTATAACAATCTTGCTCACATTCAGGAGAAGGGCTGGAATTTCTTGATCAGAATCAAGGACGGCACAGCAACTTAAAACACACTCTGGGACTTCTTCATTTACACGCAAAAAAGGTGGAGTTCGTTCTCCAGGAGATTTTTGCCAAACTCACCATGTACAACTTCTGCGAATTGATTACACAGTCCGTAGTCATCCGGCAGGCACAGAAAACGCATACCTATAAGGTTAATTTCTCTGATGCAGTACATATTTGCAGACAATTCTTCCTTGGAGATGTCCCTCCACCCATTCTTGAAGCCATGCTTATGAGATATATTTCGCCCATTCGCCCCGGTCGAAAAGATACTCGTAAGCTTACGCAGAAATCTTCTGCCAGCTTCACCTATAGAGTAGCATAATTCTTGTGATTTGAACATTCTTTTTAAAGCGGATTTTCCGATCCGCTTTGTTGTCATGCCCTAATGTCGCAAAAGACAGCACACAGCTTGCTTTCGCTTTGCTGTGTGCTGTCTTTGTGAGGTTCCTTACTTGCTAACTAAGTGACATTGGGCAATGAGCCTCAGGGATTTTTATATGGGGAAAACTTATTTTGTCAGATAGCTGTAAGCGGCCTGGGCATAGGCAGCAGCGCCGGCGGCCAGACCGTCTTCGTCGAAGATGATCTTGGGATGGTGCAGGGGATAGACCTGCTCCTGGTGGCTGGTGCTGCCCACAGAGAAGGAGCAGGAGGGCACCCGGGAGCTGATGAAGGAAAAGTCCTCGCTGCCCATGCTCTTGGTATAGGACATGGGAGGAATGTCCACGCCTTCCTGGCCGATGGTCTCCTGAAGCCAGGTGTGCAGCTGCTGGCTGAACTCCGGATCGTTGATGAGGGGAGGAATGCCCCGGGGACGGTCAAAGGTCAGCTGGCAGCGGTAGGCATCGGCGATGCTCTGGGCCACCTGCTGCATCCGGTCCAGGGTAAACTGGCGGGCTTCGTCGTTGAAGGTGCGCAGAGTACCGGTGAACTCGCAGTCCTCAGGGATGATGTTGCTGGCTGTGCCGGAATGGAAGGTGCAGATGGACAGGGCGGTAGGCTCCTGCACATCCACTTCATACCGGCCGATGTCCCCAAAGGCCTCAGCGATCTTGATGGCGCAGGTGATGGGGTTGATGGACTGATGGGGCCGGGCGCCGTGGCCACCTTTGCCGTGGAGATGTACCACGAACCGGTCACTGGAAGCGCTGCAAGGCCCGCTTTTCAGCATGATCTGGTTGGTCTTGACAATGTCGGAGGCCATGTGGGCCATCACAGCCACATCGGGCTTGTATTTGTCCAGAAGGCCGTTTTCCACCATCATCCGGGCGCCGGTGCCGTCGGTGCCCTCTTCGTCGGGCTGGAACATCAGGATCACCTGGCCTTGCAGTTCCTCTTCGTGCTTTTTCAGCAGGGCGGCAGCGGTGAGCAGCATGGAGGTGTGGCAGTCGTGGCCGCAGGAGTGCATGACCCCGTCACATTCCGAGGCAAAGGGCAGACCGGTCTCCTCGCCCATGGGCAGGGCGTCCATATCGGCCCGGAGCAGGATCTTTTTCCCTTCTTTTTTGCCGATGACGCCCACAATGGCGCAGGGGCCGATCTCTTCCCAGGAGATGCCCATGTCATCCAGGGCTTTTTCCACCAGGGCCGTGGTCTGGGGCAGACGGCAGCCCAGCTCGGGATGGTGATGGATCTGCCGGCGCCAGGCCAGCAGCTGTTCGTTCATCTCTTTGGCCTCTTTGTACATCATGTGGATTCACTCTCCTTTCTGAGTTATTTCAAATAAGACAGGGCGGCCTGGGCATAGGTGGCGGCCCCATAGGCAAAGGCTTTTTCGTCAAACTGCACCTTGGGATGGTGAGCGGGGAAGTGGGGGATGTCCGGATTGGAGGCCCCCAGGCTGAGGGAGCAGGAGGAGATCTTCTGGGACACATAGGCGAAGTCCTCGCTGCCCATCATTCGGCTGCTGTCCAGAGGCAGCACTTCCACCCCTTCCAGATCTCGTTTCAACATGGCATACAGCTCATCGGAGAAGGTTTCCTCGCTGTAATTGCTGGGGGTGGAGAAGTCATTATAGAATTCAAAGGTGCACCGGTAGAGGGAGCAGATTTTTTCCACCGTTTCCTGGATGCGGCTGAGCAGATTGGCCCGCACTTCTTCGTTGAAGGTGCGCACGGTACCTCGGATCTCGCAGTCGTTGGGAATGATATTATAGGTGGTGCCTGCATGAATGGAGCAGGTGTTGACCACGGTGGGCTGCTGGGGGTCCACTTCGTAGCGGCCGATGTCGGTGAAGGCCTCCACGATCTTGGCGGCGGCAAAGATAGGGTTGATGCTGTTTTGGGGAGAAGCGCCATGGCCGCCCTTGCCGTGGAGGATGATCCGATAATTGTCGCTGGAAGCGGCAATGGTGCCCCGGCTCAGCTTGACCTGGCCGGTCTGATAGGGCTCACCGGCGATGTGGATGGCCACAGCGTGATCGGGCTTGGGATTTTCCAGGCAGCCGTCCTCGATCATGGAGCGGGCGCCGGACAGTGTCTCCTCGCCCGGCTGGAACATCAGGATCACAAGGCCCTGGAGCTCCTCTTCATGGGCTTTCAGCAGTTTGGCTGCACCCAGCAGCATGGCGGCATGGGTGTCATGACCACAGGCGTGCATTTTCCCCGGGCACTGGGAGGCATAGGGCAGGCCAGTGTCCTCGGTGAGGGGCAGAGCATCCATATCTCCCCGGAGAAGGATGCTTTTGCCTCCTTCTTTGCCGATATAACCCAGCACGCCGCTCTGGCCGCAGGGACGGAAACGGACGCCCATTTTCTTCAGTTCTTCCTGGACTTTGGCAGCGGTTTTGGGCAACTCCAGCCCCAGTTCGGGATTTTCATGGAAATACCGGCGCCAGCCGATGATCTCTTGCTCCATGGCCTGGGCTTCCTGCAAAAGGCTCATAGGTAACACTCCTTTTTGGATTATTTTCTTATTTTATTCCGCATTGTTTAAGTAAGAAAGGGCGATCTGCACATAGGCGGCAGTGCCATAGACAAAGCAGTTTTCGTCAAAAACCACTTTGGGATGGTGGCCGGGATAGGCCTGGCCTTCCGGGCTGGTGCTGCCCAGGGAGAGCATGGCTGAGGGGATGCGCTGGGTGACAAAGGAAAAGTCCTCGCTGCCCATGGCTTTGCCGGTCTGGAGGGGAATCAGGTCGATTTCCGGCAGATCCTTTGTCAGCAGATCCTGGAGCTTCTGGCAGAAGTCCGGGTCGCTCTTGGTGCTGGGAGCGCTTTGGCCGATGTACCACTCGGCCTGGCAGCGATAGAGCTCAGCCACCTGGTGCATGGCCTTCTGGAGCCGGTCCAGCAGCCAGGTCCGCTCTTCTTCGTCAAAGGTGCGGATGGTGCCCATCACCTGGCACTCATTGGGGATGATGTTGTAGGTGGAACCGGCGTGGAGGGCGCAGATGTTCACCACAGTGGGCTTCTGGGGATCGATCTCATAGCGGGCGATATCCTCAAAGGCTCCGATGAGTTTGACGGCGGCATAGATGGGGCTGATGCTGTCTTGGGGAGAAGCGCCGTGACCGCCCTTGCCGGTGAGAGTCACCCGGAAGCCGTCGCTGGAAGCCATGCAGTTGCCGCTTTTGATGGCCAGCTGGCCGGTTTGCAGACGGTCGGCGGCGATGTGAATGGCGATGGCCCGCTCCGGTTTGGGATCTTCCAGGCATCCGGCGGCGATCATATCCCGGGCGCCGGTGAGCCCTTCTTCGTCGGGCTGGAACATGAGAATGGCAAGGCCGGGTAGTTCGCTTTCATGCTCTTTCAGAATTTTGGCCGCGCCCAGCAGCATTGCGGTATGGGTGTCGTGGCCGCAGGAGTGCATGGCTCCGGGGCACTGGGAGGCAAAGGGCAGGCCGGTTTTTTCCTCCATGGGCAGTGCGTCCATGTCAGCTCGCATCAATATGCTATGGCCGCCCTTTTTGCCGATATAGGCCATAAAGGCGTTGGGGATCACTTCCCGGTATTCCACGCCCCATTCATCCAGCTTCTGCCGCACCAAAGCGGCGGTCTGGGGCAGGTTTTGCCCAATCTCCGGATGCTGGTGGATCTGCCGCCGCCAGGCGATGATCTCCTGTTCGATGGCACGGGCTTCCTCAAATGCGTTCATAACATCTCCTCCTTTTGCGGATACACTTTTCTATTTTTCAAAAAGAATCTCCAGAATGGTCTCTTCGGTATGGGTCATGCCGGGGCAGGCAATGCGCCCCATATTCTGCATGGTTTTTTCCGGGGTGCTGCCCAGGATGCTGTGGCGGCTATCCACGGCTAGGGACTGGAGGGCCAGGCGGCTCATATCCCAGGCGCACTGTACACCGGCTCTGGCCTTGAGGGCACAGCCCTGGTTTCCGCCGTGGCAGATCATGCCGGTGAGGGAAGCGGCCATGTTCTGTACCGCCAGGGCGATCTGCTCATCGCTTCCCCCGAAGAGCAACACCAGGCCGCAGGCCGTACCGGTGCCACCAGCCAAAGCACAGCCGCACAGGGCAGACAGGCGGCCGGAATATTCTTTGATGTAAATGGTCACAAGACAGCTGAGAGCCAGAGCACGCAGCAGTTCTTCCCGGCTCTTCCCACTTTTTTGGGCCGCGCCCAGCAGGGGCATGGTGGCCAGAATGCCGTGGCTGCCGCTGCCGGTGAGGCTCATGGCTGGGGCCGAGGCTCCACGCACCCGGGCTTCGATGGCGCCGCAGGCCAGGTAGGTCATCTCATCCAGGATACTCTCCCGATTTCCTGCCAGCACCCGGGTCAAAGGCAACTTATTTTCCTGCTCTCCCGCCTGTAAAAGGGCCTGATTCATGGCAAGGGCATCCTCCAGGAAGCGGAATTCTTCCATGGGAGCCTGGCGCACATACTGGCACAGCTCCTGCAGGGTATAACCGCAGATCTCCTGGCAGGGATCCTGCTGCTGGGGAGAGGGAGGATCGTTTTTTAGAACCACGCCGTCCTTTTCCAGATAGGTCAGGCCGGTGTGGGTGTTTTCCAACCGGGCCACGCCCTGGTGGCCGCCTCCTTTCACCCGGGCTTCGATGAAGATCTCCGGGGCCAGGCGGCACATTTCCACTGTAACGGCTCCTTTTTCCAAAAGGGCCTGGGCCTGTGCATGGACGCCCTCCGGCAGATTTTCCAAAGCGGCCAGACCTTTTTCGGCATCGCCGCCCAAGGCTCCTAGGGCCGCCGCCCAGGCGCAGCCTTCTTCCTCTGTGCCGGGAATGGCGCAGGTGAAGGCGTTTTTATAGATGCCGGAATTGACTCCCAGCCAGATTTTTTCCACCTGGGGCACCTGGGCCCGGGCCAGAGCGCAGGCATAGGCAATGGCGCCCGGTTCGGTGACGCCATAGGCCGGGGCCATATCCTGATAGATCAGTTGGGCCAGCTGTTTCATAAAAGCTCTCCTATAAATTCAGTGTGCGGACAAATTCCATTTCCCATGATACACCCCTGGGGGAAAAGGTTCAACCGATTGGGGAAATTTACCTGGGATATCCCAGAAGATTTTGCAGGGCCGGGGTGATAGCCCCATCGCACTCAGCAGGGGAAAGACCCTGGTCTTTCAGCTGCTGCCGCTGCTCTTTCAGCTGCCGGTAGGCCGTCAGCATCTGCTCATCACGATAAAGGAGAGCCACGGCTTTGCCTTCCAGATCCTCTTCCCGGGCCAGTTGGGAGGGGAGAAAGGCGGAGTCGATCCACACCGACACACCATAGTGCCCGGCCACCTCATAAAGGGCCTTTTCCAGCTGGGGCAGGTCCTTTTGATCAATGGGCGGGGAGAGGGCCAGTTTTTTTACTCCTTGCTGCACCATTTCGCAGAAGGCCGCCGCCATGCCCAGCTGAAAAGAAAGCAGATCGAACGCTTTGTAAGACGATGTCATGCTCCATTCCTCCTTGGGTGATTATGAATAAAAGAACGGGGATTCATCAATAGAAACGATTGGACATATGGAATAAACTGTGGTATCTTGTAATCACAGCAGCGAGACAGGAACGGGAGCCTGTTTCTCAAAACTCCATCATTTAAATGGCAAAACCCAGGGCAAAGCCCTGGGTTTTGTGTTTTGTTATGCTTCTTTGGTGGCAGCGCACACTGTGCCGGTGGCAGCATCCAGCGTGACGCAGGAGCCGCTCTTCAAAAGGGCGGTGGCGTTGACAGCCCCCACCACGGCAGGGATGTCCAGGGCCAGCGCCGAAGTGGCGGCATGGGAATCCAGCCCTCCCTGCTCGGTGATCAGACCGGAGAGACGGCGGATGGCGGGCATCATTTCGTTGGTGGTATAGGGAACGGCCAGGATGTCACCGTTGGAGACACTTTTCAGCGCTTCCTGGGCATCTTTGCACACCACCACAGGGCCGGTGACGCATTTCCGGGTGACGCCGGTGCCCGAAAGCAGCAGATCACCGATGACTTCCACTTTCAAAAGGTTGGTGGTGCCCGAGACACCCAGAGGCAGACCGGCGGTGAGCACCACCATGTCGCCGTTTTTCACAAGGCCGGCCTTTTGGGCGGCTTCCACTGCACCGGCAAAGAGGGCGTCGGTGCTGTCGGCTTCCGGAACCACCAGGGGGCAGACACCCCATACCAGGCTGAGCCGCCGCTGGCTGCGCACGCTGTTGGTACAGCAGATGATGGGCACCGGGGGACGGAACCGGGAGATCATCCGGGCGGTGCGTCCCGATTTGGACACCGGAATGATGGCAGCGCAATGCAGGCTGGTGGCCGTGGTGCAGGTGGCATAGGAAATGGAGCTGGTGACGCTGGGTACCGCCGAGGGGGCCTCTTCCCGCAGCCGGTTCTGATAGTTGATGTTTTCTTCGGTGGAAAGGGCGATGGCCGCCATGGCCTCCACGGCCTCCACCGGATACAGGCCAGCCGCTGTTTCGCCGGAGAGCATGACGGCGCCGGTACCGTCATACACAGCGTTGGCCACATCGGAAACCTCTGCCCGGGTGGGGCGGGGATTTTTCATCATGGAATCCAGCATCTGGGTGGCGGTGATGACGATTTTTCCCTGGCTGTTGGCCTTTTTGATCATCATCTTCTGGATGGGGGGCAGCTTGTCAAAGGGAATTTCCACCCCCATATCGCCCCGGGCCACCATGACGCCGTCGGACACAGCCAGGATCTCGTCGATGTTCTCCAGGCCTTCGGCGTTTTCAATTTTGGAGATGATCTGGATGTCGCTTCCAGCCTGGCGGAGGATGCGGCGCACCTGCATCACGTCATCGGCCCGGCGGACAAAGGAAGCGGCGATATAGTCATAATCGTTCTTGACGGCGAAGAGCAGGTCTTCTTCGTCCTTTTTGGACAGATAGGGCATGGAAAAGCGCACGCCAGGCAGGTTGACCCCTTTCCGGTCGGAGACCGTGCCGCCGTTGAGCACCCGGCAGACGATATCGGTGTTTTCCACCTTTTCCACCGTCAGGCCGATCAGGCCGTCGTCCAGCAAAATGGTGCAGCCGGGCTGTACATCTTCATACAGGCGCTCATAGGAGATGCCGCAGCCCGTTTCATCACCGGGCTCGTCGGTGCGGCGCAGAGTGAACAGTTGGCCTTTTTCCAGCTGCACTTTTTTATTGGCAAATGTCTTGAGGCGGATCTCCGGGCCTTTGGTGTCCAGAAGGGCGGCCACCGGCAGGGAAAGCTCCCGGCGCAGGGCGTCGAAGCGGTCAAACCGTTCCTGCTGCTCTTCATGGGTGCCGTGGGAGAAATTGAATCGGGCCACATTCATGCCCGCCTCCATCATCCGGCGCAGGATGGCCGGATCGTCACAGGCGGGGCCCAGGGTACAGACAATTTTTGTTTTTCGCATGATTTTTTTCCTCTTCTTTCTTTCCGCGCGCCTTTTTCGGCAGCGGCCCGGCGCGGTCGGGCCGATCTGCTCACGGGATAAAGCCATATACAAAGATATGGTACCACCCCCCAGCGGCCATCGTCAAGGCAAATCCACCAAACAAGAGGCAAAAAAGACTTTTCAAATTCTTAACAAATTACACATGACAGAAGCGGGCTTTTATCATATGATATAGATAGATGAAAGGAATGGCCTTTCATTCAATCTTTCGCCGGTTTGATCCGGCCTGTAAAATCTTTTAGGAGCTGATGAAGAAAAAATGCTGCTCATTCCCCATATTCGCATTGCCCGTCGTGTCAGCGGAGTTCTTCGGGAGCGTTTTCAGGTTCGCCTGTCCCCGGTGGTCTTCGCCTTTGGGAGCATTTTCCCCGATCTGGCGAAAAATGCCGTCACCGGTTATCACGACATCAATGAAGCAGTGAGCCGGGTGGAAGGGTTTTTGGCCAAGCGTCCCAAGAGCCGGCTGGTTCAGAGTTTCCGCTTGGGGGAGATTTGTCACTATACCGCCGATAGTTTCTGTCGGGTGCACATCCACCACGATCAGTATACCCTGAAAGAGCATATGCTGTATGAAATGCGCCAAAGCCGTCAGATGAAGCGGCAGCTGCCTCTGGCCGGAAAGCTGGCCATGGAAGATGTGTATCCTTCCCGCAGCGGCGCCTTGGAGCGATTTTTCAGCGAGCAGCGGGAATTTGCTGCCCAGAAGCACAGCTATGAGGAAGAGACCAATGCCGTTGTCCGTGGCTGTGTGCTGGTGCTTCACAGTCTGGCCCGTCAGCCTTGGGAGGAAGCCCGTCCCGTGGCCCTGGTCCAGGCCGGATCGTAAGTCCAGTTTTTGATCATCTGCTAAGCCGTACCCACAGTGGTACGGCTTTTGCTTTGAAAACAAATAGTATTTATCCTAATAGGATAAGCATTTCGTTATATTCTAATTGTAAACTTTTCCACCAAGGGGAAGAAAAGCGAAAAAATGGTTTTTTTCCAGCCCATTTTTCCTGTATAATAAAATGGTTGGGGAAAAGAACACCAACTTATTACCTGGAATACAAACAAAGGGAGTATGATACAGTGGAAAGATTAGTGGGAACCGTTTCCCGGGGCATCCGCGCCCCCATTATCCGGGAAGGGGACGACATCAGCAAGATCGTAGTGGACAGCGTGCTCAGCGCTGCGGAAAGCAGCGGCTTCCAGATTCATGACCAGGATATCATTGCCGTGACCGAAGCGGTGGTAGCCCGGGCCCAGGGCAACTATGCTACCGTGCAGCAGATCGCCCAGGACATCAAGAGCAAATTCGGCGGGGAGACCATGGGTGTGATTTTCCCTATCCTCAGCCGTAACCGTTTTGCCATGTGCCTCAAGGGCATTGCCATGGGCGCCAAAAAGATTGTGCTCATGCTCAGCTATCCTTCCGATGAAGTGGGAAATCACCTGGTGGATCTGGATGCTCTGGACGAAAAGGGCATCAACCCCTGGACCGATGTGCTCACTGAAGAGCGATTCCATCAGCTGTTCGGGCCGGCCCGCCACACCTTCACCGGGGTGGACTACATCGCTTATTACAAAGAGCTGATCCAGAGCTGTGGCTGTGAGGTGGAGGTCATTCTGGCCAACGACTGCCGCACCATTCTGGACTATACCAAAAAGGTCCTTTGCTGCGATATTCATACCCGGGCCCGCACCAAGCGGCTTTTGCAGAAGGCCGGGGCCGAGACCGTCTATTGCCTGGACGAGATCCTCACCCAGCCGGTGGACGGCAGTGGCTGTAACGAGCAGTTCGGTCTGTTGGGCTCCAACAAGGCCACCGAGGAGCGGGTCAAGCTCTTCCCCAGAAACTGCGCTCCGGTGGTGGAAAGCATCCAGAAGCAGATGAAGGAACGCACCGGAAAGCATGTGGAAGTGATGATCTACGGCGACGGCGCTTTCAAAGATCCGGTGGGCAAGATCTGGGAACTGGCCGATCCGGTGGTGGCCCCCGCTTATACCGCCGGCCTGGAGGGTCAGCCCAACGAAGTCAAGCTGAAGTACCTGGCGGACAACGACTTTGCCGATCTGGAGGGCCAGGAGCTGAAAGACGCCATCTCCGATTACATCCGGCACAAGGATGCCGATCTCACCGGCAAGATGGTCTCTCAGGGCACCACACCCCGCCGTCTCACCGATCTGGTGGGCTCGCTGTGCGATCTGACTTCCGGCAGCGGCGACAAGGGCACTCCCATCGTTCTGGTGCAGGGTTATTTCGACAACTACACCAAATAAACAGGGCAAAAATACCAAAAAAACAGAGCCAAGTTTGGCTCTGTTTTTTATTTCCAAATATTGACGGGGGGGGTACTGTTATACTATAATAAAATAAAAAAATAATTTAATGACAAAGGAGGGGCAAAAATGAAAAAGAAAATGATGGTGGCTGTGGTGCTGGTGGCTGTTGTGGCCGTGGTAGGTGTGGTCTTCTGGCGGCGCAATGCAGCCGGAGAAAAGGAGGACGAAGCCTTTCTCCAATGGATTCGCCCCTTCTACCAGGAAGAACAGGACAATTACATCTTCCAGGATGCCCAAGGGGCGGACATCACCCAGAAGGTGATGGAGGATACCCAGGATTGGGCCAAGGCGGAAAAATGGGGCAAAGTGCAAAGCTATGTGCTGGAAAACATCACAAAAGCCTGGCATGAGACGGTGAAGGCCGAAAAGGGCCGGGTACAGCAGACCGCCGTGTTCGGCCAGAGCACCGGCGACAAAGGTCCCTGGGTCTTTTTCACCCTGGAAGGCACCGTGTATTATAACCAGGCCACTGGCCAGATTACTTCCCAGGAGCAGGGAAGTCTGAAAGACATCTGGCTGCTGCCCCGGGACGACAAAGCGGTGACGGGCCAGTCGGTGACTGGAGACATTTCCACCGATGAAAAATCGGCCGCTTACACCGGTTATGTGGAAGTGGGAGACAAGGGTAAATTCTATGGGGAAATGAAAGTGGAAGTTCCCCAAGGCTAAGGAAAAGCAAAGGCCTGCTGCAAACTGCGGCAGGCCTGAGCGTGTCGAAAAAGTGGCTTAGGCCACTTTTTCGAGTTTTTGCAAGGGGCTGGCGGCGAGCCGGCCCCGTGTCGGGACAGCCATACTGCGCTCCCGCGCTGGGCCGGTTGTACGCAGAAAAGCAAAGAAAGTATGGCCGTCCGGCCACCGGACCAGCGGGGCGCCCCGCCCTTGAGAAGTGCAAAAAGCCACGCACAGGTCGCGGCTTTTTGCGGATTGATAGGGGTAGGGCGGCAGGCCTTTTTCATATATTTGGTTTTAGCGGCTGAGCAGCCCCACATTCACATCTTCGGCAAAGTTTCCGGTCTGATAGAGCACCAGGATCTCATCGGCGCCGCATTGGGCGGCGTATTCGCTGATGGGGGTGCGGTTATACCGGGGATCGAACACATAGATCTCCTCGTAGCTTTCCGCCAGATAGGGAAGCAGGCTGTTGGCAAAGGAATCCTTGACCACCAGAAGAGTGCCATGGGCCTCCTGGTTTTCGTTGCGGATGGTGAGGGCCGGCGGGTTTCCGCCGAAGAACAGGGAGTATTTGTCCTTCTGATCCAGATAGGAGCGGTCGTAGATGGAGGTAGGCTCCTTGCCCGGCTGTTCCATGGTCAGGCCGGGGAAATCATACCAGGTGATGGTGTCCGGCTCATAAAAGCGTGCTCCCGCCTGGCTGTACAGGGTGCCGTAGAAGTCCGGAGTCTCTTGCTTGACGGCCTCCAGCTCTTCCTGGGTGAGAATCTCGTCCTCCCGTCCTGCGGCCTTCATATAGGCTTCGTAGGCCAGATAAGCACCCTTTGTGGTCCAGTGGTGGTCGGTGCGGTAGTAGATGTATTCCTCCCGGGCGTCCAGAAGGGCTTGGGCCACCGGGATGTTCTCCGCCTGCTGCAGCTGAGAAGCCCGATCCAGAAGCTGCTGCTGGTCATAGCTGGGGGCGTTTGCGGGCAGCTCATCCTGGTAGATGTACGCACTGGTGGGCACCAGCATAAAGCGGGTGGGCAGGCCAGTGTTCTGGGCCAGGGCGTCAATGGCGGCAAAGTTTTGTTCCACCCGGGTTTCATCCGGGGGATCAAACCGGGCAATCAGCCGGTCGCCGGCAAAATAGATGCCGTTGTTTTCCTGCTTGAGCATGGCCCGCTCGCAGATGTATTTCAGGCCCACCCAGGTGTCCCGCAGGGGGAATTGGTCGGTGAGGTAGGTCTCGAAGTCCTGGGTCCACTCGCCGGAGAAAAGACCCTTCCAGGAGAAGTCCGGCCGCTGGGCCAGGGTACGGTTTTCCATGGGGGAAAACTCCCGGTCGGGCCAGCACAGATTGAGCACGGCGCACACCAGAACGAAAAGGACGAACAGCCCGCACAGGGCAATGGATTGTTTTTTGCTCATAAATCGATCCTCCTAAAAGCGGAAATAGAGGAAGGGGTTATAGGAGGCGTCCACCAGATAGGCGGTGGACAGCAAAAGCCCCAGGAAACACAGGGCCATGGCCGCGCCCCACCGATGGGAGGGCTTGAGCCGCAGCCAAAGTTTTTTGCCCAAAGGCAGGCTGGCCAGGACCAGAATCAGCAGCAGAGGCAGGTAAGAGACCAGCCGGTACAGACTGGCGCTGTCCCACAGCCCGTTTCCGCCGCCAAACATGGCGCCGATATAGCCGAAGGCCCGGGAAATATCCTCATTGGCAAACAAGGCCCAGCTGATGAGCACTAGAAACAGGGTGTAAATATGCCCCAAAGCGGCAGGGGCCTTTTTCAGAAGGGAAAGGAGGAAGGCCTTTTCCACCATCAGAAGCACGGCGAAGAACAGGCCCCAGCACACATAGTTCCAGGAAGCGCCATGCCAGATGCCGGTGAGCATCCACACAACGAAGATGTTCCGATAGGTTTTCAGCAGGCCTTTCCGGTTGCCCCCCAGGGGGATATATACATATTCCCGGAACCAGGAGCTGAGGGAGATGTGCCAGCGCCGCCAGAATTCGGTGATGCTCCGGGAGATATAGGGATAGTCAAAGTTGATTTTGAACTCAAAGCCCAACATACGCCCTAAGCCGATGGCCATGTCGGAATAGCCGGAGAAGTCAAAATAGATCTGGAAGGCAAAGGCCAGGACGCCCAGCCAGGCTCCCAGCACCGAAAGGGAAGAGGGGTCCATGGTTTTGTAAATCTCCCACAAGGCGCCGATGTTGTTGGCCAGCAGGACCTTTTTTGCCAGGCCGCACACAAAGGTCTGTACACCCTGGGCAAACTGCTCCACGCTTTCCCGGCGCTCCCGCAGCTGGTCGTCCACATCCTTATATTTGACGATGGGGCCAGCGATCAGCTGGGGGAACAGGGTGACGAAGGTGCCGAAGGACACGATGTCCTTCTGGGCCCGGGCGTCTCCCCGGTAGACATCGATGGTATAGGACATGGTCTGGAAGGTGTAGAAGGAAATGCCGATGGGCAGCCCCAGACCCAGGGGCTCCAGAAAGCTCAGGGCGGGGAACACAGCCCGGAGATTGGTGACGATAAAGTCATAGTACTTGAAAAAGACCAAAAGCCCCAGGTTGATGATCACCGAGCTGGCCACTACTTTCCGGCAGAACCGGTCGTTTTCCCGGTGGCGGGCAATGAGCAGGCCATGGCTGTAATCCACCAAAATGGAGAAGATCATGATGAGCACATAAATGGGCTCGCCCCAGCCATAGAAGATCAGGTTGAGAACCAGAAGGGCCAGGTTCCGCCATCGGCGGGGTGTTATGTAATAGATGCCCAGAGTCAGGGGCAAATAGAGAAACAAAAAGAGTATGCTGCTGAAAACCATCGCTCCAACGCTCCTACTTGGATTTTTTCAAAAAAAGAAGGGGCCGGGGTGACCCGGCCCGCCGGTTAGAATGCCTTTTCAAAAGCCGCTACGGCCTCGTCAGCCTGGGGAGAGACCACATAAAGGATGAAATCTCCTTTTTCCACAGTGCGGCTGTCTTTCACCGTGTCATACACCTCGGGCAGATACTGCTTCCAGGTGCTTTCCAGATCGGCCTGCCGTTTTTCGATGGCGCTGCGCACAGCGTCCATGTGCCCTTCTTTCACCTGAGCCACAAAGAATTCGTCGGCCTGCACATTGGTTGCGGCAAGTTCCCAGGCGTAGGATGTGAGGTCATCGGGGGAAAGACCGTAGAAGCTTTGCAGCAAAGTTTCATCTCCCGCCTCAAGCATGGGCAGATTTTCTTCTCCCACAGCGGTTTTCATGCTTTCCAGAAGCTGATCGGGGGTTTGATCGGTGCTGCTCTCCTTCTGGGTGCAGCCCCAGAAAGGGAAAGCGAAAAGGGCACAAAGGCAAAGCGCCAGCCATCGTTTCATAGATAAAATCCTTTCTTTTTGTCATAGTATTCTTTTAGACGCAGGCCGAAGGCCGTTTGTTTCTTATTTTGGGAAGGAAAACAGATTTTATGCAAAACGCCCAAAAAAGCGCCCGGAATTTCCGGGCGCTTTTTCTGCTTTTTCGAGGGATCAATAGGCAATGCCGAAGATCACCATATACTTGGCAGGCTTGCCGCAGACGGGGCACACATCGTCGATGTGCTCCTGCTCAAAGGGGATGCAGCGGGAGGGCATGCCAGTTTCGTTTTTGATGACCTCTTCGCAATGCTCGTCGCCGCACCACATGGCCTTGACAAAGCCTACGCGCTTTTGCAGGATGTCCTTCATCTCCTGGATGTTGTGGGCCGGGGTGATGTTGCCTTCCAGATTGGCCTTGGCCTTTTCGTAGATGGCCTTGGCGAAGTCCTTCAGCATCTGCTGGGTGCTCTCCACCAGATTGTCCAGAGCCACCACGGTCTTTTCCCGGTTGTCACGGCGCACCAGTACGCAGTTGCCGTTTTCAATATCCCGGGGCCCGATTTCCAGACGGAGGGGCACGCCCTTCATCTCGTACTGGGCATATTTCCAGCCGGGGGATTGGTCGCTGTCGTCCAGCTTGACCCGCAGGCCGGCCTTTTTCAGTGTTTCAGCAATCTCGGCGGCCTTTTCCAGCACGCCGGGCTTGTGGGCGGCCACCGGCACGATGACCACCTGGATGGGAGCGATGGCCGGGGGCAGAACCAGGCCTTCGTTGTCGCCGTGGGTCATGATGATGCCGCCGATGAGGCGGGTGGAGATGCCCCAGGAAGTCTGATGGACATACTGGAGCTTGTTTTCCTTGTCGGTGTACTGCACACCGAAGGCTTTGGCAAAACCGTCGCCGAAATAGTGGGAAGTGCCGCTCTGCAGAGCCTTGCCATCGTGCATCATGGCCTCAATGGTGTAGGTCTCCATAGCGCCGGCAAACTTCTCCCGATCGGTTTTCCGGCCCTTGATCACCGGCATGCACAGATATTCGGTTGCCAGCTTTTCATACAGGTCCAGGATGTCCAGGGTTTCCTTCCGGGCGTCCTCTTCGGTGGCGTGGGCGGTGTGGCCCTCCTGCCACCAGAATTCCCGGGTGCGCAGGAAGGGGCGGGTGGTCTTTTCCCACCGCACCACGCTGCACCACTGGTTGTACAGCTTGGGCAGGTCACGCCAGGACTGGATGATGTGGGCGTAGTGCTCGCAGAACAGAGTCTCGGAAGTGGGGCGGACGCACAACCGCTCCTCCAGCTTTTCGCTGCCGCCATGGGTGACCCAGGCCACTTCGGGAGCAAAGCCTTCCACATGGTCCTTTTCCTTGTTCAGCAGGGATTCGGGAATGAAAATGGGCATTGCCACATTCTCATGGCCGGTCTCTTTGATCATGCCGTCAAAGATCTTCTGAATGTTTTCCCAGATGGCCTGGGCATAGGGGCGCATGATGACGCAGCCACGCATGCTGGAATAGTCGATCAGTTCGGCTTTTTTTACGATGTCGGTATACCACTGGGCGAAGTCTTCATCCATGGGGGTGATTTCCCGCACCATTTTTTTGTCGTTTGCCATATTATATCCCTCTTATCGCTCCATAAATTGACGCATATTCGTAAAATGCGTCAATATTATATCAGTATTTTGGAAAAATGGCAAGGGAAAGCCACTATCTCCCGGATAAACTGCCATTATCTCCTCCGGTATTCCCGCAAAAGGGAAGCGGAAAGGCCGCTGAGGGCCAAAAGGGCCGCCAAGTTGGGCAGGGCCATCAGGCCGCAGCACAGATCGGCCAGCTCCCACATCTTTCCCACATCCATCAAAGCGCCCAGAAAAACGCACAGGCACACCCCCAGCCGGTAAGGAGCGATCCCCAGCTTTCCAAAGAGATACCGGGCATTGGCTGCGCCGAAAAAATACCAACCCAGAAGGGAGGAGAAAGCAAAAAAGAAGATGCACAAGGCGATAAAGGGACCGCCCCATTTTCCCAGCACCGCCGAAAAACCGGCCTGAGTCAGGGCTGCGCCGGTGAGAGAGGCATCGGGGGTGAGGACACCGGTGACCAGGATCACCAGGGCGGTGAGGGTCAAGATCACAAAGGTGTCGATAAAAACCCCCAGCATAGCCACATACCCTTGCTGCACCGGATGCTCCACCCGGGCCACCGCGTGGGCATGAGGGGTGGAGCCCACTCCGGCTTCGTGGGAGAAAAGCCCCCGGGCCAGCCCCAGGCGCATGACTTTTTTGGCGGTGACGCCGACGATGCCACCGGCCAGGGACTGGGGAGCAAAGGCACCCACAAAAATCGAGGAAAGGGCGGGGAGAAGGTTTTCACGGAAGCGGAACAGGACAAAAGCAGAACCTAGCATATAAAACAGGGCCATCACAGGCACCAGACGCCCGGTAAGGGCGGCCAGACGGCGGATGCCGCCGGAAAAGGACACAAAGCACAAAAGCGCCACAGCGATGCCGGTATACAGCGGGGGCATGCCGAAAGCGGCCTGAAAGGATTCCCCGATGGCGTTGGACTGGACCATGGCCCCTACAAAGCCCATGGAGAATACCACCAGAAAGGCAAAAATCACCGCCAGCAGCCGTCCGCCCAGGCCGGGAAAGGCGGCCTTGATGTAATAGACCGGCCCACCGGTGACGGTGCCGTCCACCTTCCGCCGGAATTTCTGGGCCAGTACTGCCTCACCAAAGGCGGTGGCCATGCCAAAGAAGGCGCTGACCCACATCCAGAACACCGCTCCCGGACCGCCCACGGCAATGGCTGCCGCCGCACCCGCCAGATTGCCGGTGCCTACCTGGGCGGCTACGGCAGTCATCAGCGCGCTGAAGGAGCTCATGCCATCCTGGGAGGCCTTCTGGGAAAAGGCCCCGTGAAACACCTGACGGCAGGCGGGGAAAAAGCCCCGCAGCTGCACAAAGTTGAAGCGGAGAGTGCAAAATACCCCAGCACCTCCCAGAGCCAAAAGAAGGAAGGGGTCCCACAAAAAGGCGCTGATTTTGTCAAATTGCTGCCAGAACAGATCCATTTTCAGTCCCTCGCTTTTCTGTTTTCTCAGAAAAGTCTATGAGAAAATGGAGTAAACTATGAAAAAATCCCCCAAAGGCAGCGCCTTTGGGGGATTGAGTGTGTCAAAAAAGTGACTTTTGCCGCTTTCCCGAAAAACTATTACATGGCCCGGGTCTTTACTTCTTCGCCGATCTTCTCCATGAACTCTTCCAGGCTCATCACCTGAGTCTCGCCGGTTTTCCGGCTGCGGACGGCCACCTGGCCGCTTTCCGCTTCCTTGTCGCCCAGCACCAGCATATAGGGGATCTTCTCCAGCTGAGCTTCCCGGATCTTGTAGCCGATCTTTTCGCTGCGGTCGTCCAGCTCACAGCGCAGGCCCATGGCGGTGAGCTTCTCCATCACCTGGACGGAATACTCGTGAGTCCGGTCGGTGATGGGCAGCACCTTCACCTGCACAGGAGACAGCCAGGTGGGGAAAGCGCCGGCAAAATGCTCGGTGATGACGCCGATGAACCGCTCGATGGAACCCAGCAGAGCCCGGTGGATCATGACGGGACGGTGCTTGTGGCCGTCTTCGCCCACATATTCCAGATCAAACCGCTCGGGCATCTGGAAGTCCAGCTGGATGGTGCCGCACTGCCAGGTGCGTCCCAGGGAGTCGGCCAGATGGAAGTCCAGCTTGGGGCCATAGAAGGCGCCGTCGCCGGCGTTGATGACAAAGTCCTTGCCCATCTCCTGGATGGCGGCCTGGAGGGTGTCCTCGGCAAAATGCCACACTTCTTCTTCGCCCATGTGGTCCTCCGGCATGGTGGACAGCTCGATGCGATAGGTCAGGCCGAAGGTGGAGTAGATCTCGTCAAACAGCCGCACCACATTTTTGATTTCTTCCTTCATCTGGTCGCGGGTCATGAAGATGTGGGCGTCGTCCTGGGTGAAGCAGCGCACACGGAACAGACCGTGGAGAGCGCCGGACAGCTCGTGACGGTGCACCAGGCCCAGTTCGGCCATGCGCAGAGGCAGATCACGGTAGGAATGGGGCTGGTTCTTATACACCAGCATGCCGCCGGGGCAGTTCATGGGCTTGACGGCGTAATCCTCTCCGTCGATCTTGGTGGTGTACATATTATTTTTGTAATGATCCCAGTGGCCCGAACGATGCCACAGCTCCTGGTTGAGGATGATGGGGGTGGAGATCTCCACATAGCCATAGCGCTTGTGGCACTCACGCCAGTAATCCAGCAGAGTGTTTTTCAGCACCATGCCCTTGGGCAGGAAGAAGGGGAAGCCGGGGCCTTCCTCGGTCATCATGAACAGGCCCAGCTCTTTGCCCAGTTTCCGGTGATCCCGCCGCTTGGCCTCTTCGATCTTGGCCAGATAGGCGTCCAGCTCATCTTTCTTGGGGAAGGCCACGCCGTAGATCCGCTGCAGGGTCTGACGGCTGCTGTCGCCACGCCAGTAGGCGGCGTTGCAGGCGGTGAGCTTGATGGCGTTGCCTTTGATGCGGCCGGTAGAGTCCACATGGGGGCCGGCGCACAGATCGGTGAACTCGCCCTGCTTGTAGAAGGAGATCACTTCGTCCTCCGGCAGATCCTGGATCAGCTCCACTTTGTAAGGCTCGCCTTTTTCCTCCATGAAGCGGATGGCCTCTTCCCTGGGCAGCTCGAACCGCTCCAGCTTCAGCTTTTCCTTGCAGATCTTCCGCATCTCGGCTTCCAGCTCGGAAAGCTGATCCTCGGAGAAGGGTTCAGGCATATCAAAGTCATAGTAGAAGCCGTTGTCGATGGCAGGACCGATGGCCAGCTTCACTTCCGGATGCAGCCGCTTCATGGCCTGGGCCAGGATGTGGGAGCAGGTGTGCCAATAGGTCTTGCGGTATTCTTCGTTTTCAAAGGTGTACTGGTCGTTCTGGTTTTCGCTCATGGCAAAATTCCTCCTTTTGCGGGGCGGCGGATAATGAATGAAAAACAAAAAAAGCCTCACCCCTGAAATTTTTCAGGGGTGAGGCTTTGAAAAGTCCCACGGTTCCACCCTGCTTGCGCCAAAGGCGCCGCTTGTGACCTCTGTAACGGGAGGACCCGTCCCGCTTATGTCGCGGGCAGCTCGGAAGTGGTCAGGCCGCGGCCGCCGCAGGATGCTCGCAGCAAAATGCATCCCTCTCTGAACGGTGCTTTGCGGTTTCGTCTTCGTCAAAGCCGATTTAATAAGGACACTATATCACCGGTGGGGAGGCTTGTCAAGGCGGATTTTAGCCCATCAGAAGAGCCATGACGGCCTTCTGGGCATGGAGACGGTTTTCCGCTTCGTCGAAGATCTCCTGGGCATGGCCTTCGAAGACTTCTTCGGTGATCTCTTCGCCCCGGTGAGCGGGCAGGCAATGCTGGATCATGCAGTCGGGTTTGGCCACCTTCATCATTTCGCTGTTCACCTGGAAACCGGCAAAGGCCTGTTCCCGCTGGGCCTTTTCCTGCTCCTGGCCTATGGAGGCCCACACATCGGTGAAGATCACATCGGCGTCCTTGGCCGCTTCCATGGGGTCCTGGGTCATGACAAATTTGGCATCGGTCACCGTTTCGGCATAGGCCAGCACATCGGGATGGGGCTGATAGGAAGCGGGACAGGCGATGGAGACATCCATGCCGCATTTCAAGCCGCCTACGATGATGGAGTTTGCCATGTTGTTGCCGTCGCCGATGCAGCAGATCTTCAATCCTTCCAGCTTGGCCTTGTGCTCCCGGATGGTCATCAGGTCAGCCAGCACCTGGCAGGGGTGAGCCATGTCGGTGAGACCGTTGATCACGGGGATGGAGCCATATTTGGCCAGGTCTTCCACTTCCTGCTGGTCAAAGGTGCGGATCATGATGCCGTCGCAGTACATGAGTAAAACCTTCGCTTGTTTACGACTATATGCATGAATATGCAATCATCAGATTGCGCAAGATGAAAAGGGGTTTTTGAGAAAAATGTATATTATATCAACATGGCGTTTAAATATTCACAATGCGCCATCGTGGAAAAAGGGCTATAATAGGCTCCAAAGGAGGGGAGACTGTGGTCATTGCCGATCTGCATATCCATTCCCGTTACAGCCGGGCCACCAGCCGGGATGGAGATCTGGAGCATCTGGATCTGTGGGCCCGGAAGAAGGGGATCGGCCTTGTGGGGACGGGGGATTTTACCCACCCGGCATGGAGAATGGAACTGAGAGAAAAACTGGAGCCCGCCGAAGAAGGGCTTTATGTGCTGAAAAAGCCCTACCGTTTGCTGGATGAGGGAGAAAGTCCTCGGTTTGTGGTCACCGGAGAAATCAGCTCCATTTATAAAAGGGACGGAAAGACCCGAAAGGTTCATAATCTGCTGCTGTTGCCCTCTTTGGAAAAGGGGGAGGAGCTTTCGGAGAGGCTTTCCCAGGTGGGGAATCTGAATGCCGACGGCCGTCCCATTCTCAAACTGGACAGTGAGGATCTGCTGGGGATTCTGCTGGACACATCCCCGGAAGGAGAGCTGATTCCGGCCCATATCTGGACGCCCCATTTTTCCATGTTCGGGGCCTTTTCTGCCTTTTCCACTTTGGAAGAGTGCTTCGGCGATCTGGCGGGGCATATCCATGGCATAGAGACCGGCCTTTCTTCTGACCCGCCTATGAATGCCGGTGTGTCTGCCCTTGAAGGGCTGCGGCTTATTTCCAACTCTGATGCCCATTCCCCGGGAAAACTGGGGCGGGAGGCCAGTCTCCTGGAGATCGATCTGTCTTATCAGAATTTGCTGGACGCCATCCGTCAAGGGGAGGAAAGTGGATGGCGGGGCACCATTGAATTTTTTCCCCAGGAGGGCAAATACCACTGGGATGGCCACCGGGCCTGCGGGGTGTCCATGGCGCCGGAGGAAGGGGAAAAACGGGGCAACATTTGCCCGGTGTGCGGCAAAAAGATGACGGTGGGGGTGTGCCACCGGGTGCTGGAGCTGTCCGGCGCTGGAAAAGCAGACATGGCCCCCTATGAGAGCCTGGCTCCTTTGCCGGAGACCATTGCCGCCTCTTTAGGGGTGGGAGTTACATCGGTGAAGGTGAAGCGGCTGTATGAAAGCTTGCTTTGTCAGTTGGGGCCGGAGTTTTTCATTCTGCGTCAGGCCAAAATAGAGGATGTGGAGAAAGTGGCCGGGGCCTGTGTGGCTCAAGGGCTTTTGAACCTGAGAGAGGGAAAGGTGTGCTGGGAACCGGGGTATGATGGAGTCTACGGTAAACTTCACCTTCTCACAGAGCAGGAACGAGAAGAGCTGAAATAAAAAAAGAACTGCTTGGAGGCAGTTCTGAGCGTGTCGAAAAAGTGGCTTAGGCCACTTTTTCGAGTTTTTGCAAGGGGCTGTATGCACGCCTTTGGCGCACACTTGCCCCTTGAGAAGTGCAAAAAGCCACGCACAGGTCGCGGCTTTTTGCGGATTTATAGGGGTAGGGCGGACGACCCTTTTCGTTATATAGGTTTTTCGACAGTCTGAGAACTGCCTGGAGGCAGTTCTTTTTATGATAAGGGTTATTGACGGGAGGGGATCTTCATCGCTTTGCGCAGCAGCAGAAGCCCCAGAGGAAACAGAAGGGAGAGCGCGGCCACGCCGGCCCGGGAGGTGTTGAACAGCTGGGTGGAGAATCCCATGATCATAGCGCCGGTAAAGGAGGCGCTTTTTCCAAAGATATCGAAGAAACCGAAAAATTCCGCCGAACGCTCTTTGGGAATAATCTTGGCGTAGTAGGAGCGGGACAGGGCCTGAATGGTACCCTGGAACACTGCCACACACACGGCCAGGAACCAGAATTCCCAGGCGCGGTCCAGCTGTAGGGCAAATACCGTCACAAAGAAATAACCCAGAATACAGACCTGGATCAGGTTTTCCGGCTTGTAGCGGCGGCAGAGCTTGGCGAAAAACAGGGAACAGGGAAATGCTACCACCTGGGTCAGAAGCAGGGCCAGCACCAGGTTGGTGTCGGAGATGCCCACATCCTTGCCGTAAGAGGTGGCCAGGTCAATAATGGTATAGACCCCGTCAATATAGAAGAAAAAGGCCAGCAGGAACCAAAAGATCTTTTTTTCCTTGCGGATGTCCCGCAGGGTGCGCCCCAGACGGCGGAGACTTTCCTTTACCGCACCAGGGGCCCGGGGAACAAAGTGGACCTGCTGGTAGTTTTTCAGCAAAGGCAGGGAACAGCCGATCCACCACAGGGCGGTGATCAAAAAGGCAATACCGGTGGCGGTGGCCGTGCCTAAGCCGGTTTGCTCGGCCGTCAGGATCAGGGCCAGGCAAAGGACAAAGGGAAGGCAGCTGCCCAGATATCCCCAGGCATAACCCTTGGAGGATACCATGTCCATACGGCTGTCTTCGGTCACATCGGAGAGCATGGCGTCATAAAACACCAGACTGCCGGAAAAACCGATCTTGGCCAGGATGAACAGCACCAGAAATCCCATCCAGCCCAGAGGCATGGGCAAGGCCAGGCAGCCCGCCGCGCCCAAAGCCAGCATGGCGGTAAAAAGGGGCTTTTTAAAACCTTTGGTGTCGGCCAGAGCCCCCAGGGTGGGGCCCAGGAAAGCCACTACCAGCGTACAGAAGGCGGCGGTATAGCTCCAATAGGCGGTGGCGTCGTGGTCGGCCACTCCGGCGGCGGAGGTGAGGTTTTTGAAAAAGATGGGCATGATGGTGGAGGCCATCAGCACAAAGGCCGAGTTGCCCACATCATATAAAACCCAGCTGCGTTCCAGGGGAGTCAGGCGGTCCCGGTTTTTCATAGGGCGTCTCCTCCAAAGGTGAGGTTCAGCCGGGAAGAGAAGGCGTCGCCATTGTCCAGGGCCTCGAGGAACAGGGCTATCTGGGAAGCGGTCTCTGCCACTTCGCCCTCCAGAAGCTCCATCAGCACCCGGCTGGTTTCCAGACAGGCCGGATAGGGCTGGGGACGAAGGATCAGGCCGTGAAATTTGTCATACAGCCCGCCCAGACGCATTCCACCCAGTAAAATCCTCTGAAGAGGTGCCGAGGGATTGGAGAGCACACGGCAAATTTTTTTCATGGAGGAAAGGCAGGTCTGCCACTGCCGGGCGGTGGTGCCCGGGTAGAAAGGTTCGATGACAAGGCCCAGAGAGCGGCTGGGCTGAATATGCTGTAAGGGGTCAAATACCCCGGGCGTCAGCCGTTCTTTTTCCATCAACGCCCGGTCCAGCTCGGTTTCGATCAGGTGATGGGACAGGCTGAGGTGGCCGTCAATATAGGGATGGCACCGGGAATCCAGCATATAATGGCACAAAAAACCGGCCAGATAGCTGCGGCGGGAGGGCGTGGCCATGGTATGCATTACAGAGCGGGCCTTTTCAAAAAAGACGGTGCCCGGTTCATCGTGGATGGCGTTTCCCAGACGGGAGACGGCATTGGGGGTGAGGGGATGGTAATAAAACAGGGGGTCGGGGCCGTGAAGCCCCACATAAAAGGCGGCCTGATCGGCCGATACCTTTTTGGCCAGATCCTCCGGCAGGGCCTGGAGCACCTTGCGGCCAAAAACAATATGGGCATAATGAGTGGGCATGAAGTCACTTCCTTTATTCTATGGATCATGCTCTGACAGGATAGGGCGCGTTTGTAAGCCGGGGAAAAAGAAGAAATAAATTCCCGGTAAAACATCCCTTCCACCAGACGATTTTAGTATAACAGCCCGGGCCTTGCGGCGCAAGGGCGGAGAAAAGGGGAGAAATTTGTAACACAGTTGTCACTTTACAGAAAGCTTTCTCCGTGGTAGCATAAAAAGAGACAGAAAGGGGGCCGCGCAATGGCCGACGGGACAAAACTGCTGGCGCAGAACAAAAAAGCGCGGCATGACTTTTTTGTGGAAGAGACCTACGAAGCGGGTATATCCCTGGCGGGCACCGAGGTGAAATCCATTCGGGCCGGCCGGCTCAACCTGAAAGATTCCTATTGTAGCGTCAAAGACGGGGAATTGTTTGTTCTGGGGATGCACATCAGCCCTTATGAGCAGGGGAATATCTTTAATAAAGATCCCATGCGCCCTCGCCGCCTTCTGATGCACAAAAGGGAGATCCTCCGGCTGTATGGGCTGGTGAAAAAGGATGGTTACGCCCTGATTCCTTTGTCGGTCTATTTGAAGCGGTCCCGTGTGAAGATTTCCATTGGGCTGTGCAAGGGCAAAAAGCTCCACGATAAGCGGGAGAGCATCGCCCGGCGGGATGCCCAGCGGGAGATTGACCGGACCATGAAAGAGCGGCGGTAGCATCCGCTCAGAGAGTTGTGATTTTGTTTTGGGGACGCCAAGGTTTCGACGGGGACTCTGAAACAGGTTTAGCGGGCAGAGGCGCATACCCTCTTTAAAATGTGCAGTTTATAAATTAAACAACAACTCTAAAGTAGCTTACGCTGCCTAATTAAAGGCGGCCGTCCTCGCCGGAAGGGCCACGAGCCGGATGAGGGCGTGGATTAGTGGCGTCCGTGAGTACGCAAAGCTTTGAGCGTGCCATGCATCATGAAGCTACCAATGGATAAAGCCTGACGAGCGGCGTTGCCCTGCGGGAATGTAAAAGATCGTCTGCGCCCGGAGAAGGACCTGTGGATCGGTTTTCGGACAGGGGTTCGATTCCCCTCGTCTCCACCAGCATAAAAAGCAGCTGCAAAAGCAGCTGCTTTTTTATTTTTGCCCAATGGCGTGTTTGTAGAGGTCCTCAATTTGACTGATATTTTCTCTTGTATCTTTTGAGCGTGATATATTATAATAGGTTAAAGTGGTAGGGGCCACTTTTTTTATCGCACTTGGCCGGATTTTGTTTTGCTCCAGGGAGAGGAGATGCCATGTCTGAAACACGAAAGGTTTATATAGGTCGGCTGATTGGACGCTGTGTGATTTTTGTGATTTGCCTATTCATGTATCTATTCCGGCGGGATTTCTTCACGGTTCTGGATGGGATGAATTTTTTCAAAGAGTTTTCCCTTCTGCACCTTTTGTGGGGTGTGTGGGTGGTGGACATGACCCTTCAGATTATCCCCATCAAAAATAAGGTGCCTCTGGGATCGCAGAAGTTTTTTCCAGTCGTTTCAAACGCTGCATTGCAGTGCTGCGAATGTACCGACAAGCTTTGTGCCCAGTACTGCCAGAAACTCCGTTCTTAAATACAGAAAACGATACAAAGAGAAACGCCGCACAATCATGGATTGGCGGCGTTTTTTGCTGTCAACGGGAAAATCATCCAGCCTGGTGGATCTTCAAGCGCAAATGATCGGCTACCATAGAAATGAATTCACTGTTGGTAGGTTTGCCTCTGCTGCCGGAGATGGTGGCGCCGAAATATTCTTGCACGGCGTTTAAATCGCCCCGGTCCCAGGCGGATTCGATGGCATGACGGATGGCCCGCTCCACACGGGAACCGGTGGTGGAGTGGCGCTTGGCCACAGTGGGATAAAGCTCCTTGGTCACTGCGTGGATCACATCGGTATTCTGTATGGTCATGACAATGGCTTCACGCAGATAGCGGTGCCCCAGAATATGAGCAGGAACTCCCAACTGATGCATGGCTTCAGTAACCAAGAGGGTAATGTCGGTGTTGGCCGGTTGGGGAGTGGGTTGGCAGATTCGCTGCAAAAGCACAGATATGTCAAAAGGTTTGGGCATAAAGTGCTGAGCGCCCAGAGCGGAAGCCTCGGCCAGGATCTGGGGACTGGAAAAGGAAGGAGTTACAATAAAAAGCGGACACTTCTCAGGCAACGCGGCAATTTGACGCAGCGCCGCAAGACCGTCCAATTTGGCTAAAACGGTGTCGGTCACTACCACATCGGGATGGAGCTGCTGCACCAAAGCGACCAGCTCTTCGCCGTTGCCGGCCCGGCCAATCACCTGAACGCGGGGATCCTCCTCCAGCTGGCCAGCCAAAAGACTGAGAAATTCAACACTGTCATCTGCAATAATCACGGTGGTCTTGCTGTTCATGTTCACTCTCTCCTCGGTATTTTATCAACAATAAAGAATAGAAAGAATAAAGGGATCTGGGAAAATATTCTGCGCATATAGTACAATAGCATAGCAGACGCTGGCAAACAATATCACATATAGTAGGATTTGGTAGCAAATTATCTAAAAACAATTAGTAATATATAGGAGATATATACATTCTGTGGAAGGGGATGGAAAAGCATATAATATATATAATAATGAGAAACAGAGCCTTTTCAGGCCACGCAAAAAGAAAAGCAAAAAAGATGGAGAAAAGTGTTGACAAAAGGAGAAAAAAGCGATATACTAACCAAGCTGTCCCGCGAGGGACGGTGAGGATCGGAAAACTGGTCAAGAACTTCGAAAAAAGTTCTTGACAAAGAGATTCAGATCTGATAAAATTATCAAGCTGCACTTCGCAGGACGCCAACGAAATCAACGGTTCTCGGTTGAATCCGAAAGAAACCTTGAAAAAAGTAGTTGACAAACGCGAGTGAGTGTGGTAAGATAATCAGGCATCACAGTGAGGGACACGATCCCGAGCGAAGGGTGCAAGACAAATTAGCACATTGTAAATTAAACAACGCCAAAAGAGACAAGGACCCTGAGAGATTTATTTGAGTTTCAAAAGTGAGTACTTTTGAAACAACAAGGTTTTAAGCTGAGATAAACAGCTCTAAAAAGGCATGAGGCACTTCGGTGCTTGATGAATAATTTTTTAGAGAGTTTGATCCTGGCTCAGGATGAACGCTGGCGGCATGCCTAACACATGCAAGTCGAACGGAGCACCCCTGACAGAGATTTCGGTCAATGGATGGGAATGCTTAGTGGCGGACGGGTGAGTAACGCGTGAGGAACCTGCCTTTCAGTGGGGGATAACACATCGAAAGATGTGCTAATACCGCATAACATAGCGATGGG